>NZ_CP137157.1:2065000-2365000 GCF_040581405.1 Komagataeibacter sucrofermentans DSM 15973
CCGCTGGCGGCCCCCGCATGGCAGAACACGCTGCTCTATATAAGCAACTGCATTCAGCTCGTTGCCCTGCCCGCCCTGATGGTGGGCAACGCGGTACTGAGCCGGGGGGCAGACCAGCGCGCGGCGGAAGACCATGCGGCGCTGATGGAAATTCTGAATGACGTACGCGATGAGGTGACCGAACTGAAAACGGTCATCAATGACCTGACCCGCAAAACGGATGAAGTGGCCCATCGCCCACCATCGGAAGTGGTGTCGATTTCCGATGAGGCTGTTATCAATGTGACGGATGAAGCGCCGCATGTCACTCCGCCTGCCCCGGCATCCTGACCAGTCACTATTGAGGGAAAACCACATGCCCCCGGAACTGAACCGCAATGAAATCGTGGCGGAACTGACCGCCATGTCCGACCGCTACGAGCGTGCATTGGGTGAAAACGACATCCCTGAACTCGATGCCCTGTTCTATCACGGACCTGAAACGGTGCGTTATGGCGTGGGCGAGACGTTATATGGATATGACGAAATTGCCGCCTTCCGCCGCAACCGCACGGGCGGTTCGCCACCGCGCGATGTGCTGCGTCGGCACATCACCGCCATTGGCACGGATCTGGGCACGGTTGATCTGGAATTCCGCCGCCATGGCAGCGAACGCATCGGGCGGCAGAGCCAGACATGGGTGCGTATGCCCGATGGCTGGAAGATCATCGCGGCCCATGTCTCCCTCATGGCCGATATTTCCTGATTTAATCGTGCGCCATGCCCTGCAACTGCGCCAGGGCATCAACAAACGCCGTGGCGAAGGAGGCTGGGCCCTGCGCTGGGCCAGCCGCTTTTTCGGCAGCGCGGGCATACAGGGCATGCACTGCCGCGACGGCTGTCAGCCGCTCGTCTGGCCTGGGGGTTACGGCAAGGCTGGCAGCAATCAGGCCGCCCAGGGCACAGCCCGCCCCGGTTACGGCTGTCAGCCAGACATGCCCGCCCGGTATGATGATCAGCGCACCATCGGGGGAAAGGACATGATCCTCCGGCCCGCTGATGGCCACGATCGCACCCAGCCTGTGCGCCAGTTCCTGCCCCAGTGGCACGGCCTGCGTGATCGAGGCCGTTGTTTCCACCCCGCGCGCGGTGGCGGCACCGCCTGCCAGCGCCATGATCTCGCTGGCATTGCCGCGAATGACCGCAGGCCTGCGCGCTGCCATGCTGCGAATGATGTCATCATATTCCGCAGCGCCAGCCCCCATGGCCACGGGGTCGAGCACCCACGGTACCGCTGCCGCGTTGGCCGCGTCGATTGCAGCCAGCATATCGTGCACTGTCGCGTTGATCAGCCCCGCCGCATTCACCCATAGCCCACCAGCCCCCGCCCCGAAGGCGGCAGGCCAACCGGGAGCGGCCCCAATGGCAGGCGCCGCGCCTGCGGCAAGCAACACATTGGCGCTCAGGGTGGCGGCGACATAGTTCGTCAGGCCATAAACAAAAGGGGCACGCACGCGGATGCGCCGCAGGACGGGGCCGCAATCGGGACTATCATGCTGCATGCGGCGCGTGACACATGTTACAGAATGCATGGATGCGTTTCCTTCCCTTCCCGTCATGCAGGCAGAGGGCATGAAACAGACAGGGGGTTGCCTTTTGATGATAATCAACTGAAAAACAAAGAACGAAGCCGGTCAACCATGCCGGAGCCCAGTGACGACCTTCATGCTCCCAGCCAGCCTATCGTAACAGGAACATATCGTGCGCCCAGCTCTTCTTTCCGCCCCCGTCCTTTTTGCAGCGGGACTACTGGCCGCCCCCTCCGCCTGGGCGGCTGACGCGCTGGGCCAGCCCACGGCTTCGCTGTGCTTTCGCCTGCATGACGCCGCCCTTGCCGGTGGCTATTCATGGGGCAAGGGGCGGCTTTATTTTGGCGGCCATTCCTACCCGGTCAAGATCACGGGCGGTGGCGCTGTGGGAATCGGCTACAGCACGCTACGCGGCGAGGGAAAGGTCTATAACCTTGCCCGCCTGTCCGACATCAATGGCACGTACTGGTCGGTAAGGGCTGAAGGCACGATTGGCCGGGGCCGCAACGTGACGGTGCTCGATAACAACCACGGCGTCGACATCAAGGCGACCATGCACACGAGCGGGGCGCATCTGGCTGCCGCCGTCATGCGCCTGACCCTTAAGGTCAATCCCGGTGGCGAACGGGTCGAGGCCACGCCCGCGGCCTGCACCTTTCCCATCCGTTAACTGTTGATGGAGCGCTTTTTTCAAAAGCGCTCCAGCTCAACTAGACCGTACTGATCACGATCTCCACAAGGTTGGGCCGCCCAGACGCCATCGCGGCCTCAATGGCCGGTGCAATGTCGGCTGCCCGCGTGATCTGCCGGGCCTCCAGCCCGTATGAAGTCGCCATCGCCTGATAATCGATGGGCGGATCGCACAGATCCATCGCCAGAAAATTCCCCTGCCGGGCCGAGACATAATGCGTCTGCCCGCGCATGAAGCCCTTGAGCACGTTATATTCGCGGTTGTTCATCACCACGAATGTCACGGGCAACCGCTCGTGTGCGGCCGTCCAGATCGCCTGCGGGGAATAAAGGGCCGCGCCATCACCCACAAGGCAGACCACCGGCTCGCGCCCCAACCCGAGCGAGGCCCCCACCGCAGCGGGCATGCCCCAGCCCAGCGCCCCTCCGCGCAGGAAGGAATACTGCGCTGCCCAGTCACTGTTGAGGAACATGCGCGTGTAGGACGACGTGGCGATTGCCTCATCCACAATGGCAACCTGCGGGCCAATGGCGCGCACGGCCTCGTGGGCGGCAACACAGGGGGCGATGACCGCATCATCCTGATGGGCCGCCACCAGTTCTTCGGCCTCGAGGCGCCTGCGGGTGCGGGCCGCCACAACTTTTTCGCGCGCGGCGACATGGGCCGCGCGGTTCGGCTCCGTCTCGCGCTGCAACAGCGGCAGCAGCACGTCGAGCGAGGCGCGGATATTACCCACGAGGGAGAGTGGCGTCTGGAACGTGCGGCCAAGGTCACGCGCATCAGCCGAGACCTGATAGACCGCGCAGCCCGGTGGCACGGGCGAACCTTCGGAATAAAGGATGGTGATGAGCGACTTGCCGCCCAGCGCGAAAATCGCATCATAATCCGCAAGGCGGCTGGCGATATCGGTAGCGCGCGTGGGCATGTTGCCTGCCCAGAGCGGGCACGACGTGGCGAACGGAATGCGTGAGGGCCATGACGCGCCATAAACCGGCGCCCCCAGCATGTCAGCCACGGCAGCGACCTGTGCTGCGGCATCCGCCCCATGCACCTCGTCGCCCGCGATGATGGCCAGCCGGCCCGGCGCAATGCCAGCCAGCGCGCGGGCCAGTTCCGGCAGCCCGCCCGCTATGGCCTCGCGGTTGATGACAGACGGGCTGCCGATGTCGATATCGCTGGCCTCCTCCATCACATCCATGGGCAGCGACAGGAAAACCGGCCCCGAAGGTGCCGCCATCGAATCGTTGAAGGCCCGGCGCACCAGCACGGGCAACTGGTCGGCATGCAGCACTTCCTGCGCCCATTTCACGGCCGGGGTGGCGATGCTGACCAGATCGCCAAACAGCAGCGGATCGGAAATGGTATGCCGCGAATCCTGCTGGCCCGCCGTCACCACCAGCGGTGTCTGCGATACGCTGGCATTGAGCAGGTTGCCCATGCCATGCCCCAGCCCGCCTGCCGTATGCAGGTTGAGAAAGCCGGGACGGCCTGCCGCCTGGGCATAGCCATCGGCCATGGCCACCACGCTGGCTTCCTGCAGGGCCAGGATATATTTCAGGTCCGGGCGGCGCTGCAGGGCATCGATCAGGGGGAGTTCCGTCGTGCCGGGATTGCCAAAGATATAGCGAACCCCTTCACTTTCCAGAATTTCCAGAAGGATGTCGGCGCCGCGCCGTCCGCCTGTTCCCCGTGCCGCGACCTCAAGCGGTGTAATGGCCATGCTGTTCCCTGCCTGCTTTGAAGGTGTGGGTCATGGCAACACGTTTTAGGGTGCGGGTCCAGCAGCAGCGGGGGAAGCGGGCGTCAATTTTTATCTTGATAATAATAATTATTATCATTATCAGAACTGTCACCCGTGGGTTCCCCGACAGATTCCCGACCGTCGATTTCCCAACCCTTCCCACGGAAACTTACGGCATCACCTGCACCCCGGTGATGCCGTTTTTTTATGACAGGCCAGAACAGGCCCGTGCCGCATGGCAGCCCAACCGTACATCTTGTGATTGACCACCCGCCACAACGCGAAGATGATACACGCTTACGCGACCATGAAAGTACGCCCCTTGCCTGCCGACAGTCCCGCGCCACTGACTGCCCAGCCAACCGCCCCTGGCACGCAGGCGGATCATGACCCGGCACTCCCCGTCATTATCGAGACCCTGCGCCATGATGGCATCATTACCGCCCGCCAGGTCGAGGCGGCACGGTTCTGGGCCACGGATTACCGGATTGGCGTGCTGGGGCTTGAAGATCCGCTGTTTGACCGGACATCGCTCGGCCTGTCGCGCCGCCCGCTCAACGGGCGGATCGGGTCGATCAACCGGTATCGCCACATTCACGATATTATCGGGGCGCGTTACGAGCGCGTGCTCATTGCTGCGATGATCGACCAGCGCCCCCTGCCTGAACTCGCCCGCCATGCCCACCATGACCCGCAGCATATGGGGCAGGTGATCGCCCTGCTGCTCGATTTCCTGACCCGGCATTACGATGCCATGCCCGGTCATCTGTGGCGCGGCTGAAGTCTGCGCGCCCATAACAAACTGAAATCACAATTTTTTTGTGAAGCGTTTTAAAAAAATACCGCCCTTTCTTGCGAAAAGGCGGCATCAGGACGCTGTTATTATTTTTTATCAGGCAGCCCTTTCCGGGCTGGCTGTCAGTCTTGGCGGTAAGCCTCGGCAAAGGCGGCTGCCGCACCGAGCAGGCCGGGCTGCGGATAGGTAATCAGCTTCACCGGCATTTCCGACATCATGCCCTCGAACCGGCCCTTGGCCACGAAGCGTTCGGCAAAGCCGGAATTGGGCAGGTGCTTGGCCAGGCGCAGCCCAAGGCCGCCTGCAATCACCACGGCGCTGCCGCCCTGCGCCAGCGCAAGATCGCCCGCCACGGTGCCCAGGCTGAGGCAGAAGCGCTCAAGCGCTGCGGCCGCCACGGGGTCGGAGCCTTCCAGCGCCATGGTCCACAGAGCCTTGTCATCACGCGCCTTGACCGAGAGTTCCCCCATTTCGGCAATCGCCTCATACAGGTTCAGCAGGCCCGGCCCGGACACCACGCGCTCGACCGACACGCGGCGGTAACGGCGGCGCAGCACGGTCAGGATCCGGTCTTCCAGCTGGTCGAGCGGCGAGAAATCGATATGACCACCCTCGGTCTCGCACACGAAGTAACCATTCTTGCGCCGCACGATGTAAGCCGAGCCCAGCCCCGTGCCCGGCCCCACCACGGTGGTCACACCCTGCTCGGGCAGCGGAATGTCAGGCCCGCAGATATGCTGGAGGCTGTCCACGCCCACCTGGGCCACGGCATGGGCCACCGCGCCGAAGTCATTGACCAGGATCAGCTCGTCCACCCCCAGCTTGACCGGCAGCCACGCAGGCTGGATCACCCACGGGTTGTTGGTCAGCTTGAGGATATCGCCCTTGATCGGGCACGCCACGGCAATGCCGGCCGCCTTGGGCAGCGGGCGGTTGACCACGCGGGCAAAGGCTTCCCACGCCAGCTGCAGGCTGGCGTGATCGGCACATTTCAGGGTCGTGGCCTCCCCCAGCGTGACGACACGGCCCTGGTCTACCTGGGCAATGGCAAACCGCGCATGGGTTCCACCAATGTCAACTGCTACGATCTCTTTCATGTCCGGTCACGCTCCGTGGCCATACGGCAGCTTGCTGCCCGCATCATTGTAATAAAAATGGCCTGCAAGTGTGCCCGCCCCCGGCATCACATGCAACAGGCGGATGAATTGAAGCCTCGCAGGCCCATGGGTTTATATCTCAGAACTGAAAAGAGACCAGCCGGGTCGGCATTTCATTGATCGAGGTCACAAAATGGCCATAATCGTTGCGATCAGGACTAAAATACATTTTATAACCTCCCCGCACGGCCCGGTCAGTCCGTCTGGTCCGCCTTGATGGCGGCAAGGATACGCCGCTTGAGCGGCCACGGCACCAGCGTATCGACCAGCCGCAGCACCGAAAACACGAACGGAAAGACCAGATGCGGCTGGTTACGGGCCACCGCGCGCGCAATGCGGTGGGCGGCAGAGGGCGCGCTCTGCAAAAAGGGCTTGGCCCCCACCACGCGGCGGCTCATGGGCGTATCGACAAACCCCGGCGAGACCAGCGTCACCCCGATGCCAAGGGGAGCAAGGGCCATCTGCTGGGCCTCGGCAAAACGCTTGAGCCCGGCCTTGGAGCCGGAATAGGCAGCGGCAAACGGCAGCGCATGAAAGGCCGCGACCGAACCGAGCATGACGATATGCCCCCGCCCGCGCGGCACCATGCATTCCGCCGCCGCCGCCGCCATGGCGGAAGGGGTGGCGTAATTGACCAGTCCCAGCCGCAGCACGTCCTCCGCCTTTTCCACCACCTCATCACCGCGGCGCATGTCGCCCAGTCCGGCGGCAAGGATGGCGATGCCGATGGGATGGGCGGCATCATCAGCGCGCAGGGCCGCGATGGCGGCGGCCCCGTCCGCCAGGTCGAGCACGCGGGTCTGCACCGCAACGCCATGGCCCCGCGCGCGCGCCGCCACCGCATCGAGCCGCCCGGCATCGCGCCCCCACAGCACAAGTGGGCGCCCCTGGGCCGCATAAAGCCACGCCAGTTCCGCTCCTATCCCGCTCGAGGCCCCCGTAATCAGCACATATCGACCTTCATCCGTGCGTGATGCAGAGCTTACTGTCATTGTCCATCTTCCTTTTCAGGGTCCATCTGTGCCATGAGCACAACAACAGGACGGACCACCGAATCATTTCTTTCAACCCATGCCTGCATAGCCTGCCCCGTTTTGCCACGGAATGAAGGTCGATGCCGGTAATGTTCAGGATGCAACGAACCGGTCATGAACGAAACCGATCGCCTTACTATCATACCCGTTTCCGGTTTTCGTCAGATGACCACCTTCATCCAGTTGCCCCGCCATCTCTATGCGGGGCTGCCGGGCTATGTGCCACCACTCGACCTGACCCAGCGCGACCTGCTCACCCCGCGCAAGAACTCCTTTTTCCGCAACGGGCGGGCGCAGTATTTTCTGGCCATGCGCGGCAGGCGGGCCGTGGGCCGCATCTCGGCGCAGATCGATCCGGTCTCGATGGAGCATTATGGCGAGCCGATCGGCTTTTTTGGCGCGCTCGATGCGATTGACGACCTTGAGGTGGTTTCCGCCCTGCTCGATGCCGCAGGCACATGGCTGCACCAGCGCGGCATGAAGACCATGCGCGGCCCCCAGACACTCGACAGCAATGGCGAGTTCGGGATGATGCTCGAAGGCCACCACGCGCTGCCCATGGTGGCCATGCCGTGGCACCCCAAATGGCTGCCCGGCATGATGGATGCCTGCGGCTGCACCAAGGTGCGCGACCTCGTGGCCTACCAGATGCATACCGGGCCGGATGCGGAGGAAGCCCATCTCGTGCCCGCCAGCCTGCGGCTGGGCGAAGGCAGGCTGGGCAATGTCACCACGCGCGGCCTGCGCATGGACCGCATCAAGGAAGATGGCGAGATCCTCCGCCAGCTTTACAACGATGCCTGGCGCAATAACTGGGGATCGATCCCGCTGGCGCGCGAAGACATCGAATCCATGATCGTGGAGATGAAGCCACTGCTCAAGCCCGAGCATTTCGTGCTGATCGAGCAGGCGGGCAAGCCGGTCTGCGTGGCGCTGGTGGTGCCCAACGTGTTCGACATCTCGGCCGACCTGAATGGTGACCCCTCGCCTCTGGGCTGGCTCAAGCTGGGCAAGCGGCTGCTGCGCCACGAGTTCCATTCCGCCCGCGTGATCCTGCTTGGCGTAAGCTCCGTGCTCGATGGCACCGCGCTGGGCGCGATCATGCCGGCCCTTGCCATTACCGAACTCATGAAGCGTGGCCGCAGCCTGCCCTACCGCACCATCGAACTGGGCTGGGTGCTAGAAACCAACACATCGATGCGCCGCCTGATCGAGCGCATCACGCCCGAGCCGTGCAAGCGCTACCGGGTCTATGACCGCGCGTTGGAAGAATAAGAAAAAACAGAAGTTTCCGGGCGCCGTCTTTTTTCCAAAAGGCGGCGTTCTTCAAAGCTTTCCGAAAAAGCTTCACCAGAAACTTTCTTATGTTTCAAGGTCGGCCACGTGGCTCCAGCCACGGTGGGCCAGTTTTATGTCCTGCCCCGCTTCATCACGCACCTGCACGCCGCTCCCTGGCACGATCTGGCCAATACGGGTCATGGCCACGCCCACGCGGCCAGTATGGGCCAGCAGGCGGGCCTCCTGCGCGGGCGGCACGGCCAGCAGCAATTCATAATCATCGCCGCCTGTCAGGCAGCGCGGCAGCCATGTGGGGCCAAGTGCGCGCACCGCAGGCGAAAGCGGCACCCGTGCAGTCTCGATTATGGCACCCACACCGCTCTCACGCGCCATGTGCCCCAGATCCTGCACCAGCCCGTCCGACACATCCATGCCCGCCGAGGCAATGCCGCCGAGTTCAAGCCCCAGACGCGGGCGCGGCAACTGGTATCGGCTGGCAAGGAAGCCATCAGGGTCGGGCACCTGTCCCTGCCGGGCCAGCAGGCCCATGGCGCCATCGCCAATCGTGCCGGTGACCCATATCCCGTCACCTACCCGCGCCGTATTGCGCCGCAGCGCCATGCCCGGGGCCACATGCCCCAGTATGGTGAGCGAGAGCACCAGCGGACCAGCCGTGGCGGTGGTATCGCCACCAAGCAGGGTAATGGCGAACTGCTGCTGGTCCTGCGCGAGACCTGCCGCAAACCCGGCAAACCAGGCCTCATCACGCGCAGGCGGCATGGAAACGGTCAGCAGGTAGCCCAGCGGCGTTGCATCCATGGCCGCAAGGTCGGACAGGTTGCAGCGCAGCAGTTTGCGGCCAATGGTATGCGAAGGGTCATCAGGCAGAAAATGCACGCCCTCGACCATGGCATCCGCCGCGACGACAAGCTGCTGGCCCGCAGGGGGCGTAAATACGGCAGCGTCATCACGCAGGTCCAGCGCCCCGTTCCCGGCCAGCGGGCGGAACACGCGGGCAATAAAGCCGAATTCAGCCGGCAGGCCGTTCTCCTCGGCGTGATCCGCTGCCATGGCCGCCCTCCTTATCTCCCCGCTTCAGGAAGCCGGGCTGTCGGGCGCTTCTTCATCAACGACTTCCTGAACCGCCTCGACCGTGGCGGCGGGAGCCGGTTCGTTCACGCGGCGTGACAGGGCATCGAGCACGCCGTTGAGCATGCGCGGCTCATCACCGGCCAGAAAGCCATGGCCGATATCCATGTATTCATTGATGATGACGCGCGCGGGTGCGGGGTCAGCGGCCAGCATCTCGCCGCCTGCCGCATGCATGATGGCGCGCGGCACCGGGTCAAGCCGGGCCAGCGGCCACGAGGCGGGCAGGATCTCGTGCAGCAGCGCGTCGATACGCTCCTGCCGGGCCATGGCCCCGCGCACCACAATGCCGAACAGCCGCGCATCGGCTTCAGGCACCTGGCCTTCGGCATATTCGGACCCGGCCCCGCCAAGGCGGTGGCGGTTGAACTGGTTGATGACCTGCTCCGCCCCTTCATGGCCCTGTTCGATCTGGAACAGGGCCTGCACCGCTGCCACGCGTGAAGCGGTACGGGAACGGACCTTGGGCTGCCGGTCGCCGTCTGTCTGTGTCATGGCGCGTTACTCCTGCTGTGGCGTTGCTGCAAAATCACGGCTTCATCGCCTCTTTGGGCGGCGGGGTCCAGTTCAATCTTTGTCTTTCGGGCCGGAAGGCGGAAAGTCCTCGCCGCCCTCCCCCGGCCCGGCGGTTGAAATCGTGGCCAGAATATCAGCAAAATCCTTGGTTTCACGGAAATCCCAGTGCACGCTGGCAAAACGGATATAGGCAACCGAATCAATTTCGCGCAGCGTTTCCATGACCAGCCGCCCGATATCGCGTGAGGGGATGTCCGTCTCGCCCATCGCCTCGAGCCTGCGCACCAGTCCGTTGACGATCCGCTCGATCCGCTCGGCATCCACCGGGCGCTTGCGCAGCGCGATCCGCACCGAGCGGGCAAGCTTGTCGCGCTCAAAGGGCACGCGCCGCGCATCGGCCTTGATGACCACAAGATCGCGCAACTGCACGCGCTCGATGGTGGTGAAGCGCTGCCCGCATGAGCCACAGATGCGCCTGCGGCGGATGGCCGCCCCATCTTCATGCGGGCGGCTGTCCTTTACCTGTGTGTCATCATGTCCGCAAAAAGGGCAACGCATGGGCAAGCTGTTCCTGATCTGGGGGCAAAATCATGCATGGCGCGGCCTCAGGCCCCGGTTTGCGCCAGCACATCGAGCACCGCCTCACCGTAGCGGGCCAGTTTCGAGCCCCCCACGCCACGGATCATGCCAAGTTCATCAAGCGAGGTCGGCCGCTCAAGGGCAATATCATGCAGCACGGCATCATGAAAAATGACATAGGGCGGAATTTCCTGCTCACGGGCCTCGCCTAGCCGCCAGTTGCGCAGCGCCTCGTAGCGGGCGGCAGCCTCAGGCGTCAGGTCGGCCATGGCAGGCCGGGTGCCGCCGCCGACGCCACGCACTGCGGTGGCCTTGAGATCCTCGGTTGCGTCCTCGCGCAGCATGATCGGCTGCTCACCCCGCAATATGGGCCGCGCGCGCCCTTCCTCAAGGGCCAGGGCGTTATATTCGCCCGTTACCCTGATGGCGCCGCGCGCGATGAGCTGGCGGATCACGCCACGCCAGAACGGCTCGGGCCGGTCGCGGCCTATGCCGAACACGCTCAGCTTTTCATGCCCGTGCCGCGCCGTCATGTCCGATGTCTTGCCGCGCAGCACGCCCGCCACATGCACCGCGCCAAAGCGCTGCCCGGTGCGGTAGATGGCCGAGAGCACCTTCTGCGCGGCCACCGTGCCATCAAACGTGGCCACCGGGCTGCGGCAGTTGTCGCAATGGCCGCAGGCTTCATCGAGTTCCTCGCCAAAGCACGAGAGCAGCGCCTGCGTGCGGCAGCCCGTGGTTTCGGTCAGGGCGATCATGGCTTCGAGCCGTGCGCTCATGATGCGTTTCTGCGCATCGGGCGCGTTGGACTGCTCCAGCCAGTAACGCGCGCGGGCCATGTCATCGCCGCCATAAAGCAGCACGGTTTCCGCCTGCTCGCCATCGCGCCCGGCGCGGCCGATCTGCTGGTAATACCCTTCGGGCGAGGAGGGCATGTCCAGATGCACCACGGCGCGCACGTCGGGCCGGTCGATGCCCATGCCAAAGGCGATGGTGGCCACGATCACCACCGGCTCGCCCGAGCGGAAGCGCATCAGTGCCGCACGCTTTTCCACCGGCGAGAGACCGGCATGGAACGGCAGCGCCGCATAGCCCTTGCCCGCAAGCGAGCGGGCCACGCGCTCGGTCTTGCTGCGGCTGCCGCAATACACGATGGAGGCCGCCCCGCGATGCCGGTCGAGAATGGCGGTGAGCTGGCGGATTTCCGATGTCTTGGGCTTGACCGCAATATCAAGATTGGGGCGGTGGAAGCTGGCCTTGAGCACCGTGGCATCGGGCATGGCCAGGGCTTCAAGGATGTCGCTGCGCGTGCGTGCATCCGCCGTGGCGGTGAGGGCTATGCGCGGCACATTGGGGAAATGCTGCGGCAATGCCGCAAGCTCGCGGTATTCGGGGCGGAACTCATGCCCCCAGGCCGAGATGCAGTGCGCCTCGTCAATGGCGATGACCGAGAGCGTCAGCCGCCCGAGCCGGTCGAGCATGCCCGGCGAGAGCAGGCGCTCGGGCGAAACGTAAAGAATGTCGAGCCGCCCCGCCATCAGGTCGGAACGCACGCGGGCAGCATCCTCTGGTTCCTGCTCGGAATGCAGGGCACCCGCGTTGACGCCAAGCTGCCGCAGCGCGGCAACCTGGTCATCCATCAGCGCAATCAGGGGGGATATGACCAGCCCCGTGCCGGGCCGGGCAAGGGCGGGCACCTGGTAGCACACGCTCTTGCCGCCGCCGGTGGGCATGAGCACAAGGCAGTCGCGCCCGGCCATGACCTCCGCCACCGCCTGCTGCTGCAGGCCGCGGAAATCGGGAAAGCCGAAAACCTCGGCCAGCACCGCGCGCGGGTCGCGCGTGCCGCCTTCGGGCGTGGTCATATCATCAAAAGCGGGGCCTTCGCTCAGCGTCCGCCAACCTCGATCTCGACCCGGCGCGAGGCCAGCGCACCGTCCTCATTGTTCATCGGGCCACGCGGCTGCTGGCTGATATGGCCTGCATCCACGCCGTCAACCGCAAGCTGGCGGGCCACGATCTTGGCGCGGTCAATGGCCAGCAGCTCATCGGCCGACAGGTCATGGCTGGCAGCGGCATAGCCTTCAACGCGCACCTTGGCGTTGTGCGCCACCGCGCGCTGGGCCGCCTGCGAGATCACGGTCTGGGCCGGAGCATCAAGCTGGGCCGAATTGGGGGTGAAGAACACGACATATTTGCCCGGATGGCCACCAGCGCATCCTGTCAGCAGACCAAGACCAAGAAGAAGGGACAGGCGACGCATGATGGAGTTACTCCCGTTTCAGATATGCATGACGGACCGCGCCCAGCCTTGAGGTGTGTCCGATCCGGTTTTCCGCTACTTCGTGCCCGCTGGGGCGGGGCACGTCAATCCTTTCGGCGGGCATGACCGCCCCTTCATGCCGTAGCGGCCACAGTTTTGCCACCCACGATACGCCATGCCTGATCCAGCTTTTCCACACCCGTCAGCCGATGCACGATCAAAATGACCGTGCGCCCCTGCGTCACGTCATTGAGGGTGAGCAGGAATTCACGCTCGGTCTGGGCATCAAGCCCGGTGGCCGGTTCATCCAGAATCAGGATCGGCGCGCGCGACAGCAGCACGCGGGCCAGCGCCAGCCGTCGCCCCTGCCCGCCGGACACGCTCGCCCCCCCTTCACCCAGCCAGCTATCCAGCCCATCAGGCAGGTCGCGCACCACATCGGCCACGCGGGCCTGCTCGAGTGCTGCCCACAGGTCGGCCTCGGTGGCATCGGGGCGGCCAAGCAGCAGGTTGGCGCGAATCGTATCGGTAAACAGATGCGTCGCCTGTGACAGCCACGCAATCCGCCCGCGCAGCGCCTCGTCGCGGATGGTGGCGATATCCTCGCCCCCCAGCGTAATGCGCCCCGCCTGCGGCCCCACCACCTTGAGCAGCAGCGCCGCCAGCGTGGACTTGCCCGCCCCCGATGGCCCCATGACCGCAATGCGCTGCCCTGCGGGAATGCTCAGGTCAAGATGATCGAGCACGGGCGCGCGGGCCTCATCCCAACGGAAGGAAACCTGCTCGAAGCGGATATCGGTGCCTTCGGGCGCGGGTTGCGTGCCTTCAGGCGGCGCATGCCCGGGCAGGTCGCCCACCGCCACCACGCGGGCGGCGGCACGGGTGATGTTGCCCGCCAGCGCGCCCGCGCGCGTCAGCCCGCCAATGCTCTCGAAGGCCGCAACCGTGAGGAACAGCACGGCGGCGGCAGGCAGCGGGGCAATGCGCGGCATACCCAGCCCAAGGGCCGCGGCCAGAACCGCAACAACCGCCGCCTGCCCGCACAGATAGGAGGCAGCGCCAGCAAGCGCCAGCATACGGGCCTGCTTCATCTGCGCGCGGCAAAGGGCGGCATCCCGGTCGCGCACATGGTCGAGCATGCGCCCCTCCGCACCGAAGGTCGCGATTTCACGCAGGCCACCCACCATGTCGAGCACGCCCACGCGCAACTGCGCGGCCTCATGGTTGACCACTCCACCTTCGCGCCGCCCCAGCATGGCGGCGCACAGCGGCAGCACGAACGCCCCGCAGGCGAACAGCGCACACACCACCATGGCCAGAACGGAACTGACCATGTTGATGGCAATGAACAGGAACGGCAGCACAAGGCACGCCCCCGCCAGCGGAATGATGATGCGCAGGTAAAGCCCGTCCAGCGTCTCGACATCCGATACGAGGCGCGAGAGCAGATCGCCCGCGCGGCGGAAGCCAAGCCCCGCCGCCGCCCCGCGCGCAAGGTGGCGGAAGAACCACACCCGCACATCCGCCAGCGCGCGGAACATGGCATCATGCGTGACCAGCCGCTCCGCATAGCGCAGGATCACCCGCGCACTGCCAAAGATGCGCAGCGCCCCGGTGGTGACCACGATCATGCCCATGGTCATGGCCGCGACGCGGATGCCGGCCTCGCGCATCAGCACAAGGCCGATGATCAGGGCCAGCAGCGACAGCAGCGCCCCCGCCGTGAGCAGCGGCGCACGACGCTGCCAGATCTGCAGGATGCGGCCCACGGGGGCGAGCACGCCCTCGCGCCGGGCCATGCGGTTCAGTTCCCTTGTCTGTGAGGATTTCACGATACTTTCTCCCCACTGGTCACGACATGGCCCTGCGCCAGGTCAATCCGCTGGCCGTCAAAGCCCGTTACAGCACTGGAATGGGTCGCCAGGATGACGGTGCGCCGGGCGGCAAGGCGGCGCAGGCTTTCAAACACATCGGCCTCGGTATCGGGGTCAAGATGCGCGGTTGGCTCATCAAGCACCACAAGCGGCGCATCCTTGAGGAAGGCGCGGGCGATCGCCACACGCTGCGCCTGCCCGCCAGACAGGCCAAAGCCTCCCTCGCCAATAAAGGTATCAAGCCCGTGGGGCAGGCTGGCCACGAAATCCTCGGCCGCTGCCGCCACAACGGCCGCTTGCAACTGTTCGGGTGTTGCATGGGGGCGGGCAAACAGGATGTTCTCGCGCAGCGTGCCCGCAAACAGCACCGGCTTCTGCCCGATCCACGAGGTCATGGCCACCAGCGCTTCAGGCGCCAGCGTGGTCATGTCCACGCCGTTGAACGTAATGCGCCCGCTGGCGGGCTGGATGAAGCCGAGCAGCAGTTCGATGATGGTGGACTTGCCCGAACCCGATGCACCGCACAGCAGCAGCGTCTGGCCCGCGGGCACGTTGAAGGAAACATCATCAACCGCCATGCCGCGTGCCGCATCCCATGCGAAGCTGACATGCTCGAAAGCGACCGCGACACCCCCCGTCATGTCGCACACCGCCTGCCCGCCAACCCGCGCGGGCGTGGCATCGGGCAGGATGCGCATCGCGCCCGCCGCACCCGAGGCATGGGCCCGGTCCTGATAGGCCAGGGCAAGACTGCGGAAGGGCGCAAAGAATTCCGGCACCACCAGCACCACGAACAGCCCGCGCGCGACCTGCCCTGCCATGATGGCGGCAGGCACGCCCTGCTCATGCAGGTCCATCAGGTGGGCGCCGTTGCGCAGGGCGATGAGCACGAGGGCCACAACCATGGCGCAGTCGATGGAGGCGGAAGACAGGAAGGCCACGCGCAGCACCTTCATGGTGCGCAGGCGCAACTCCTCGGCCGCAGCGGCAAGCTTGCGGGTTTCATCCTCCGTGCGACCGGACAGGACAATGGTGGCGATGCCGCGCACCCGGTCGAGAAAGCGGGCCTGCAGGCGGGTCATGGCCAGAAACTGGTTGCGTGAGGCCACGGCCGCCCCGATGCCGAACAGCGCCTGGCCAAACGGCACGGCCATGCCGCACACGGCCATGATCAGCGCCGAGCCCGGCTGCACGAACGCCGCGAGCACGCCAATAACAAGCGGTGCCGCCACCCACAGCACGGAAGCGGGCAGCCAGCGGGCGAAGAACCCGTCCAGCGCCTCGATCCGGTCAACGGCCAGCGCGGTCAGCTCACCCGTGTGGTGCTGGCGCAAAAGGCCCGGCCCGCCACGCATGATGGCCTCGATCACGCCATTACGCAGCCGGGCGCGGCCTTTCATGCCCGCCCGCGCGGCCAGGGTGTCAGACCCCGCCTGCAACCCCGCGCGCGCTACCGCCAGCCCGGCCAGCCCGGCCAGCGGCCACGCAACGACCGGCATGCCACCGGGCACCAGCACGCAGGCCAGCACGGTGGCGATGCACCACACCTGCCCCACGGCGATGGCGGATATGGCCAGACCCAGCAACACGACAGGCATGGCCTGCCTGCGCCCCAGGCGCGACTGTGCCCGGGTCCACGCCTTCATCACTGTCTTGTCATCGTTCATGACCGCTCCCTATACCGAATGACACGACACAGGGACAGCCATCATGCGCCGCCATAAACTGCCCGTGAGATAACTCTGCCATGCATTTTTGCATGTATTCAGTCGGCCAGTTCGTCCTGATCGGGCCGCTTTAACGGAAAAACAAGCACATAGCGGGTGCCGTTTTCCTCGAACATCTGCAACGTGCCGCCCAGTTGCCGCGCAAAGCCGCGGATCAGCTGCATGCCGATTCCGCTGCGCTCATCTTCCGCGCCCCCAAGGTTGCGGCCCGCCGCCATGCCCACGCCGTTATCGGCAATCCACAGGCACGCCCGCCCGCCATCAAGCGCGCGCAGCCCCACTTCCAGCGTGCCGTGCAACTGATCGGGGAAGGCGTATTTGATGGTGTTGCTGACCGCCTCGGTCACGATCAGGGCCAGCGGCACGGCCTGATCGGGCACCATCAGCAGGTCATCGACGCGGATATCAAGCGTGATGCGCGCTTCATCGGCTTCACCAATGGCATGTATGATCTGGCCACACAGTTCACGCACGAAGCTCTGCATGTTCAGGCTGTACAGCTCGCCATCGGCATACAGGTAGCGGTGCAGGGTCGCCAGCGCGCGCACGCGGTCACGCGCCTGGGCAAATTCCTCGCGCGCCCCGGGCTGGCGGATGCGCCCCGCCTGCAGGTTGAGCAGGGAGGCCACGATCTGCAGGTTGTTCTTGACGCGGTGGTGCATCTCCTTGAGCAGCAGCTCCTGGCGCACCTGCGCGCGTTCAAGGCGCTTTTCATGGCGCGCCAGCCTGCGCGTGGCCTTGCTGAAGGCATGGGCCAGCTGCCTGACTTCAAGCGGCATGGCCCAGTTCGAACGCACGTCATACACGCCGCCAAGCTGCCATTGATTGACCGAGGCCGTAAGCTGGCGCAGGGGCGTTATGACCAGCACATCCGCACTTTTCGAGGCCCCCAGAAGCCCCACGAGCAGCAGCACCCCGCTGGAGACGAGCGAGATGGCGAACATGACCACCGCATGCCGCTCGCTGGCGTTGCGCCGCGTCATGGTGAGCACATACACGCCCCCCTGCACCCGCCCGATGGAATACGAGCCTTCCGGCAGGGTGATGTGGTCGTGCTCCACGCCATGCGTGACCTCGAAGCGCGCCCACTGCATGATCCGCGCCGGTGGGTGGTCCTGCCAGTTGCAATCCGCGCATAGCGGCATGGTGGCGCGGGCACGGCTGTCCATGACCCAGATCTCGATCGGGCCGTTCTGCTGCATCAGGTCAAGCCGGGGGTCGCTGGTCTGGAGCATGGCGCTGCGCCATGACAGCGGCATGATGGCCGTAAGGTAGCCCGACCGGGCCGTACGCCCGGCATCATCGCCAATCATGGCCGCAACCGTGATGCGGAAATGATCGGGCACGCCCGTCAGCGCATCAGGTATGGCCACAAGCTTCACGTCACCCTGAAAGCGGGGCATCTCGTCAACGGTCAGGGGTGTCGCGTCATGGTCGGGGCCGACGGCGGCGGCGATATTGCCCCGGTCATCGGCCAGCGCGATCTGGCTGTAATGCCGCCCGGTCAGGGAATCGACAAGCTGCAGCATCCGCGCAAGCCCGCCGCTATCGAGCCGCATGCGCGCCACGGCCTGCAGCAGCGAGGCGACATGCTCGGATTCATGGCGCAGTTCAAGATCGATGCGCGCCACGGCCATATCGGTGCGGTAGCCCGGCGCCTCGAGGGTATTGTGATAGCTATGCCATGCCTGCACGGCCCCGATCAGGGCGATGGGCATGGCCGCAAGCAGGATGATCGCCATCATCCGGCCACGCACGGCGTCGAACACTCGCCCGACCCGCGTAAACAGGCTGCGATGGCGCCCGTGCCTGCCGCCCCGACCGGAGGAAGGTGGAAGGGACATCTATTTTGTCCGCTTCCGGTCTTCCTCAATAAGACGCAGCAGTTCCTCGGGAACAGGCTCTTTGGTCACATCATCGAACAACTGGTGCAGCCCTCGCCTCAACCATAGCTCGAACGCATCATCCGATTTGCCTGTGGACTTCTTTCCTGGTTGCCTGGGAGGACACCTGTCCTTCAGAGCCATCGCATTATCCCGAAGTAAATTCCCGTTCGTAGCGGCATGCCCGGGCGGTTTCATTGGAAAATATATCTCGCTTTTCCTTCAGGCATAACCGCCTGCCATGCTGCTGACCCCAGGGATGGAGCCGTTTTCATTCCGATATGTTAAGGCACGCCTCAGTCCGCACCAAGAGCAGCCGCCCTGTCGTCTTTCTGCCGCCAGTAACGGGAAACCGCCAGCAGAACAAACGGTATGACAAGAACAAACGGACCGATGGCCCCCATGAGAAGAAACATCAAGAAATATGCGAGGCCATGCTCGTAAACAAAGGCAACACCAGAGAGAATCCACTCGAAGAACGTCTTCGCGTCATCGTCCTTTTTCTTCTTGCCCTCGTCTTCACCGGTTGCGGTGATCTGGGTAACGGCCATGTTCAGCAGGTATGATGACAGAAGCCACACGATCAACATGCTGAAAAGCAGGGCCGCCAGGTAGCCAGGGCGCTCGTACCACCAGTGCGCCCTGAAGAGACCGAATATATACTGCTGATGCTCGTGCATATGTCACCTACCCCCATACAACCGCTGGCTACGCCAGCACGCTCTTCCCCTGTAAACGCCGGGATACCAGCGGTGTTGCCATTGTCAGTGCCATATTCACGTCACAATTCAAAGTAGGAATTCCCGTATCAGGCCGATGCCGTTGCCGTAGCGACACGGGCCTGCGTGCGCGAGCGCAGGCGCTCCACGGCTCCGCGCAGTTCAACGGTGGAGATATCGCGCTCTTCACCATACAGCCACGTGGCGAGCTGGCGGCGGGCACGGAACACGCGGCTCTTGGCGGTGCCCACGGCGCAGCTGGTGGCGGCGGCAAGCTCGTCATAGCTCATGCCCTGCATCACCACGAGCACCAGCGCCTCGCGCTGGTCGGCGGGCAGGCGGTTCATGGCTTCGGCCAGTTCCTTGACCATCAGGCGCTCTTCATGCGCGCCGCTGCCAGCCATGCTCGATGCGGGCACATCGTCGATATTGCCGGTCTCGCGCTTCTTGCGCAGGTCGGAAATGAAGCGGTTGCGCAGGATGCGGTGCATCCATGCCGAGAAATTGGTGCCCGGCGTAAAGCTGTGCTGGGCGGCCAGGGCATTGCACACGGCATCCTGCACCAGATCATCGGCTGCCGCGCGGTTGCGCGTGAGCGACAGGGCCTGCACACGCAGTCGGGGCAGGATTGCAATCATCTGGTCATGAAAGCTGCTGGTCATTTTCATCTCCCCTGTTTCGTCGTTCATGCCGGTGCAATGAACGGGAGAGAGGAAAGGTTACATTTTTCATGTAACGAAAACGCGAGCACCGCGCGGTGGTTCCCTCAGCCTTCGCCCCCGGCGCCCGCCTGCATGTATTCCATGATCTGTACGCGCGCGCGTGATACGCGGGCCTTGAGCGTGCCCACCGTCACGCCGCACACATGGGCGGCCTCGGCGTAAGTCATCTCCTGCACGCCCACCAGCACCAGCGCCTCGCGCAGGCGGGGGGTGAGCTGCCAGATCGCGCCGTTGAGGTCGCGCAGCGCATCGGCCTCGCCCGCGCTGGCGCCACTTTCGGCCTGGTCGGGGCGACAGGCGTAATCCGACATCACGTCACGCTCGCGCCTGCCTTTTCGCGCCTGCTCGTAAAACAGGTTGCGCGCGATGGTATAAAGCCACGCCTTCATGCTGGTGCCCGGCGTGAACTGCTCGAGCGCGCCGAGCGCGCGCAGCACTGTTTCCTGCACCAGATCATCCGCCGCCGCGGGCTGGCCGGTCAGGAAGCGGGCAAAACCACGCAATTGTGGCAGGAGAGACAGGATCTCCCCACGCAAGTGCGTGACCCGTGACGGATCGGATGGTATTCTGGATTCCAGTTTGTTTACTCTTCAACTCTTGCAGCACAGTCTAACGCTGTCATGATCCGGAGTGTAACAGTTTATCTGGAGAGATGAATGCCTCATGCCGCTATCACGGCGTCAAGACCTGCTTCGCGCCCTGCCCTATGCCCGGCGTTACGCCCGTGCATTATGTGGCAGCCAGTCAAGCGGCGACCTTCTGGTGGCCGAAAGCCTGCGCGAACTCATGGCGGTGGATGACCCCACCCTGCCACCGAGGCTACGCCTTTACCAATGGATCTCGCGCCACCATGCCCAGCACGGCGCGCAGGATGCAAAGGCGGGCGGCATGCCGCCGCTGGCACGCAAGCTGCTCCTGCTCACCTCGCTCGAGGAACTCAGCGTGAATGACGCCGCCCGCGTGCTGGCCATTGCCCAGCCGCAGGCCGCCGCCATGCTGGAGGATGCCCATGCCCGCCTGCGGTCATGCGCCCAGACCAGCGTGCTGATCATCGAGGATGAACCGATCATCGCGATGGATATCGAGGAACTGGTGCGCCAGTGCGGCCACACCATTGCCGGCGTTGCCAGCAGCGAGGAAGAGGCCGTGCGCCTTGCGCGCGAGACCCGGCCCGGCCTGATCCTGGCCGACATCAACCTTGGTGATGGCGGCGACGGGATGAAGGCCGTCTCGGCCATATTGCAGCACCAGGATATTCCGATCATCTTCGTCACCGCCTACCCCGAGCGACTGCTCACGGGTGATACGATCGAGCCTGCCTTTGTCATCACCAAGCCGTTCGAACCACTGACGCTGGCGGTCTCCACCTATCAGGCCGTATCGGGCGGCGTGCCGCTGAACTGACAAAGCCGCATGCCTGTCCCGGTGCAACCGGCATCCCCCTGTCCGGTTAGATGTGTATGCTGCCCCTGTCGTGCTGCCGGACAAAGCTGGGCCGCCATGCGACAGCTGAGTGAAGAGAGGGCAGAATGAAACGGCTGGTCATCGTCTCCAATCGCGTTCCCGTTCCCAAGGAGGGGCTGCGGCCAGGCGGCCTTGCGGTGGTACTCAAGGACCTGCTGGCCCGCCAGGGCGGCATGTGGTTCGGCTGGAACGGCACCTGCCACCCCGATGCCGCCCACCTGCCACCTGAACACCAGCAGGCGGAAGGGGTGGAATACGCCACCATCGGCCTCACGCCAGCCGAGCACCGCAATTATTACACCGGCTTTTCCAACGCCACGCTGTGGCCGCTCATGCACTCGCTGCCCGAGCACATCCACTTCGAGCGCCGTGAGCTTGAAACCTACTGGTCGGTCAACCAGCGCTTCTGCGAGAACCTGCTGCCCCTGCTGCGGCCTGATGACATCATCTGGATTCACGACTACCACCTGCTGCCGCTGCCCGCCCTGCTGCGCCGCAACGGGGTGCGCCAGCCCATCGGCTTCTTCCTGCACACCCCCTTCCCCGCGCCCGACATGCTGGCCACGGCGCCTGATGGCGGCACGTTCCTGCGCGACCTGCTCAAGGCGGACCTGCTGGGCTTCCAGACTGCGGATGACACCGCCAACTTCATTTTCGCCGCAACCCGCACCGCCGGCGCGATCCATACAGTCGAGGACACGCTGGTGTTCGAGGGGCATACGGTGCGGGTGGGCACCTTTCCCGTCGAGATCGACCCGCAGGCCTTTGCCCGCGTGGCCGCCACGGCCGCCGATTCGCAGGATCTCAGGCGCCTTTCAGGCTCGCTGGCGGGGCGCAAGCTGATCTTTGGCGTGGACCGCATGGACCCCACCAAGGGGCTGGACCACCGGCTGGCAGGCTACGAGCGCATGCTCGAGACCTACCCCAAGCGCGAGCGGCAGGTCACCTTTTTGCAGATCGCGGCCGAAAGCCGCACCGAGGTGGCCTCCTACAAGGCGCTGCGCAAGAAGCTCGAGCACCAGATCGGCAAGCTCAACGCCCATCGCGGCCAGGCGGACTGGACGCCGCTGCGCTTCCTCACCCGTGGCAGCCCGCGCCCCACGGTGGCGGGCTACATGCGGCTGGCCGATATCGGCTACATCACCCCGCTGCGCGATGGCATGAACCTCGTGGCCAAGGAATTCATCGCAGCCCAGGACCCCGAAAACCCCGGCGTGCTCATCCTGTCGCGGCTGGCGGGGGCGGCCAACCAGCTTGATGCCGCCCTGCTGGTCAACCCGCTCGACCATGATGGCATGGCCGATGCGCTCGAGCGCGCGCTGGCCATGCCTGCACCCGAAAAGCGTGAACGCTGGCAGGCCTGCTGGAACGCCATCGCCAACCGCACCGCGCTGGGCTGGGGGCTTTCCTTCCTCAAGCTGCTGGAAAGCACGGCGCGCAAATAGGGGTTGCCCACACGGACCTTGCGCCAGGCCCGCCAGAGGCGACATAAGCGGGTATGGCTCCTCCTCCCCTTCTCCTCCTCCAGGATATTACCCTGACCCTTGGCGGCGCGCCGCTGCTTGATGGCGCGGGGTTTGGCATCGGCCCCGGCGAGCGGCTCTGCCTTGTCGGGCGCAATGGCTGCGGCAAGTCCACCCTGCTGCGCATTGCGGCGGGCGAGATCCAGGCCGATGACGGCACGGTGTTCCTCCAGCCCGGCACCACGGTGCGCTACCTGCCGCAGGAACCCGACCTGTCGGGCTTTGCCACCACGCTGGATTACGTGCGTGCGGGCATGGGGCCGAACGACCCGGAATACCGCGCCGAACTGCTGCTGAACGAACTCGGCCTGAATGGCACGGAAGACCCGGCCACGCTCTCGGGCGGGGAAGCGCGCCGCTGCGCACTCGCCCGCGCGCTGGCCCCCGAGCCGGACCTGCTCCTGCTCGATGAGCCGACCAACCACCTCGACATGCCCACCATTGAATGGCTGGAGCGTGAACTGCTTTCACTCTCATCGGCCATGGTCATCATCAGCCATGACCGCCGCCTGCTCGAGACACTATCGCGCTCGGTGGTGTGGCTCGACCGTGGCGTGACCCGCAGGCTCGACCAGGGCTTTGCCCGCTTCGAGACCTGGCGCGAGGAGGTGCTTGAGCAGGAAGAGCGCGACAGCCACAAGCTCGACCGCCAGATCGCGCGGGAGGAAGACTGGATGCGCTACGGCGTGACCGCACGCCGCAAGCGCAACGTGCGCCGCGTGGCCGAACTGGCCGAACTGCGCAACCAGCGCCGCACCGCCATCCGCCCGCAGGGCGGGCTGAAGATGGAAGCCCGCGAGAGCGACCTGTCGGGCAAGCTCGTCGCCGTGGCCGAGGATGTCTGCCGCGCCTATGACCCCGCCCACCCCGTGGTCAGCCACCTCGACCTGCGCGTGCTGCGCCGCGACCGGCTGGGCATCGTGGGGGCAAACGGCGCGGGCAAGAGTACGCTGCTGCGCCTGCTCACCGGGCAGGACCAGCCGGATTCGGGCACGATCAGCATCGGCAGCGCGCTGTCGGTCGTGACACTGGACCAGCAGCGCCGCACGCTCGACCCCAGGGCCACTTTGGCCGATACGCTGACCGGCGGCGGTGGCGACATGGTGCAGGTGGGCGACGAGAAGCGCCATGTCATTGGCTACATGAAGGACTTCCTGTTCCGCCCCGAGCAGGCGCGCACCCCGGTGGGCGTGCTGTCAGGCGGTGAGCGCGGGCGGCTGATGCTGGCCTGCGCGCTGGCACGCCCTTCGAACCTGCTGGTGCTTGACGAACCGACCAACGACCTTGACCTTGAAACGCTCGACCTGCTGCAGGAGATGCTGGCCGCCTATTCCGGCACGGTGCTGCTCGTAAGCCACGACCGTGACTTCCTCGACCGGGTCGCCTCCTCCATCCTGATGGCCGAAGGGGGTGGCAAATGGGTGGAATATGCCGGTGGCTACAGCGACATGCTGGCCCAGCGACAGGATGCCACCCTCGCCGCCCGCCCCCGCGCCGAGCGCAGTGAGGCCGCTCCCGCCCAGCCCGATGTCAAGCCCACCGCCTCGCCCCGCCAGCCCGCGCGCAAGATGACCTACAAGGACAAGCATGCGCTTGAGCAGCTGCCGAAGCAGATGGCGGCACTCGAGGCGGAAATCGGGCGCCTGCGCGCAATCCTGAGCGATGGCGGGCTTTATGCCCGCGACCCGGCAGCCTTCACCACCGCCACCGCGGCACTGGAAAAAGCGCAGACCGACCTGACGGCCGCCGAGGAACGCTGGCTGGAACTCGAAATGCTGCGCGAGACGCTTCAGTCCCCCTGAACGGGGGGAATGATCAGCCCCGAGGCCTCCATCCGCACCCGTGTTGCGGCAATGCCCTGTGTTACCGCAAGGGCTGCCGCCAGCGCCCGGCGGCCTGCCGCACCATCCACCAGCACTTTCGCGCCATCAAGGCAGGATGCGGCAAAGGCCGCGTGTTCGGCGGCCAGCGTGTCATGGTCGCGCCACGTGACCGATTCGCGGCGGAAGCCGCCTGTGCCCGGCAGCGGCAGGCCACGCTCGCGCCCGATCATGGTCAGTTCGCGCTTCATGAAATCGGCGGAGAGATAGCCTTCCTGCGAGAACACGCGCATGCGCCGCTCGGTCTTGAGCGAGATGCGGCTGGCAGCAATCGTGGCGACACAGCCATTTTCAAAACGCACGCGGGCATTGGCAATATCCTCGAACGGTGAACTCACCGCCGCCCCCAGCGCATCCACGCTTTCGATCGGGCTGTCCACGATGGCCAGCACCAGGTCGAGGTCATGGATCATGAGGTCAAGAATGACCGATACATCCGTGCCGCGCGGCTTGTAGGGCGCGATGCGGGTCGCCTCGATATAGAGCGGGCGGGTGATGCGCTCGGTAATGGCCCGGTGCTCGGCGGAATAGCGCAGCAGATGGCCAACCTGAAGCACCACGTCGTGCTTCCGCGCCAGATGCATCAGCTCATCGGCCTGCTCCAGCGTCGCGGCCATGGGTTTTTCCACCAGCACATGCTTCCCTGCCATGAGTGCTGTTCGGGCAAGGTCGAAATGATATTCGGCAGGGGCGGCCACGATGATCGCGTCGGAACAGGCCAACAGGTCGGGGTAGGACAGCACCGGCACGCCACCGGCCTCATCAGCTACCTTGCGCGCCCGCGCGGCATCGGGATCATGGATGCCCACGAGTTCCTCCCGCGCGCCAGACAGCACCTTGAGCGCGTGAAAGCGGCCAAAATGCCCTGCCCCCACAATGCCGATGCGTAACCGCCGTGCTGCCTGCGCCATATCCTGCCTTCCCTGCGTATTGTTCTTTCAGGACCGTTTCAGAAGCGGGCCCATGCGACCACGCTTTTGAAACAGCCCCCCTGCCGGATTAGCAGCCAGCACGCCGGTAGCCCAGCCCCTGCCCTGCCCGCTTCTCCCCGCCAATGCGGCAAAACGGCAACGCCGGGCAGGCGCTCCGCGCATCAGCGGTTGCATCATCGGGCGTGGGGCGGCATGTTCCCGCACTGATTTTACGTGCACACGACACATTGACCATGCCGGGCAAGTGAACCGGCTCAGCCGGGCGCAGGGAGCTTTCCATCAAGTCATGATGTATTACAGTCGGCTCAGAATGGCTTCGGTCATTGGCGTATGTCTGATCGGGCTGGCGCTGTGCCTGCCCAATTTCATCCGCCAGCCCAGTCCCTCCCTGCCCTGGCGCCAGATCCATCTGGGCCTTGACCTGCGTGGTGGCTCATACCTGCTTCTGCAGGTGGACATGGCCAGCGTTACCGCCGACAGGCTGCGCGGCCTGCAGGATGAAACGCGCCAGACCCTGCTCAAGGCCGGGCTGGGCTACCGCAATCTCGCCACCGGCGCCCATGCCGTAACCTTCACGCCCCGCACGCCCGACGAGACGCAGCCCGACCTCAAGGTGCTGCGCGCCATGCCGATGAACGCGCCGGGCGAGTTCAAGGTGGAACAGGGCGAAGGCGGCCAGATCGCCATCACGCTCGCGGCCGATGCGGCCCGCCAGCGCGCCTATGATGCCGTGACCCAGTCCATCGAGATCGTGCGCCGCCGCATTGACGCCACCGGCGCCATCGACCCCGAGATCACCCGCCAGGGCGAAGACCGGATCATTGTGGAGCTGCCCGGCATCAGCGACCCCGAGCGGGTGAAAAACCTGCTTGGCACCACGGCGAAGATGACCTTCCATCTTGTGGCCGATTCCGCCATTGGCTCAGCCGTGCCGCCCGCAGGCGTGGAAATGCTGCCCATGAGCGAGGGACAGGGCACGCTGCCGGTCTTTTCACACGTGGACGTGGATGGCGCTGACCTGACCAACGCCAGCGCCTCGATCGACCAGCAGAGCGGCGAATGGGCGGTGAACTTCACATTCGATTCGACCGGCGCGCAGGAATTTGGCGATGTCACCCGCGCCAATATTGGCAAGCGCTTCGCCATCGTGCTCGATAACAAGGTGATCGAGGCCCCGGTCATCCGCAGCGCCATTACCGGCGGCAACGGGCAGATTACCGGCGGCTTTTCCGCCCAGCAGGCCACCGACATCGCCCTGCTGCTGCGCGCGGGCGCCCTGCCCGCCCCGCTCAACGTGATCGAGCAGCGCTCCATCGGCCCGTCGCTCGGCGCTGATTCGATCCGCGCTGGCGGCTACAGCCTTGCGGCTGGTTTCGTGCTCGTGATCGCGTTCATGGCGCTGTTCTATGGCCGGTTTGGCTGGTACGCCAACATCGCCCTGCTGGCCAACCTGGTGCTGATGAGCGCCATCCTCTCGCTGTTCGAGGCCACGCTGACCCTGCCGGGCATGGCGGGCATGCTGCTGACCCTGGGCATGGCGGTGGATGCCAACATCCTCATCAACGAGCGCATCCGCGAGGAAGTGGCCCGTGGCCGCAGCGCCCTGCAGGCCATGCAGGCAGGCTTCGAGCGCGCCACAGCCACCATCGTGGACAGTAACGCCACCGCGCTGCTGGCCCATGTGATGCTGTTCGTTTTCGGAACAGGGCCGGTGCGCGGCTTCGCGCTCACCATCACGATCGGTATCGTGACGACCCTGTTTACCACCCTTCTCCTATCCCGGATGCTGATGGTGCGCTGGTATGCCCGCACACGCCCCAGCACCCTGCCGGTCTGAGGCGCGCCGAATGATGTTTGATCGTCCCCTTCTCCGGTTCGTGCCGCGTGGCACGAAAATCAACTTCATGCGCGGGCGCTTCATCGGGCTGGCCACGTCCGCCGTGCTGTCCATCGCCTCGCTGATCCTGTTCTTCCACCCCGGGCTGACGCTGGGGCTGGATTTCCGGGGCGGCATCGTGGTCGAGGCCCGCACGCAGGGGCCGGCTGATTTCAACGTCATCCGCACGGCCCTTGCTGCCCAGCATGTCTCGGCTGCGGGGGTGCAGTCCTTTGGCGGCCCGGACGATGTGCTGATCCGCCTCGACACCCCGCCAGACAGCGAACCCGACCACGAGGCCCGCACGCAGGCCATGGTCGACTCCGTGCGCCATGCCATCGCCACCCTGCCCGGAGCCCAGGTGTTGCGGGCTGATGCGGTGGGGGCCTCGGTGTCGAAGGAACTGTTCCGCAACGGCATGCTGGCGCTGGGCATCAGCCTGCTGATGATCCTGGCCTATATCTGGTTCCGTTTTGAATGGGAGTTCGCGGTCAGCGCGGTGGTGACGCTGGTGCTGGACCTGACCAAGGCCATCGGCTTTCTGGTCATTACGCATTTCGAGTTCGATCTGGTGATGGTGGCCGCCATCCTGACCATTCTGGGCTATTCCACCAACGACAAGGTGGTGGTGTATGACCGCGTGCGCGAGAACCTGCGCAAATACCGCACCATGCCGCTGGCCGAACTGATTGACCTGTCGATCAACGAAACGCTGAGCCGCACGCTGGGCACGTCGTGCACCGTGTTCCTTGCCGCCCTGCCGCTGGCGCTGTTTGGCGGGGCCAGCCTGTCCGGCTTTGCGTGGGTGATGCTGTTCGGGATCGTGGTGGGCACGTCCTCGTCCATCTTCATCGCAGCGCCCCTGCTGCTGCTGATGGGCGAGAAGCGCCTGCGCCGGGATGCACGACCGCCCGCGCGCTCCTGAGAGGCGAGTGTAAGCCCCTAAAATCCACAAAGATTAAACGTTTCCGGGTGCCGCCTTTTTTAAAAAGGCGGCATTCTTTTTTTGATTATCTGGGGGCAGGCCCGGCCGATGGCGGCACGACCTGCCCGTTTGCATTGACCGGCATGAGCGGCGCGCCAGGAATGCAGCGTGGGGGCGCCACGCCATGCAACGTGGAGGGGTCAGGCTGGTTGGCGCATGCCACCATCAGCGCCACGGCCTGCCTGCCATCGCGGCGCGCGCGGCGCGAGGGCTTCTGCAGCACGGTCATGATCGTGTGCTTGCCGTATTTGAGCGAGGCCGCCATGTCATACACCTGCTGCCCCGACAGGCCGCCATCCTGCAGGCGGCTGACAAGGCTGCCCTCGGCCATGAAATAGGTCGAGACCAGCAGGTAATCCTGTGCCGGGCCGGGCAGACGCGCCATGTCCGGGCGCTGCGGGCCATGGCAGCCCGCAAGCAGGCCGGCTGCCGCTACAAGCAGCATGCCGGAACGGACATGTCGTCGGATATCAATCATGTAGCGCCAACCCTGTAACGGCTGTGAAAATTCTGTCATGCACAGTGCATGCCCCACGCCGTGGCCAGGCCAGGCGGTCAGGTTATGGCCATCGGGTTACACAAACGCCGCATCCGATCAACCTGCGCCTGCAATAGTGGGCACGCAGGCCAGCGGGCACAAGGGTGCGCACGGACACAAAAAAACGGGCACCCATAACAGGGTGCCCGTTCCTTACGCTGCGCCCGGGGCGTGCGCTCAGGCCTTGGGAGCCTCGCCCTTCTGGGCGGCTTCGGTCTTGAGTACGTCGAGAATGTCCTGCAGCAGCACTTCGCTGCGCGGGGGCGCGGGCGGCGTTGTGGGCTTCTCGGCTTCTTTCTTCGCGCTCAGGCGGTTGATGGCCTTGACCACCCAGAAAATCACGAAGCCGATGATGACGAACTGGATCACGGCGTTGAGGAACAGGCCCACGTTCAGGGTTACGGCCCCGGCCTTCTGGGCATCGGCCAGCGTGGCCAGATGCGGGCCGCGCAGGGTCACGAACAGGTTGGTGAAGTCGATGCCGCCAATGAGCAGGCCAAGGATGGGGGTGAAGATATCCTTCACCAGGCTGTTCACGATGGCGGTGAAAGCCGCACCGACGATAACACCGACAGCGAGGTCAACCACGTTGCCACGCATGAGGAAGTTACGGAATTCACCCAGCCAGCCGGGTACATGAATATCCTTGACGTGCAGCTCAGGCACGTGATCCGGCAGTTTCGCCATTAACGCCAATCCTTTATTTCTCAGAAGAGATTCACTCCTAGCAACATCGGACGCGCGTGACGACTGCATCAAGCCCGCTTTTTTGCCATTCCGCCCCCCTGATGCAACGCGGTAACACCCGCCTGCCCACTAAAGGCGCGGGTTTTCTTGCCATCGGGTGTTGATCTCGGGCGCCCATCTCGTCTATAGGCCAGCCGAACATACGCCCCCGGTCGGCATCGGTGGGCCCAGCGCGAAAGTTGTTTGAAATGAAATCCGGCATCCACCCCGACTACCACGAGATCAATGTCATCATGACCGATGGCACCGAGTACAAGACCCGCTCCTGCTACGGCAAGCCGGGCGACACGCTCCGCCTCGACATCGACACCAAGTCACACCCGGCGTGGACCGGCGTGCAGCGCATGATGGACACCGGGGGCCAGGTCGCCAAGTTCAACAAGAAGTTCGGCGCGCTGGGCCAGCGCAAGAAGGGCTGATAACCCTCACCTCCACCGAACATACACTGCGGTTACCGGCAATGCCCGGTCCCTTGAACGGGGGACCGGGCATTCCCATGTCTGGACCATGCGAACGCCCGAGCGGGTTCGCATATTCCCTACAGCGCGGCTCGCTCGACCGAGGGGCCGCCCACCCGCAGACCTTGCTTCATGGAGGTTTTGAACATGGCTTATGATTTCGCACCGCTGTTTCGCAGCGCAATCGGGTTTGACCGGCTGGCACAGCTTGTCGATACGGCGGCCCAGAATCCGGTCAGCCCGTCCTATCCGCCCTATAATATCGAAAAACTGTCCGATGCCCGCTACGTCCTGACCATGGCGGTGGCAGGCTTCGGCGCCGATGACATCGAGCTGACCGTGCAGGACAACACGCTGATCGTGGCCGGTCGCGTGGCGGAAAACACGCAGGACCGCGAGATGCTCCATCGCGGCATCGCAACCCGTGCGTTCGAGCGCCGCTTCGTGTTGGCCGACCACGTGGTAGTGGAAAAGGCGGACATGACCAACGGCATGCTGCGCATTGCCGTGCGCCAGATCGTGCCCGAAGCGCTCAAGCCGCGCCGCATCCCCATCTCGTCGGGGCAGGTCATGGGCATGGAAGGCGCACAGCCTGCGCCAGACTCCGTTGCAGCGCCTGCCATGACGGCACAGCCCGCCGCCTGTGGCTGCGCGGCCTGAACAGGGTCATGAATGACGGGGCGGGCCATCTGGCGCGCCCCTTTTTTACATGGCGCGGGAGCCTGCCCGGCTGGTGGCCGTATTTGCAAACTTCAGGCTGATGGATGCGAAACATCCGGCGCGGGCGGATTGAAGTCTTGACCTTTGGCGCCCTCAACCTTCATATCACTTCCACGAGTGTTTTCCGTTTCTGGCGCGCCAGCAGGTACGCACGGCTCCCGCTTCGGGATGGAGCCGTTTCAAACACCCTTTCAGGTGCCTGCGTGTGGCGCCACACGCTGTAGGACCTGAGTGACAATGACTGCCCTGCCCCTGATGCCCAAGGCAACCGCCGTGTGGCTTATTGAAAAGACGGCGCTGACCTTTACCCAGATTGCCGAGTTCTGTGGAATGCACCCCCTTGAGGTGCAGGCCATCGCCGATGGCGAAGTGGCGCAGGGAATCGTGGGCTATGACCCGATTGCCAACCACCAGCTGACCCAGGCTGAAATCGACCGCTGCGAAAAGGACCCTGAGTCGCGCCTCAAGATCCTGCCGCCCGCCAACCCGATCAACCGCCGCTCGAAGGGCGCGCGCTATACGCCGGTGGCCAAGCGCAACGACCGCCCGGATGCGATTGCGTTCATCCTGCGCAACTTCCCGCAGCTGTCCGAGCAGCAGACCAGCAAGCTCCTGGGCACCACCAAGGACACAATCGAGAAAGTGCGCAGCAAGCAGCACTGGAACAGCCCCAACATCAAGCCGCGTGATCCCGTCACGCTGGGCCTGTGCAGCCAGACCGACCTCAACGCCATGGTTGCCGCCGCCAATGAGCGCCTTGCGCGTGAAGGCCAGGCCGTGCCCCCGCCGCTCGAACTTGACGACGACGCCGAGCACTCACTGTAAGCCTGATCGCCCGGCGGCATGAGCCACCGGGCGGAAGCAGGGCTTTTTTTCAGCCCAGCCTGGCCAGTCGCTCGATTTCTTCCTTTACGCGCAGTTTTTCCAGCTTGAGCCGCCTGATCGCGCCTTCATCGGGCAGCGGCCTGCGGTCTTCATCAAAAATGCGGGCATCAAGCCGCGCATGGCGAGTTTTGAGGCTGTTGATACGCGCTTCATACGACATGGAACCCTCCAGCGTCATTGCTACGACCCGATCAGGCTAGACCAGACGCGCAGGCAAATTCCATGCTAAAATTGCAGACCGTAGGGCAGGGTGCGCATTTCGCCTTTTGGCGCGGATATGCTTAGACTAGGCCCCTGCCCACCGAACAGATGAGCCGCCATGCTGACAGATCGCGAGACCCTCCTTCGCAAGCTGCATGAACTGCGCAGCGAACATCGTGACCTTGATACGGTCATAAGCCGCATGGCCCTGCAGATATCGGACCAGTTGCAGCTGCAACGGCTGAAAAAGCGCAAGCTGCTGCTCAAGGACGAGATCACCTGGCTGGAAAGCCGCCTGATCCCCGACAGCATTGCCTGACGACCTGACGAGAGTATTTCAAACCGTGAGCCACCCCTCTTCCGCCTCCCCCCGCGTGGGGATCATCATGGGCAGCCAGTCCGACTGGGAAACCATGCGCCACGCCATCGCCGTGCTGGAAAAGCTTGAAGTTGCGCATGAAGTGCGCATCGTCTCCGCCCACCGCACGCCAGACCGTCTGGCCGAATACGCCAAATCAGCCCAGGGGCGCGGTCTTTCGGTCATTATCGCGGGCGCGGGCGGGGCGGCCCACCTGCCGGGCATGTGCGCGGCATGGACGGCGCTGCCGGTGCTGGGGGTTCCGGTCGAATCGCACGCGCTCAAGGGCATGGACAGCCTGCTTTCCATCGTGCAGATGCCCGGCGGCGTCCCCGTGGGCACGCTGGCCATTGGCAAGGCCGGGGCCACCAATGCCGCGCTGATGGCATCTGCCATCCTCGCCCTGTCCGACCCGGCGCTTGGCACGCGGCTGGCGGCATGGCGCGCCGCCCAGACAGCCGCCGTGGCGGATGAGCCGACCCGATGAGCATACTGCCCCCCGGTTCCGTTCTGGGCATTGTGGGCGGTGGCCAGCTTGGCCGCATGTCCGCCATCGCCGCGGCCCGCCTTGGCTACCGCGCCCATATCCTGACCACCGAGGCCGATGGCCCGGCGGCCCAGGTGGCGCATGCCGTGACCCTTGGCAAATATGATGACCACGACGCCCTGCGCCGTTTTGCCAATGCGGTAGATGTCATTACCTTCGAGTTCGAGAACATCAGCGCCGACGGGCTCGACCTGCTCTCGAGCCTGCGTCCGGTTCACCCGGCGGGCGCCATCCTGCGTATCAGCCAGGACCGCATTGCCGAGAAAACCTTCATGGGCGAACACGGCATTCCCGTCGCCCCCTGGCACGCGGTGGAAAGCCGGGCCGACCTTGACCGCGCAGCGGAAGTGCTGGGCTATCCCTTCATCCTCAAGACCACGCGGCTGGGCTATGACGGCAAGGGGCAGGCCCGCATTCACAGCGCCGCCGATCTGGACCCCGCATTCGATACGCTCCGCCCTCATCCGCTGGTGGCCGAGGGCATGATCCGCTTCGCCTGCGAGGTGAGCGTGATGGTGGCGCGCAACGAACACGGCGAGATCAGCACCTTTGACGTGACCGAGAACCGCCACCGCAATGGCATTCTCGACATCAGCCTGGCCCCGGCCCGCATCAGCCCTGATCTGGCGGCGCAGGCCCATGACCTGGCCCGGCGCATTGCCGCGGCCCTCGGCCTTGTCGGCCTGCTGGGCGTGGAAATGTTCGTGGACCACGATGGCAGCCTGCGCGTGAACGAGATCGCGCCCCGACCGCATAATTCAGCCCACTGGACCATGAATGCCTGCCCGGTGGACCAGTTCGAAATGCATGTGCGCGCCGTAACCGGCCTGAAGCTGCCGCCCGCCACCCGCCATAGCGACGCGGTCATGAAAAACCTGATCGGCCCGGATGACATGGCGCTGTGGCCTGAAATCATGGCCACCCCGCACCTTCTGGCCCACCACTACGGCAAGGCCGAGGCCCGGCCGGGGCGCAAAATGGGGCATGTGAACGTGATCTTTCCGCTTGGCAGCCTGCCCGGTGAGTTCGGCGTTGAAGCAGCACTTGGTCCGCTCGCGACCCCTGCGGACGCGACCGGCTAGGTCAGCCTGAAAAATGCTCAAGGCTGCCGGGTGTCGCCTTTTTTAACAGGCTTCACCAATCTGCCTTTCAGGCAGCCTCTCAGGTAATCAGCCCCATGGCGCGAAAGCTATGGCTACGCCCGTTACCCACGATAATATGGTCATGCACCACAACGCCCATCAGCTTGCCGATCTGGGCAATGCGCATGGTCATCTCGATATCGGCGCCCGATGGCTCGGGGCGGCCTGCGGGGTGGTTATGGGCCAGCACCAGCTTTTTGGCACCAAGCTGAAGGGCGCGCCGCATGATCTCGCGCGGATAGACGGGAGAATGGTTGACCGTGCCGGTGCCCATCAGGTCATCGGCCAGCAGGCGGCATTGCCCATCGAGAAACAGCACCCGGAACTGTTCGATCACCTCATGGCCCATGCAGGCCTGCAGGTAGGCCTCCAGCCCCTTGCGCCCCGCAAGCACATCCGTGCGCCGCACCCGGCCCCGATACAGCCGTAGCGCCGCCTCACGCGCCACTGCGAGCAGCGGCGGCACGAGGGTTCCGCGCCCCGCTACTTCATCAAGCCCGCCCACATGCGCCGAAAGCGCCATGCCCGCCGAGCCAAAACGCGCCAGAAGGCTGGCGGCCAGCCGGTCGGGGGCGGGATGCGCCGCATCAAGCGTGCGGATGAGGCGATGCAGGAAGGCATGGTCCTGCGCGCGGCTGATGGTGCTGCCGCCCAGAGGCACCGATGCGGGGACGGGTGGTCGCTCAGGATCGGACAAAACGGCCCTTCTCCAACAATTGCAGGACAGAACGCGCCGCCATGGTGCATGATGGCGACAAAATAAGGAGGTTATGAACCTGCATGCGTCTTCATCAGTCCCATACCGTACTTTTTGACCTCGACGGCACCATCATCCGCTCGCGCGATGGCATTGTCGAATCCATCCATGCCGTGCTGCGCGACCTCGGGCATGAGCCTGACCTGTCGATGGACCTGACCTGGGTGGTCGGCCCGCCGCTTGAGGAACTGATCGGCCACATCCTTGCCCATTATGGCGATGACCGGGTGCACGAGGCAATGGCGCTGTATCGCAAGCACTACGAGTCGGGCGGCATGCACAAGAGCCCGGTGTTCGAGCATATGCGCGAGGTGATCGAGACCCTCTCGGCCGAAGGCGTGCGGCTGTTCGTGGCCACCTCCAAGCCGCGCTACCTGGCGCGCAAGATCCTGCATATGCGTGGCCTCGTGCAGTATTTTGATGGCCTGTCCGGCGCGCGCGAGGATGAAAGCGGGGCCGAAAAGCCCGAACTGATCGCCGCCGTGCTGCGTGAATACGCGGTCAACCGCGAGGATGCGCTGATGATCGGCGACCGCCGCTTCGACATCAGCGGCGCGCATGCCAATCATGTGCGCGCGCTGGGTGTGCTGTGGGGCTACGGCACGCGCGAGGAACTGGTGCTGGCAGGTGCGGATGCGCTGGTCAGTCAGCCCTCCGAACTGCTTGCGGCCATCCGCCAGCAATTCGCGGCAGCCGAGGCGCATCCCCATAGCTGAACGGGTTATCCGTCAATGCCGCCTTGCTGAAAAAAGGCGGTGCCCAAAAATACCTGTTCTCCGCTTTCAGCGTTCCATCAGCGCCCGCATGCTCACCACCTGCCCCGCTCCGCGCACCAGACAGTCCTGAAACATCAGGCCAAGCAGGCGGGCATGCGCGTGCAGCATGCGCAAAAAGCGTAGTTCGGGCAGGTTTTCTGGCGGTGGTGGCGCATTCTGGCCCATATCGCGCACCGCAATGAGCGAGACCGCATGCAGTTCCAGCGCGCGGGCCAGAACCGCGCGGCACTGTTCGGGCGCGGGGCCTGCGGGCACGACCTCATCGGCCAGCATGTGCCGGGCTGAATCAAGGTAGAACAGACGCATGCCATCAGCCTCGCAGGCAGGCAGGCGGTCGCAGTAATCGAGCAGCACCGCCATATCGGTAAAGACAACCTGCCCGCGCAGGTCGGCATGGGCCAGGCGCTGCGCCACCTCCGCCGGCACGCTGACAACCGCTACCCCGCGCGGGCCAAGCCCCGCAGCCCGCAGGGCGGCGGGCGTGGCCTCAAGCACCGCCTCAAGGCTGCCAAACTCAGCCAGCAGCGCCTTGGCCTGCGGCTTGGTGTCGCGCCGGGGGGTTGATGCAAACAGCAGCACCTCCAGCAGTTCATAATCGGCCAGCGAGTGCGCGCCCGCCACGCGAATGCGCTGGCGCATGCGCGCCCTGTGGCCGCCGGGGCCGACCCGCGCCGGTGTTTTTGCGGGTTCTGTTGCCTTCATGTCCCCTCCCCTCGCCCGATAGCATTGGTGCGCACCACCCGGATTGGTATAGAAGAAAACGTGATGGACAGCCTTATCCCTACCGGCAACGCGCCGGAATACCTCAGCCGCCTCAACCCCGAGCAGCGCGCCGCGATCGAGACCACCGATGGCCCGCTGCTGGTCCTTGCCGGTGCGGGCACGGGCAAGACGCGGGTGCTGACCACGCGGTTCGCGCATATCCTGCTGTCTGGCCGGGCGCGCCCCAACCAGATTCTGGCCGTGACCTTTACCAACAAGGCCGCGCGCGAGATGCGCGAGCGCGTGAGCGCGCTATTGGGCGAACCGGCGGAGGGGCTGTGGCTGGGCACCTTCCACGCGCTGTGCGCGCGCATGCTGCGCCGCCATGCGGAATATGTGGGGCTTACCAGCAGTTTCACCATCCTTGATACCGATGACCAGTTGCGCCTGCTCAAGCAGGTGCTCGAGCCTTACCGTATCGACACCAAGCGCTGGCCGCCACAGGGGATCATGGGCGTGATCCAGCGCTGGAAGGATCGCGGCCTCGTGCCCGACGCCATCACGGCGGCCGAGGATACGGATTTCGCCAATGGCCGCTGCGCCGAGATCTATACCGACTATCAAAACCGGCTCAGACAGATCAACGCCTGCGATTTTGGCGACCTGATGCTGCACATGACGGAGATCCTGCGCAGGCACCCCGCCGTTCTGGAGCAGTATCACCGCTACTTCCGCTACATTCTGGTTGATGAATATCAGGACACCAACACCATCCAGTACCTGTGGCTGCGGCTGCTGGCCCACAGGGAAGGCCAGCCGTCGAACATCTGCTGCGTGGGCGATGATGACCAGTCCATCTATTCATGGCGTGGGGCGGAGGTGGAGAACATCCTGCGTTTCGAGCGCGACTTCCCCGGTGCGCGCGTGGTGCGCCTTGAGCGCAATTACCGCTCCACCCGCCAGATCCTTGGCGCGGCATCGGGCCTGATCGCCCATAACGAGGAGCGTCTGGGCAAGACGCTGCACCCCGGCCGCGAAGATGCGGAAGGCGAGAAGGTGCGCGTGATTGCCGTGCAGGACTCAGATGACGAAGCCCGCATGGTCGGTGCCGAGATCGAGCGCCTGCGCGGCGATGGCCACGCCATGAGCGAGATCGCCATCCTCGTGCGCGCGGGCTTCCAGACCCGCGCATTCGAGGAACGGCTGATTACATTGGGCCTGCCCTACCGCGTGGTCGGCGGCCTGCGCTTTTATGAACGCGCCGAGATCCGCGATGCCATTGCCTATATGCGCGTGGTCAGCCAGCCCTCCGATGACCTGGCGTTTGAGCGCATCATCAACGTGCCCCGCCGGGGCGTGGGGGCTACGGGGCTGCAGAAGCTGCACATGCACGCCCGCGAACGCCAGATACCACTCACCGCCGCCGTGCTGGAAATGCTGGCCACCGGCGAGATCAGGGGCCGGGCGAAAGAGCATCTGACCGCGCTGATGCACGCACTCGCCACCGCGCGCGAGCAGGCCGGGCGCGAAGGGCATGTCGTGGCCATCGACAACCTGCTTGAGGAGAGCGGGTATATCGAGATGTGGAAAGCCGACAAGTCACCCGACGCGCCGGGCCGGATCGAGAACCTGAAGGAACTCGTCCGCTCGCTGGCCGATTACGAGAACCTTGGCGGGTTTCTCGAACATGTCGCCCTTGTCATGGATACCGAGGCGAAGGCGGGCGATGACAGCATGAGCATCATGACGCTGCATGGCGCCAAGGGGCTGGAATTCGATACCGTGTTCCTGCCGGGCTGGGAGGAAGGGGTCTTTCCCTCGCAGCGCACGCTTGATGAAGGCGGGCTGAAGGGGCTGGAGGAGGAACGCCGCCTGGCCTATGTGGGCATTACGCGCGCGCGCAGGCTGGCCATCATCAGCCATGCCGCCAACAGGCTCATCTACGGGAGCTGGCAGTCCGCCATTCCCAGCCGGTTCGTGGAAGAACTGCCCGCCGAACATATTGAAAGCCGGGGCGACAGCGCCAACAGCCGCCGCAACTTCATGGGCCGCCCGGCAGTGTTTGGCTCCGCCCCCTTCCCGCTCGTGGCGGCGCGAAAGGTGCATGACGTCACCCCCGCATCCGCTCCGGCCGCGGGCATGAAGGTGGGGGTGCGTGTGTTCCACCAGAAATTCGGCTACGGCACGATTACCTCGGTCGAGGGAAACCGGCTGGAAGTCGCGTTTGAAAAAGCAGGCCCCAAGCGGGTGATCGATAAATTTGTTGAGCAGGTATAGATGAGCCTTTCCCCCCGGCGTCACGCCACCGAACTTGAAACCATATCGGTCACCGTTCCGCCTGAGGCGGTCGAGGCCTATGAATCCGCACTGGCCACCGTGTGCGCCACCATCGGCATCTTTGAACTCGATGACAGCCAGACCCTGTGGCGCGTGGAAGGGGTGAAGGACACCGGTAACGGCGAGGACGAACTGCGCGCGGCCCTGATCCTGGCAGCCCTGACCAGCGGCGTGGATGCCGAACTCGAGCGCAGCCACACCGAGGCCGAAGGCTGGCTGGCCCGCACCTACGAATCCTTCCCCGAGCAGCTTGCGGGCAAGCGCTTCGCCATTCGTGGCACGCACCTTGAGGATGCGCCCAGCCCACAGCGCATTACCATCACGCTTGATGCGGGCGTTGCCTTCGGCTCGGGCGAGCACGGCTCCACGCGCGGCTGCCTGCGCGCCCTCGAGATGGTGGCCTACCGCAGGCCCCAGCGTATCCTCGACCTTGGCTGTGGCTCGGGCATCCTTGCCATGGCGGCGGCAGCCCTGCTGCACAAGCCGGTGCTGGCAACCGATATCGACCCGTGGTCGGTGCGGGTGACAAAGCGCAACGCCGCCATGAACGGGCTGGCCAATCTGGTTGACTGCCATCTGGGCAATGGCTGGGCCACGCCCGCTATCCGCCATCATGCGCCGTATGATCTTGTGTTTGCCAACATTCTGGCCCGCCCGCTGTGCAGCATGGCGGCCGACCTCGCGCTCAACCTGCTGCCCGGCGGCACCGCCATCCTGGCAGGCCTGCTCAACACGCAGGTGCGCATGGTGCTGGCCGCCCATCGCCGCCACAGGCTTGTTCTTGAGCGCCACCTGCGCGAGGGAGACTGGGGCACGCTGATCCTGCGCAAACCCCATGGCTGACACGCCTGCCCTCCTGATCCGCGATGCGACGGATGACGACATCCCGGCCATTGTCGAGATCGTCAACCACGCCATCCGCAACAGCACCTCGATGTGGGAAACGCAGGAAACCACCATCGAGGCCCGGCTGGACTGGCTGCACACCAGCCAGGCCAGCGGCTTTCCCGTGCTGGTGGCGCAGATGCCCGATGGCAATGTTGCAGGCTACAGTAGCTGGAAGATGTTCCGCCCGTTTTCGGGCTACCGCCATACGGTGGAACATTCGCTGTATATCGCGCCCGACTACAAGCGCCAGGGCATTGGCAGCGCCCTGCTGCAGGCCCTGTGCGAGCGGGCGAAGGCTGCGGACGTGCATGTGATGATCGCGGGCATTACGTCAACCAACATCGCCTCGCGCAAGCTGCACGAGCGTTTTGGCTTCCAGCACGGGGGCCTGCTGCCTGAATGCGGCACCAAGTATGGCCGCTGGATGGACCTGCTGTTCCTGTACCGCATCATGTCGCCGGTGTGAGTTCCAACCCCCATCCAAGGATACGCCCATGTCGCCTGTTCCCAGCCGCCCCGATGCCCTGCGTGCCGCCCTGAGCCAGATGGGCGTGGATGGCTTCATCCTGCCGCGTGGCGATGAGCATCTGGGCGAATATGTCGCCCCCTGCGCGGAACGGCTGGCCTGGCTCACCGGCTTTACCGGCAGCGCGGGGCTGGCGGCCATCCTGCCTGAGCGTGCCGCCGTGTTCTCTGATGGGCGCTACATTACCCAGATGGACCAGCAGGTTGATGGAACAGCGTGGGAACGGCTGCACATCACCCGGACCCCGCCCGCCAGCTGGCTGGCGCAGCATGGCGCACAACGGCGCATCGGCTACGACCCGCGCCTGATTGCCGAGAGCGCGCTGCGCCCGTTCAATGATGCGGGGCTGACGCTGGTGCCGCTGGCCGAAAACCCGGTCGACCGGATCTGGACCGACCGCCCTGCGCCCCCCTGCACGCCCTGCGTGCCCCAGCCCGAGGCATGGGCCGGGCAGGCCAGCGCCCCCAAGCGCGAAGCCATTGCCGCCAGTCTGCGCGCGGCAGGCGAGCACGCGCTGGTGCTGAGTGACCCGGCCTCGATCGCGTGGCTGCTCAACATTCGCGGCGCCGATGTGCCCTACACCCCGCTCAGCCTGAGCTTTGCCATCGTGCATGATGATGCCCGGGTGACGCTGTTCATCGACCCGGCCAAGGTGGCAGGGCAGACGCGCGACTGGCTGGGGGCCGACGTGACCCTGCTGCCGCCCGCAGCACTGGAGGAGAGCCTGCGCGCCCTGGCTCCGGCCCGCGTGCAGGTGGACCCAGCCCGCAACGCCATCTGGTTCATGCAGGTGCTGGAACAGGCCGGGGCGACCGTCATCCGCAAGGATGATCCCTGCCAGTTGCCCAAGGCCATCAAGAACCCGACCGAGCAGGAAGGCAGCCGCCGCGCCCACCTGCTTGATGGGGTTGCGATCTGCCGCTTCCTGCACTGGCTGGATGAAAACGCGGCCCGCACCACGGAACTGGCTGCGGCCGAAAAGCTCAACGGCTTTCGCGCCGACTGCCCCGATTACCGTGAGGAAAGCTTTCCCGCCATCTCCGGCGCGGGGCCGAATGGCGCGATCATCCACTACCGCGTCACCCCCGAAAGCAACCGCGCGCTCCACGCCAATGAGGTCTATCTGATTGATAGCGGCGGGCAGTATCCCTTTGGCACCACCGACATCACCCGCACCATCTGGACCGGGCCGGATGCGCCTGATGCGGATGTGCGCGATGCCTTTACCCGCGTACTGCGCGGGCATATCGCGCTGGCCCGCGCGCGCTTCCCCACTGGGGTGACCGGGCACGCGCTCGATGCGCTGGCCCGCCATGCCCTGTGGGAGGGCGGCCTGAATTACGACCACGGCACCGGCCACGGCATTGGCAGCTACCTGTCGGTGCATGAGGGACCGGCCACGATCTCACCCGTGTTCCGGCCCGTGGCCCTGCATGCGGGCATGATCCTGTCCAACGAGCCGGGCTATTACCGGCCCGGCGCGTTTGGCATCCGGCTTGAAAACCTGCACCTGATCCAGCCCAGCACTGTGGGGGAGGCCAACCGCTCGTTTATGGAATTCGAGGTGCTGACCCTTGCCCCCTTTGACAGGCGGCTGATCGATGCCACGAGCCTTTCAGCAGCCGAAACTACGTGGCTGGACGGCTATCATGCACGGGTTTTTGAAAGCATCGCGCCGCATCTGCAAACTCCGGCGCGCACATGGCTTGCGGCGGCCTGCGCGCCGCTGCACGCCGGATAATGTGACTGTAAAACCACCAGCCCGGCCCCGTGGCCCGATTGTCACGCCGGACTGGGGGGCCTAGGACTTTTAACCAGTTCCGACGGGGCACCCGGCAACGAACCGGGTCCGCCAAGCCGGTGCGTATGCTGAAACGCTTTTCAGTAGCAAGCACTAAAGGGAGACGTTCGAGAATGTCCGCAGAAAAAACAATTCCCGCTACCCTGATTCCCGGTGATGGAATCGGGCCTGAAATTGTCGACTCCGTTGTCGAAATCCTTGATACCGTTGGCGCACCCTTCAAATGGGAAAAGGCGCTTGGTGGTGTTTCCGCCCTTGAAGCCACCGGCAGCCCGCTGCCCAAGGAAACGATCGAGAGCATCCGCCGCACCGGCCTTGCGCTGAAAGGCCCGCTGACCACGCCCGTCGGTGGTGGCTTCAAGTCCATCAACGTCACACTGCGCCAGGAGTTCGGCCTGTTCGCGAATGTGCGCCCCACAAAAACGATCGTGCCGGGCGGGCGCTTCGAGAACATCAATCTCGTCATCTTCCGTGAGAACCTCGAGGGCTATTACGCGGCACTCGAAAACTACATTCCCGTTGGTGATGACCCGCATGCCATTGCAACGAGCGCAGGCTACACCTCGCGCGCGGAATGCAACCGCATCGTGCGCTATGCCTTTGAATACGCGGTCAAGAACAACCGCAAGCGCGTGACACTGGTGCACAAGGCCAACATCCTGAAGCTGCTGACCGGCCTGTTCCTTGAGGAAGGCCGCAAGGTCGCCAAGGAATATGAAGGCCGCGTGGAAGTGAACGAGCGCATCGTTGACGCCTGCGCCATGCAGCTCGTGACCGATCCGTGGCAGTATGACTGCATTGTCACCACTAACCTGTTTGGTGACATCCTGTCCGACCTGACCGCCGGTCTGGTTGGCGGGCTTGGCCTGGCACCGGGTGCGAATATTGGCGAGAAGGCCGCCGTGTTCGAGGCCGTGCATGGTTCCGCCCCTGACATTGCGGGCCAGAACAAGGCCAACCCGACCTCGCTGCTGCTCGCTGCCAACATGATGCTGCAGCATGTGGGCCGCCAGGACCTGGCCACCCGCATCGACAAGGCCATCGAGAAGGTCATCTCCTCGGGCGCCGTGCGCACCGGCGATCTTGGCGGCAAGGCCAGCACGACCGACCTGACGGCAGCGCTGAAGCAGGCTGTTTCCTGATTTTCGGTGCATCCTGCGGCGGGGCGACCTGCCGCAGGTGCCTGCAAAAAGGGCCGTGGCATGATCGCCACGGCCCTTTTTGCGTTTATGCTTGTGAAGCTTTTTGAAAAAAGCTTCACCAAACACTTCTGATCCTAACTGCCGCGATAGGTCGAAAACCCGAACGGCGAGGCCAGAAGCGGCACATGGTAATGCCCACCCTTGCCATCTGCCCCCGCTGGCGCGATGCCAAACGCGATCGGCACCACATCAAGGAACGGCGGGTCTGACAGCGCCGCACCCTGCGCGCGGAAATAGGCAGCCACGGCAAATTCCAGCCGGTAGGCGCCCGGGCGCATCTCGCCTGTCTGCTGGCCCAGTTCGGGGCAACGGCCATCGGCGTTGGTCACGCCACGGAACAGGCAGTCCTGCCCCGCCCACAGGCTGATGGCCATGCCAGCGGCGGGCCTGCCCGATACGAGATCAAGCACATGCGTGGAAAGGGTGCTCATACGTCATGCTCCAGGCGTTCGAGCACATCGGCCAGGCGGAGTGCTGCGATCTTGTTGATCTCGGCCAGCGCGGTCTGCTGCTCGGCCTCGGGCGTGTTTTCCAGCCGGGTCCGCAGTCCGTTCAGGATGGCCTGCTTGTCCGAGCGCCGCACGCAGATGATGAAGGGCATGCCGAATTTGGCGGCATAGGCCTCATTGAGCGCGCGGAAGTCGGAAAACTCATCAGGCGTCAGCCGGTCCAGCCCGGCGGAGGCCTGCTCGGCCGCCGAGGCCGAGGTGAGCGTGGGGTCAACCCCCATGCGCTGCGCCAGTTCAGGGTGAGCGCGGATAAGGGCCATCTTTTCGGCCTCATCGGCCTGCTCCAGCACCAGCGCCATGGCGGCCAGCATGGACTCATGCCCGGCAAAGGGCGCATGGCCATGGGCGCGCTGGGCAATCCAGGGCGAATGCTCGTATATCGGGCCGAACAGCTCTACAAACCGCACGGCGGAGAGCGCATTGACCCGGTCAAAAACGCGGTTCATGCCGGGTGCGTCTCCAGCCAGTGCCGCGCGATGTCCAGCCGGGTAGCGACCCACACCTTCTCGCGCTGGGCAATATAGTCAAGAAAACGCGCTACTGCCCGCGCACGACCGGGGCGGCCCGCCACGCGGCAGTGCAGGCCCACCGACATCATGCGCGGCCTGTCCGCCCCTTCCTCATACAGTTCATCAAACGTGTCGCGCAGGTAGTTGAAGAACTGCTCGCCCTCGGTAAAGCCGTTCAGCGCCACGAAGCGCATATCGTTCACATCAAGCGTATAGGGCACGACCAGTTGCGCCCGGCCAGAGCTGCGGTCGTAATAGGGCAGGTCATCAGCGTAGGAATCAGCGTCATATACAAACCCGCCTTCCTCGGCCACGATGCGGGCGGTATTGGGGCTGGTGCGGCCCTGGTACCAGCCCAGCGGGCGCGATCCGGTCAGCTTTTCATGCAGCGCGATACATTCAAGAATATGGGCACGCTCCACGGCCTCGGGCACGTGCTGGTAGTCAATCCAGCGCAGCCCGTGCGAGGCGATCTCCCACCCGGCTTCCTTCATCGCGGCAACTGCTGCGGGGTTGCGCGCCATGGCGGCGGCCACGGCAAAGACCGTAAGCGGCTGCCCGCGCTGCGTAAAGATGCGGTGCAGCCGCCAGAACCCGGCGCGTGAGCCATATTCATACAGGCTTTCCATCGCAATGGCGCGGGCGCCGGGAATGGACTGCGCCCCCACCATCTCGGACAGGAATGCCTCCGACCCGCGATCACCATGGAGGACCGAGTTCTCGGCCCCCTCCTCGTAATTGATGACGAACTGGACCGCGATCCGCGCCCCGCCGGGCCATTTTGCATCGGGCGGATTGCCCGCGTAACCAACCATGTCGCGCGGATAGGCACCTGTGTCAGACATTACGCCGGGTCTCCTGTTATCAGTCGTTATAAGCGGCAAGGGCGGCATCGACGCCTGCACCCGCGGCAAAGCCGTGGCCTTCATGGCGCAGAACGGTTTCGAGCGCGCCCATGGTCAGCAGCACCTTGTGCTTCTCCGCATTGTAGCCCATGGCCCCGATGCGCCAGATCTTGCCCTGCAGCGGACCGAAGGCGGAGCCGATCTCGATCTCGAAATCCTCGCGCATGCGCGCGCGCACCTTCTCCCCGTCAATGCCCTTGGGAATGTACACGCCGGTCACGTTGGTCATGCGGTGTTCGTCGCCACCAAACAGTTCGAGCCCCATGGCGCGCAGCCCGGCGCACACCGCGCGCGAGGCGCTGGCATGACGGGCGAAGCGGGCCTGAAGCCCTTCCTCAAGCACCACGCGGGCGGCTTCACGCGCGCCATACAGCATGGTGGTGGCCTCGGTATGATGGTTCAGGCGCTTTTCGGACCAGTAATCCATGACCATGGCGAGGTCGAAATAGTTCGACGGAATGCGCACGCGGGTGCCGTCCGTGGTGTCGCTGCCGCGAATGCCAGCCTCGACATGACGGCGGGCGAAGATGTGCTCGGCCGCACGGTCGGAGATGGTGATGGGGGCCGAGCCCGGCGGGCCGCCCATGCACTTCTGCAGGCCCGAACTCACCACATCCACGCCCCAGCGGTCGGTCGCCACTTCCATGCCGCCCAGCGTTGCCGTGGTATCGACATAGGACAGCACATTGTATTTGCGGCAAAGCGCGCCCACGCCATCGAGCGGCTGGGCCATGGTGGTGGACGTATCGCCATGAATGCACGCCAGCACATGCGGGCGGTGGGTGATGATGGCGTCCTCGATCTGTTCAAGGCTCGCCACCTTGCCCCACGGCAGGTCCAGCGTCACGATCTCGGCGCCGATGCGCTGCGCGATCTCGGAGAGCAGCAGGCCAAAACGACCCGCGCGCACAATCAATAGCTTCATGCCCGGCTCGACGAGCGAGACGAGGGCCGCCTCGATGCCCGCGCGCGCCGTGCCATCAACCAGCAGGGTCCAGCGGTTGTTGGTCATGAACACCTGACGGTAGAGTTCCATCGTCTGGTTCATGTAGTCAGTCATTTCGGGGTCGAACTGGCCCAGCATGTCGGCCGCCATGGCGCGCAGCACGCGCGGGTGCGCGTTGACCGGCCCCGGCCCCATGAGCAGCCGGGCGGGAGGGTTGATCTGGCCGAAAAAGGTCTGGGTCATCCGAAATGTCTCTCAAAAAGTCCGATAAAGGCGATCATGGCCCGCAGCGCCGCATCCACATCCGCGTCGGTCACGGATTCCGCCGGGTTATGGCTGATGCCGCCCGCGCAGCGGATGAACAGCATGGAAACCGGGGCCAGATGCGCCATGATCATGGCATCATGCCCGGCACCGCTGACCAGCAGGCGCGGCTCTGTTCCCGTCACATCGCGCACGGCCTGCTCCATGAAGGATGTCAGGCGCGGGTCACACGGGGTGGCGTCAAGATCCTGCTGCACGCTGATGGCGACTTCCAGCCTGCGCGCCTGCGCCACAGCGCGAGCCACGGCCAGGATTTCCTGCGCCGCCCGGTCACGCGCTTCATTGGTGCCAGCCCGCACATCAAGCGTGAACACCACCTCGCCCGGCACCACGTTGGCGGCACCCGGCATCACATCGAGCGACCCCACGGTAGCCACCAGCCCCTGCGTGCCCGCGCGGCCGATGCGCTCGGCGACGAGAATGATCTCGGCGGCCCCGGCCAGCGCGTCGCGCCGCAGGTCCATCGATACGGTGCCCGCATGCCCCGCCATGCCGCGCAGGGTGATGCGGTAGCGGTGCTGGGCGGCAATGGCGCTGACCACGCCAAGGGCCCGGCCCTCTGCCTCGAGCACCGGCCCCTGCTCGATATGCGCCTCGACATAGGCAAGGATCTGCTCTCCCTTGCGGGATGCCTTGTGCATCTGGCCTGCATCCAGCCCGAATGCTTCGAGCGCCGAGGCCAGCGTTGCGGTCTCGGCCCAGTCGCGCATGGCGGGATCGGGGGCTTCGAGCACGCCCGCCACGGCATGCGAGGTCAGCATGCCTGAGGGAAAGCGCGAGCCCTCCTCATCGCCAAAGCCGATGACTTCCAGCGCGAAGGGGAAGCGCCTGCCCGCTGCCGCGAAATGGGCCACGGCCTCGATGCCGAGGATGACGCCCAGCATGCCATCAAAAAAACCGCCATCGCGCACGCTGTCGATATGCGAGCCGAGCAGCAGCACCGGGGCATCAGGCGTCAGGCCCTCATACCGGCCCAGCAGGTTACCTGCCGCATCCATGCGCGTGGTCATGCCCGCCGCATGCATCCACGTGGCCAGCCGGTCGCAGGTGGCGCGGTAGGATGGGCCGAGATAGGGGCGGAACAGCCCGCCCTCCATCTCGGAATACGGCGCGCGCCCCAGTTCGGCGCAGCGTGCAACCGCACGCTGGCCCGAAGGCTGATCCATGCCCGCCTGTGCGTTTACCATGCTGCTACACACCCGTCGCTACGCGGATCGGTCGCCCCTTCGAGCAGGCCGGATTCATGGCGCACCAGCGCGCCCGCATGCCCCATGATGGAGGAAAATGGCGCCACGCGTTCCATCTGGTGGCCTGCGGCACTCATGCGGGCAATCACCTCGGGGTCGAAGCGGTCCTCGTATTTCAGGCTGACGCTGGATTCCCCCCATGTGCGGCCCAGCAACCAGCGCGGCGCCGTTATGGCGCGCTGCAACGGCATGCCGTAACGCGCGTAGCGGGTGAATACGGCCGCCTGTGTCTGGGGCTGTCCCTCGCCCCCCATGGTGCCGTACACCATGGTCCGGCCATCCTCGAAGCGCGCGCCCGCCGGGTTGAGCGTATGGAACGGCTTGCGGCCTGGCTGCAGCCCGTTCCACCCCTGCGGGTCAAGGCCAAAGCTGGTGCCCCGGTTCTGCCACACAACACCCGTGCGCGGCAGCACCACGCCCGAGCCATATTCAAAATACAGGCTCTGGATCATGCTCACGGCCAGCCCGTCGGAATCGATCACGCCCAGCCAGACCGTATCACCCTGCTGCGACTGCCAGGGCCACGGTGCCGCCTTGTTGGGGTTGATGGCGGCTGCCATGCGGTCGAGCGCCTTGCGGTCATCAAGGATGTCCTGCGCCTGCACGGTCATGTAGGCGGGATCGCCCACATGCGTGTCGCGATAGCGGAACGCCTGCTTGGTGGCTTCAACCAGCCCGTGCAGGTAATCGAAATCATTCGCTTCCGCCGCCTTGAGCCGGTCGAACAGCGCCAGGATCAGCAGCGAGGCCACGCCCTGGGTGGGCGGCGCCATGTTGTACAGATCCGCGCCGTGAATGCGGGCATGGAGCGCTGGCTGGTGGGTTGCCCTGTGCGCCTGCAGGTCGGCCAGGGTGAGCGGGCTGCCAAGGGCCTGCAGGTCAGCGGCGAGTTCACGCGCCACCGTGCCGCGATAGAAACTCGAAAGCCCTTCATCGGCCAGTTGGCGCAGCGTCGTGGCCAGGCGCGGATTGTGCAGGATGTCGCCTGCCTGCGGCAGCTTGCCACCGGGCATGAACTGCGCGGCAAAGCCGGGTATATCCTTGAGTTCTTCCACCTTCTGGCGGGTGATCTCGGCAGCACCAGCGGTTACGGGCACGCCCTGCTCGGCATAGTACAGCGCATCGCGCAGCACGCGGCCAAGCGGCAGGCCCGGCGCCATGGCGTGGCTCCAGGACAGGGCCATCTCCCACCCCGACACCGTGCCCGCGACCGTATTGGCCGCAAGCGGGCCACGCCACGGAATCGTGTCATGGCCTGCGGCGTGATAGAACGCGGCATCCGCCTTGCCTGCAGCCGCCCCGCAGGCATCAATGGTTTCAACCCTTCCATCGGGCCACATGGTCAGCCAGAAGGCATCGCCCCCGATGCCGGTCATGTGCGGATAGACCACGGCCAGGGCCGCGGCGGTGGCCACGGCGGCCTCAATGGCCGTGCCGCCTGCCTTGAGCACGTCAAGGCCTGCCTGGCTGGCAAGGTGGTGGGGGGATGTGACCATCCCCCGGCACGAACGCGGCGTGTTCAGCATGCCTTTTCCTTCCGTGCGTAACCCGCATCAAGCGGGCGGCAGGCGGCAAGGCCCGCGCGTTGCAGTTCGGCGGCTACGGCGAACAGTTTCGCCTCGGCACCCGCCGCGCCAATGAGCTGGATGCCCAGCGGCAGGCCGTCTACAGCCAGCGGCGTTGCCAGCACCGGCAGCCCGGCCAGGCTGATGGGCTGGGTATAGATGCCCAGATTGGCCCGCGCGGAGACACTCTTGCCATCCACCATGATGGAGGGCTGGTCGATGCGCGGCGCAACACCCACCGTGGTGGGGGCCACCAGCACATCGGCCTGCGTGAAGGCTTCATGCACCTGCGCGCGGAACCACCGGCGGAAGCGCTGCGCCTGCACAAAGGTGGCGGCAGGCAGCATGGCGCCTGCCATGAGGCGGCTGCGGGTGGCGGGGTCATACTGCATGGAGCGCCTGCGCAGGCGGGGCAGGTGCAGGTTCCCCCCCTCCGCAGCACTGATGAGGAAGGCCGAGGCCCGCGCCCGCGCGACCTCGGGCAGTTCAATCACGCGGTCATGGCCCAGATGCGCCATCACGCCATCAATCGCGGCACTCAGTCCGGTGCTGATATTGCGGGCGAACCAGCCCCCCAGCCGCGCCACTTTCACGGATGCCACATCGGGCAGGGCCGATACATCCCGGCCTGACATGATGGCATACACCGCCATCAGGTCTTCGAGCGTGTCAGCCATGGGGCCTGCGGTATCGAGGCTGGCCACGAACGGATAGACCCCGCGCAGCGGCACCTGCCCAAAGGTGGGCTTGAGCCCCCACACCCCGCACAGCGCGGACGGAATGCGGATCGAGCCATTGGTGTCCGACCCCAGCGTAAAGGGCAGCAGCCCTGCCGCCACGGCGGCCGCCGACCCGCCGGAGGAACCACCGGCAAGGCGGGCATGGTCATGCGGGTTGCGGGTGGTGCCGTTATGCGCGTTCTCGGTGGAGAAGCCGTAGGCGAACTCATCCATGTTCAGGGTTGCCACCGGCACGGCGCCGGCGGCGCGCAGGCGGGCGATGACGGTGGCGTCCTCGGTGGCGGGCAGGTTGTCACGCAGCACGATGGAGCCTGCGGTGGTGACCTCGCCACGCACGTCAAACAGGTCTTTTACGCCAAAGGGCACGCCCGCGAGCGGACCGGGGTCGCGGCCTGCGGCAATGGCCTTGTCCACCTCCTCGGCCTGCGCCACGGCGGCGGGGCCAAGGATGCGGGTTACGCTGTTGAAGCGGGTATCACGCGCCTCGATATCGGAAATGACCGCCGTGACCACGCCCACGGCATTGCGGTGGCCTGCGCGTATGTCAGCGGCGATGCCGAGCGCTGCCCCCATGGCGCGCGCACTCATGGCGCGTACTCATAGGCTGGCTCGCAGTCATCAGGCAGCACGAAGCCTGTCACGAGGTCGGCATAGCCCTGCAGCAACGCCGTGTTGGCCAGGACATCGGGCAGGCAGGCCACCGGAATGTTCAGGCCGATGATCCGGGCCATGTCTGCCACGGGGGGAACCGTGTGGTCATTGCTTGCCCCCGCGCCGGCAACGCCCGGCGCGGAAGGTGAAAGGCTTACAGCGCTGCTCATCTACTCACTCTCTCCCGAATGGATAAATCTACCCGGGGCGCATCATGCAACAGGAGGATCGAGACTGACCAGTTCCGCCACGTCATAGGACAGCAGACTTTCAAGGTGCTGCTGGCCATCGGCCACGTACAGGTCACGCCCCAGCCCATGGGCCAGGCGCTCGACGCCAAAGCGCATGCCGCTGATAGAAGCGCCCGACAGCCCCATGCTCGGCGTGGCCGAGAACGTGAAGTTGTGGATGTTGGCCAGCATGGGCGCCAGCGGATCATCCTTGTGGCGCGGCAGGAACTGATAGCAGTCGCCCAGATAGGGGTAGCTTTCCAGCACCGCGCTCTCGGAACCGGCAGGTGCCGTGTAGCGCTCGCCCCACAGCGCGACGGAGGGCGCAAACGATGCGGTCTCGGGCCGGCGCGACAGGTCGGTGGCGAAGCCGGTGCCGATGATCACGAAGTCAAAGCGCATCTCGCCGGTGGGCGAATCAACAACGATTTCATCGCCTTCCATGCGTGCGCCCGTCCAGGGGCAGCCGGTGCGGTAGGCGAAGTTTTCATGCTTGCGGCACCGCCAGAACGTATCCTGCGGCGGCGGCTGGTTGAGGTCGAAGATACGGCGCATGAAGCCCCAGCGCAGATCATCGGACAGGGCCGGGTAGTAGGCGAGGAAGCCCGTATTCTCCATCCACCGATACGGGTTGATGGAAGGGATTTCCTTGCGGCGCAGGCACAGCGTCACGCTGCCGGCACCATCCTCAAGCGCCGTGGCGGCGTTATCGAACGCCGAGGCCCCGGCGCCGAGCACGCCAATGCGCTTGCCCTTGAGTGCCGCGAAATCGATCGCCTCCGACGTGTGGGCATAACGGTCGCGCGGCAGGCCTTCACGGATGAAGTCGGGCACATGCCACGTGCCACAGCCCTCGATGCCGGTGGCCAGCACCAGCTTGCGGGCATAATGCACGTGGCTCGTGCCATCCGGGCGGCGGAAGGTCAGGCGCAGCAGGCCATCCTCCCACGTCACACCCGTGAATTCATGGTCGTTGGCCACCGGCAGGTCGAGGATGTCGCGGTACCAGTCGAGATAGGCCTGCCAGTCACCACGGGGGATCTTGTCCAGCTTCTCCCACGCGGTGGCGCCGTACTGCGCCTCATACCATGAGCGCGGGGTGAGAGAAGGCACGCCAAGGTCGGGGCCGGTCACGTATTTGGGGGTGCGCAGCGTGATCATGCGCGCGAATGTCACCCACGGGCCTTCGCCACCTTTTGAGGCCCGGTCGAATATGCGCACGTTGGTGATGTTGTTGCGCTTGAGCGCAAAGGCCGTGGCAAGACCACCCTGCCCCGCGCCGATAATCGCCACATCAAGCACGCGCTGGCCATCACGTTCGATGGGAGGAATCCATTCCTTGCGCGGGTAGCGGATGATTTCCAGATCACGGCGCACGGCTGCATCGAGCGCTGCCAGCCCCCCGTCTTTCGGCTGCATGTTGGTATCCATCTGCGGGTCCCCATCTGTTTTTTCGTCTTTTGCTGATGCAGCCCCGTATGACGTCCCCCGACGCCATACGGATATCCCCCAACCGCACCATGATGGATTGATCTAATCAGCCCGCAGGGTGTTTCGTCCAGTAGAATGATTTCATCGTTACGTTGCGTAAATCGCAACAGTAGTCAGACCACCCGCTCGTCGCTCACGCCCTGCACGCGGCGCAGTTCAAGGCGCAGCTCCTCGATAACGGTTTCCAGCAGGGGCGGCAGCCAGCGGGATTCGCGCACATAGGCCCCGAGGTCGGTCACGGCGCGGGTGTCACGCAGCGGCACATGGCGCAGGCTGTCCTGGCCGGGCTGCACGCCCACCGCAAGCGGCGACTGGAAGGCCAGCCCCGCGCCTGCAAGCACCATGCGGTTGGTCAGTTCGATCGAGCCGGTCTGGAGCACGACGTTCAGCCGGTCCTGCCACGGACGCAGCATGGGCTCCATCACGCGGTAGAGCGAGAGCGTGCGCGTGGGCAGGATCAGGCGGTAGGCCACGCATTCCTCCACCGTCACGGTGCGCAGGTGCGCGAGCGGGTGATCCGCGCGCACAATCGCGCCCACGGGAAAATGCCCCACCGCCACCCGCCGCAATTCGGGGTAGAGCGCCAGCGAGAACGCGATGCCAAGGTCAACCCGCCCATCCTGCAACGCCGAGACGATGGTCTTGGGCGCGCCCACCTCCACATGCAGTTCAACGGCGGGAAAGGCGGAGATGATGCGCTCGAGCAGCGCGGGCAGGAGCTGGCCCGCAATGCCTTCCACCGCCATGATGCGCAGCCTGCCATCATGCCGCCCGGACAGGGCGTTGATCTGCTCCTCCGTGCGGGCGGCATCCTGCATCACGGTCACGATATGGCGGGCCATGATGGTGCCCACCTCGGTCAGGACCATGCCTTCGGGCAGGCGGTCGAACAGGGGCGCGCCGATCTCGGCCTCCATCTGCGCAAGCTGCCGCGTGAGTGCTGATGGGGTGACATTGAGCCTGCGCGCCGCCTCGCGGATGGAACGGCATTCCCGCACCGCATTGAAGTAGGAAATGCCCCGCGCGTGCAGGCGCATCATGCGGGGCGTGCGCGAAAGCGGATCGTTCATAAGCGTTTCTCATCCCCATCTGCATCACACCCTTCCTGCGGCGCGTGCAGGAAGCGCGTGACGATTTCCGCCGCCACCAGCGCCGCAATGACCGGGGGCCGCTTGTCACGCACGCCCTGCCCCCCGATCGGGCAGACCATGGCATTGATGCGGTCTTCGGGCAGGCCGAGCGCACGGAAGGCCGCGACAAAACGGCGGCGCTTGGTGTGCGAGCCGATCAGGCCCACATAGCGAAAATCGCCCCGTTCGAGGATGGATGCAACAATCACGCTGTCAAGCGCGTGGCTCTGGGTCAGCACCAGTGCGCCAGAACCGGCGGGCGCACCGGCTACAAGGTGCTGCCAGTCGCCATCATCATGCACGTCCACCCCTGCGGGAATGACGGGGCCGAATTCATGCGGGCGCGAATCGCACCAGGCCAGCCGCAGCGGCAGCGGCGCCAGCACATGGGCCAGCGCGCGGCCTACATGCCCTGCCCCGAACAGCACAAGCAGCGGCGCCGCGCGCCGCTGGCGCTCGAGTTCCGCCATGATGCCGTCCAGCCCCTTGCCATCGGGCACATCGATGAACAGCACCACCTCGCCCCCGCAGCACTGCCCTGAGCGACCGCCGAGGTCGATGCGCAGTTCCTGCGCCCCGCCCCCCGTGGCGAGCAGGGCGCGGGCGTGATGGATGGCATTCCATTCCAGATCACCACCGCCCACCGTGCCGGACTGCTCCGTGCTTGTGACCAGCATGAAGGTTCCCGCCTCACGCGGGGTGGACCCGCGCGCGGCGGCCACGCTGATCCGGGCCACCGGCTGGCCCATGAGCCGCCACCGGGCCAGATCGGCGCGCATGTCCATGCTCATGGGGTTCAGCGGGCGGGAGGCTGGCCGCAGCGCAGGCGCTCTGCCGTGCGCAGGATCATCTCCGGCGTGGCGGGCGCGTCGAGCCGGGGGCAGGTGCGGTAGCCATCAAGGCTGGCCAGCGCATCCGATATGGCCTGCAACACCGACACCCCATGCACGAAGGGCGGCTCACCCACCGCCTTGGAGCGGAAGATGGTGTGCTCGCGGTTGGGCGCGTTTTCCAGCAGATCGACATTGAACACGCGCGGGCGGTCGGAACAGGCGGGAATTTTATAGGTGCTGGGCGCGTGCGTGCGCAGGCGGCCCGCATCATCCCATACCAGTTCCTCGCATGTCAGCCAGCCTGCGCCCTGCACGAAGCCGCCCTCGATCTGGCCAATATCAAGGGCCGGGTTCAGCGACTGGCCCGCATCATGCAGGATATCGACCCGGTCGATCCTGGTCTCACCCGTAAGGAGGTCGATCACCACCTCCGAACATGCGGCCCCGTAGGCGAAGTAATAGAAAGGCCGCCCCTGCCCCGTATCGCCATTCCACGAGATCTTGGGCGTTTTATAGAACCCGTTGGCCGACATGGACACACGCGCAAAATAGGCCTGCCGCGTAAGGTGCGAGAACGCGATGACCTTATGGCCCACATGCACGCCATCGGGGGCAAAGCGCACCTCGTCCTCGCCCACGTTCCAGTGGCTGGCGGCGAATTCAACAAGGCGGCGCTTGATGCGGCGCACGGCATCGAGCACCGCCATGCCGTTGAGGTCGGCCCCGCTCGAGGCCGCGGTGGCCGATGTGTTGGGCACCTTGCCGGTGGTGGTGGCGGTAATACGGACCTGGTCGGTGCCAAGGCCGAATTCCCGCATTGCCACCTGCACCATCTTGGTGTGCAGGCCCTGGCCCATCTCGGTGCCGCCGTGGTTCACCTGCACCGAGCCATCGGTATAGACATGCACCAGCGCGCCCGCCTGATTGTAATGGGTGGCGGTGAACGAGATGCCGAACTTGACCGGGGTGATGGCAATGCCACGCCGCAGGTAGGGGCTGGCCGCGTTGAACTCACGGCACGCCGCGCGGCGTTGCGCGTAATGGCAGCGCCGGGCCAGTGCGGGCAGCAGATCGTGGGTGATCGAGTCTTCCACCACCATGTTGTACGGCGTCACGTTACGGTCATGCGTGCCATAGGCGTTGCGCAGCCGGACTTCGAGCGGATCGAGGCCGGTGGCGAACGCGATCTCCTCGATCACGCGCTCGGCGGCGACAATGCCCTGCGGGCCGCCAAAGCCCCGATAGGCGGTGTTGGACTGCGTGTTGGTGCGCAGCGGCTCCGAGCGCAGGCGCACATCGGGGTAGAAATAGGCGTTATCGGCATGGAACAGCGCGCGGTCGATGACCGGGCCGGACAGGTCGGCCGACCAGCCACAACGCGCGGCGAGCACCATGTCCACCGCCACGATCCGGCCTTCATCGGTAAAGCCGACATCGTAATCGATCACGAAGTCATGGCGCTTGCCGGTCATGGTCATGTCGTCATCGCGGTCGAGGCGCATCTTGGCAGCACGGCCCGTCTTATCGGCCACGAGGGCAGCGAGGCAGGCACAGGCATTGGCCTGCGTTTCCTTGCCGCCAAAGCCGCCGCCCATGCGCCGCACCTCAACGGTAATGAGGTTTGAGGGACGGTCGAGCACATGGGCAATCATGTGCTGCGTCTCGGTCGGGTGCTGGGTGGAGGAGGTGACATGCATCTCCCCTTCCTCGCCCGGGCGGGCAAGGGCGACCTGCCCTTCAAGGTAGAAATGCTCCTGCCCGCCCACCGTAATGCGGCCTGAAAGCCTGCGTGGCGCATGTTCCAGCCCGGCCAGCGCATCGCCACGCTTCATTTCCATCTGTCGCCAGACCATGGGGCTGCCGTTTTCACGGGCCTGCGCAATGTTCAGGATAGCGGGCAGGTCTTCATATTCCACCTGCGCCAGACGCGCGGCACGCCGGGCCGCGCCACGCGTGGTGGCGGCAACCACGAACAGGGGCTGGCCGTAAAACGAGACAAGATCCTTGGCCAGCAGCGGCTCATCGCCCTTGCCCACCGGGCTGATCTGGTTCTCGCCCGATATGTCGGCTGCCGTATAGACCGCCACCACGCCCTCGGCCTGCCGCACGGCGTCAAGGTTCATGGACACGATGCGGGCATGGGCGCGCGCGCTCAGCCCGGGCACGAGGTGCAGCGTGCCACGGGGCTCGGGCAGGTCGTCAATGTAACTGGCCGTGCCCTGCACATGCATGGCCGCGCTCTCGTGGCGCAGGCTGTCCGATGCGCCGCCGGGCACGAAGCCCGCAGCCAGTACGGGGGCGGCGGTGGCCGCGATGTTTGCATCAGCCATGAGCGTGTTCTCCCGTGGCGGCACAGGCGGCGTGCACGCTGGTGGGCACACGGGCGGCCTGCGGCCCGCAATCAGCGTAAAGCCGGGTGAGCAGGTTGGCGGCTACCGTGCTGCGGTACCACGCACTCGCCCGCATGTCGGTCAGTGGCGTAAAATCCTTCATGATCGCCTCACGCGCGGCCTGTAGCGTGGCCTCATTCCATTTGCGGCCCGCAAGGGCTGCTTCCGCAAGCAACGCGCGGCGCGGGGTGGCGGCCATGCCGCCAAAGGCGATGCGCGGATTGCTGATGGTGCCATCGGGCGCAAGCGTGAGCGAAAACGCAGCCAGAATGGCCGAAATGTCCTGATCGAAGCGCTTGGACACTTTCCACGCGCGGATGACCGTATCGGGCGCGGGAGCAGGAATGGTGATCCCTTCCACGAACTCGCCCGGCGCGCGGTCCTGTTTGCCGTAATCGATGAAAAAATCTTCCAGCGCGATGGTGCGGCGTGCCTCACCGCGGCGCAGGTGCACGCTCGCCCCTGCCGCGATCAGCACCGGCGGCCCATCGCCAATGGGCGAGCCGTTGGCAATGTTGCCGCATACCGTGCCTGCATTGCGCACCTGCACCGAGCCGATGCGGCGGAATACTTCCTCATCCGGCTGGGGCAGAATTGCCGCCAGGGCTGCGCGGGCTTCCTGCCATGTAACGGCAGCGCCGATGTACAGCCCTTCTGCCGCAGGCTCGATACGCCGCAGGTCGGCAATCTGGCCAATCGAAACCACATGCGGCAGTTCGCGCAGGCCCTTGGTCACCCACAGCCCCACATCGGTCGCCCCCGCCACGATGCGGGAATCGGGGTTTTCAAGCAACGTATCGGCCAATGCATCAGCCGTGGCGGGAATGGTCAGGCGGCCCGTGGGCGTGGCGATGTCAACCGTGGCCCCATCACGCAGGGCACGCAGGCGATCGGCCATATCATCCGCCATGGCATCGAAATGGTCCGGCCCGGCCTGCATGGCGTGGCGCATGGCGCGCACGATGGGCGCATAGCCGGTGCAGCGGCACAGATTGCCTGCCAGCATGTCGTCAATGCCGCGTTCATCCTGCGCAAGTCCTGCGGCCTTGCGGCCCGCCACCATGGACATGACAAAACCCGGCGTGCAGAACCCGCATTGCGAGCCATGATGCGCCACCATGGCCTGCTGCACCGGGTGCAGCGTGCCATCGGGCGCGCGCATGTCCTCGATGGTCAGCACCTGCGCGCCATCGAGCATGCACACGAACTGGATGCATGCATTGACCGCACGCCAGATCAGGCGCTCGCCTTCCAGCCGCACCACCAGCACCGTGCAGGCACCGCAATCGCCTTCGTTACAACCTTCCTTGGTGCCGGTCAGGCCACGCTCCTCGCGCAGCCAGTCCAGCAGCGTGCGTGTTGGCGCGATGTTGTCCAACACATGATACTCGTTTCCGACATAGAAACGGATATCGCGTCTGATCCCCGTCAAACCTGTTCCCTCATTCCTGTGGCCACGGACTGCCTCACCCCCCTCAAGGCAGACAGCCGGAACAGCCATTGATGTTTCCTGATCCTACCCTGCCACTCCGCCCGAAAGCAAAGGGGCAATGCCATGAAACGTTTTTTCAGGATGTGGTTTGAAACGTCGCCTTTTCTTTAAAGAAGGCGGCATCCAAAAACTTTCATCATTGTTGTCAGGACGTTAATTTTTAAACAGATAACCGCGCCGCCTGCCGCATCCGCGCCGACAGGCCGGGCTGGAACGCCGGGCAGGGCACGTAGGCACCCCGGCCCGCCCCCTCCTGCAGCGCCCCGTTGCGCAACGCCACCACGCCGCCCCGGATCACGCATACCGCCTGCCCGCCCAGCATGATGCCACCATACAGGCCGCCCGCGCTGGCTGGGCGCATCTCCTGCGCATCGGGGTTCCACAGCACGAGATCGGCATCGGCACCCGGCATGATGGCCCCCTTGCGGGGGTAAATGTTAAACGCCCTTGCCGCCGCCTCCGACGTGGCGCGGACGAATTCCTCCGCCTCCATCACGCCCGCCTGCACGCCATGCCGCCACACCACGCGCATCCGCTCGGCCAGCCCCTCCGGCATGCCGTGCGCCGCCTGCCCTGCCGGGCTGAAGCCACTGGCCACCATGCCCACCGCGCCACAGGCCAGCGCGCCCCACAGCGCGCGCCGGTGCGTACTGTCCCGAAAAGGGGGGCGGGCCAGATAGGGGGAAGCATCATCAGCGTCATACACAGCCTCATCGAGCACAAGATGCGGGGCGAGCACATGCGCCTGCACGCGCTGGGCCTGGGCACGGGCGGCAATAATGGCGGCACATGAACCCGTGGTTGAAACCGGCCCCACATGCACCGGCGCCCCCACCAGTCCCGCCAGCATGATGGCGCGGCCTGCGGCTTCCGCCTCGATGGCGGGCGGGCAGGCCAGCAGGCAGGCCTCGGCCCCGCTCACCCCCGCATGGTCAAGGGCCGCGCGCAGGTAAGCCATGGCCTGCGCGTTCTGTGCCTCGATCACGCATAATGCGCCAAGACCCGCTGCATGGGCCGCCAGATCAAGGATTTCACGATCCGCCATGCCCGATGCCATGGACAGGTGAAAGCTGTTGACCCCATGGGCCGCCAGCATGTCCATGCCGCCCATGACAGCGCCACCGGCATCAGGCAGCCCCATGCACAGCCCGACATCAACCGGCGCGTGGGCCGCTGCCTGCCGCCAGTCGCGCCAGGCCTGCGCCATGTCCCGCCCGTGGGGCCGCATCACATCAATGATGGTGGTGGTGCCGCCTGCCAGCGCCCCGGCCGTTGCGGCAAAACCGGCCTCATCCACGCCAATGCCGGTGTGCGGGTCAACGCCGCCCGGCAGCACCAGCAGGCCATCGGCGTCAATGACCGTGCAGCCGGTGGGGACGTCAAGCTCCGGCCCCACGGCCAGAATTTCCCCCACGCCGCCGCACAGCACGTCCACCCGCAGGCTGGCCTGACCCGTTACGACCATGCCGCCGCGGATCAGCAGCAGGTCGCGTTGCTCTCCGTGCTTCATGCCCGCCCCCTGTTACCGATATGCCTGAGCGTTATTGAAGGAACGCCGCCTTTTTGGAAAAAGGCGGCACCCAAAAACTTTTATCCTGAACCAATTTTCCACTTAATGGTCGCGGATACGCACCGGCATGTCCATGGCGCTGCCCAGGCGCTCAAGTCTGCGGCGCACGCTCTCGCCCTGCACCACATCGCGCCCCGGCGCGAAATGCAGCGACAGCGTGCCGCCCGCCATTTCCAGCCGCGTGCCATCAAGCAGGGCTTCCGTGCCGCCACTCACCGTATAGGCCAGCCGCAATGCCTGCCCCAGCACCACGGCATGGGCAAACTGCGCGGAGTCAAGCAACTGGCGCGAGGGCTGCAGATACGCCACCGACAGGTCGGCCCCGTAGCGCACCGCAAGCGTCAGCGACAGGAAAGCCCGCGCCTGATGCGTAAAGCCCACGCCCTGCAGGCGCAGGATGCGCAGGTAGGTCTGCTCGGCACGGTATTCAGGGTGGTCATGCGCGCCAACATCCGACAGCCAGCACGCCACCGCGCGCAGGCGGCTGGCCACGGCGTCTTCATCGGGGAAGAGCGGTGCTGTCCAGTCAGCCAGGCGCTCGGGCAACTGCATACTGCGGCCAAGCATGCTGCACATCTCGCGCGCCACGGCATCCTGCGGGTCGTTATCGGCCACGCTGGCGGCGACATTGCGCATGTACCACCCCTCGCGCAGGCCATCGACGCAGAAGACCAGCCCGTTGGGCTGCGCATGCCGCATGAGCCGGCGCAGCACGGTAGCGGCAAAGGGCGCATCATCCAGCCGCTTGCGCGGCACGCCGGGCAGGCGCTCGATCGAGCGTTTGTTGGCGCCCAGGATCCAGTCCGTCATCTCGCGCGCGGTGTCGGGTGCAAGCTGGTAAAGATGCACGATATTGAGCGGATAGGCCGTGCGCGCGATCTGCATGCGCGCCAGCGCGCGAAAGGCGCCACCCACCAGGTACAGATCCTGCCCGCGCACATCCTCCAGCCAGCCCACGCGGGCCAGGTCTTCATCCACCAGCGCACGCGCGCGCGACAGGTCGCCATCGGCGCGGTCATTAAGCCGGATCACGCCCAGCGGCAGGGTGCAGGCATCGCGCTTGCGCCCGTTCTCGATGCGGATCAGCTCAAGCGAACCGCCGCCAATATCAGCCACCAGCCCGTTGGCATCAGGGATACCGCACAAAACGCCGGTAGCGGAATAATCGGCCTCCTCCTCCCCGCTCAATATACGGATCGGCACGCCGGGCAGGCGTGATTTCAGGCCCGCCACGAATTCAGGCCCGTTGGTGGCATCGCGCACCGCCGCCGTGGCCAGGACCTCGAAGGGGCTGGCCTCCATGCCACGCGCAATGGCGTTGAAACGGGCCATGACCTCCATGGCCAGCGGCACCGCCGCCTCGTTCAGTCGGCCCGTGGCGTTGAGCCCCCGGCCCAGCCTGAGCACGACCTTCTCGTTGAAAATGGGCGCGGGATTGCGCGAAATGCCGTCAAACACCACAAGGCGCACGGAATTCGAACCCAGATCAATGACCGCCGAACGGCGAAACCCGCCAGCACCCGTCACATCGCGCCCCATATGCTGCCAGCGCGTTCTGCCTTGAGCCTGCCCATGACGTAATCCTCAGTCCTCAATAATCTGTTCCGCATGCCAAGGCTGCGATGCGCTGACCCGGATCGGGGCTTCTGGCGCGCCACGCACCGGATAACCCGGATGCTCCATGAAATACTCATGCGATGAAAAGGGCCTGCGCCCCGGCTCCAGCCGCCGCCAGACCCCGTTACGCTGTAGAATCCACGACTGCAGGTTGTCTTTGAGATCGATCATCATGATCTGGTCAAGCACGCGGGCATGAATTTGCGGGTCGAGCATGGGCACCATGCTTTCCACCCGCCAGTCCATGTTGCGCTGCATCCAGTCCGCCGAGGAGATATACAGCTTCGCCTGCTTTGATGGCAGGCGGTGCCCGTCGCCAAAGGCATAGATGCGCGCATGCTCCAAAAAGCGCCCCACGATGGACTTGACCTTGATGTTCTCCGAAAGGCCGGGAACACCGGGGCGCAGGCAGCAGATGCCGCGCACCACGGCCACTATGCGCACGCCTGCATTCGATGCCGCATACAGCCGGTCGATCAGGTCGGGATCGACCAGCGAGTTCATCTTGAGCCAGATCTGCCCCGGCCGGCCCGCCTGCACATGCGCGATCTCGCCTGCGATCAGTTCCTCAAGCGTGCGGCGGATGGTCACGGGCGAGAACGCGATCGCCTCCATCTTCGCGGGCATGGCGTAACCGGTCATGTAGTTGAACAGCCGCGCCGAATCGCGCGCAAGCTCCGGGTTGCACGTAAAGAACGACAGGTCGGTATAGATCCGCGCCGTAATGGGGTGGTAGTTGCCGGTGCCGAAATGCGCGTACGAGCGCAGGCCACTGCCCTCGCGCCGCACCACGAGGCTGAGCTTGGCATGGGTCTTGAGGTCGGAGAAGCCGAACACCACCTGCACGCCCGCCGCCTCAAGCGCGCGGGCGAGGCGGATGTTCGCCTCCTCGTCAAACCGGGCGCGCAGTTCGACCATGGCGGTGACCGCCTTGCCTGCTTCCGCCGCCTCGATCAGCGCCTTGACGATCGGGCTGTCGCGCGAGGTGCGGTAGAGCGTCTGCTTGATGGCCACCACGGCGGGGTCGAGCGCCGCCTGCCGCAGGAACTGCACCACCACGTCAAAGCTTTCAAACGGATGATGCACGATCATGTCGCGCGCGCGGATGGCGGCAAAGCAGTCGCCACCGCAATCAACAATCCGCTCGGGGAAGCGCGGCGTATAGGGCGGGAACAGCAGGTCGGGCCGGTCATCGACGATCAGCTGCTTGAGGTCCACCACCCCGATCAGCCCGGACTGCACGAACACTTCATCAGGCGGCGGGGCCAGCCCGTCGGCCATGGAGCGGGCCAGATCCTCGGGCATGCGCGATTCGATATCGAGATGGATCACCACGCCACGCCTGCGGCGCTTGAGCGCGCTCTCATAGGAGCGGACCAGATCCTCCGCCTCGTCCTCGAACTCCACATCCGTGTCGCGCACCACGCGCATCACCCCCCAGTCGCCCGCCACAAGGCCGGGGAACAGGCGGTCGATGCACATCACGATCAGGCGCTCAAGCAGGATGAAGCGCGTGATGCCGGGTGGCGAGAGGCTTGCCGGCAGCCGGATGAAACGCTCGATGCGCGCGGGCAGCAGGATCAGCGCCTCCATCACGAACTGCCCGGTCTCGGCGTTCATCAGCCGCAGCGCCTGCGCGATGCCCATGTTGGGGATGAAGGGCAGCGGATGGGCGGGGTCGATGGCCAGCGGCGTGAGCACGGGAAAGACGCGCTCCATGAAGCAGCTATCAAGCCATTCCTGCTCCTCGGCGGTGAAGGAGACTTCATCGCACACCACCACGCCAGCAGCTTCAAGCTCGCGCTGCAGGTCACGCCAGATGCGCTGCTGCTCCTGCAACAGCCGCCCCGTGCGCTCGCGCACGGCGGAAAGCTGCTGCTGGGGCGTCAGCCCATCGGGCGAGGTCTTGACCAGCCCCTCGCGCACCTGCCCCACAAGCCCCGCCACGCGCACGGAATAGAATTCATCAAGATTGGAGGCGCTGATCGACAGGAAACGCACGCGCTCGAGCAGCGGATTGCGGGGATTATCAGCCTCATCAACCACGCGCTGGTTAAAGTCGAGCCAGGACAGTTCGCGGTTGATGAAGCGCGCGGGCGATGTGGCGTCGATGTGGGTTTCAGGGGCTTCGCGCACGGCAACCTGCCGCCCTGCCGCCGTGGCGGAGTGGGCGCGGCTACGCGCGCGGGGCGCCGGTTTTGCGCCCGTGGCAGGCTTGCGTGGCGTTCTGGCCAATGGATTCGCGCTCCCGTTCGGCGGTGGCATTGCTTGTTGCAAGCGATTCTAGACGACGGGACACCCTCTTGGCCAGCACCAAGCCCATGCGTGCCCCGTTGCCCTCAAGGGGGCATCCGTAAGTTTCCGATGACGCTTTTTTCAAAACGCTTCGGGGAACGCCGCTTTTTTGCAAAACGGCGGCACCCGGCAACTTCTATTTCCAAAAAATATCCACCGACGCGCTTCAGGCTGAAGCCCATGAATTTTTCATGACAGGCGCAAGCCCCTGTTTTTTCTAGTCCGACGGCATGAGCGGCAGTTCGACTGGCAGCAGGTCGGCCAGTGCGTGCACGGCCAGAGCGCGGGTGACCGGGCGCCCCGAGGCAAGGGCTGCGTGATCCAGCCGGTTCACGGCCTCCTGCATGGCCAAAGCCGTGCGCGGCAGGCGGCGCAGCAGCCACTCCACCACCGGCTGCGCCACCACGATCTGGCGCTCGGCCAGCAGGCGCAGCAAAAGCACGCGCAACAGCCCGTCACCCGGCTGGCCGATGGCCACCGCCATCGTCGCACGCAACCTGCTGGCCAGGTCCGGCAGCGCCACCATCCAGCGCGCGGGCGGCGTGCGCGCGCCGAGCAGCAGGACCATGCCATGCTCGCGCGCGGCGTTGATCAGGTGCAGCAGGGCGCGCTCGTCAGCGCATTCATCGGCACTGTCAAGCGCAATGGCCATGAGCGGCACCCGCGCGCCACAGGCGGGGAACAGGGCCGCCACATGCGCATGCGACAGGCTGGCCCCATGCAGCAGCCGCGCGCCATGCCGGTGCGCCCAGATTTCAAGCAGATGGGTCTTGCCGGTGCCCGCCGCGCCCCAAAGCGCCAGCCTGCGCTCGGGCCAGGGCGTGGGGCCAAGCAGCCAGCTACGCGCGGCAGCGTTGGAGGCGGCAAAAACGAAGTCAGCAGCGGCAAAACGCGGCGTGTGGGCAAACGGCAACACCATCTGCCCGATCACCGCGGCAGGCGTGTTTTCATCCGTTTTCAGCTTCGTATGCTCAACCACCGCTTTGTGCACAGCCCCGCCATGACGTAAAGAAAGCCGGAAGTCCGTTTGAACCCGGCTCCAAGGGCAGTTTTCATAGCCTGCGCGAGGGAGTCCGGGAAAGTGATAGTTTGCTTGTGAAAAAGGCCTGCTGCATGACGTCCGCCCCCCGCCCGCCCAATGCCACCCCCGCCAACGCGCCGAGCGCCACCTACCGCGATGCCGGGGTTGATATCGCCGCGGGCGACGCCCTGGTCGAAGTCATCAAGCCTGCGGCAAAGGCCACCGACCGCCCCGGCACCATGGGCGGGCTTGGCGGATTCGGCGCGCTGTTCGACCTCAAGGCCGCCGGTTTTTCCGACCCCATTCTCGTGTCATGCACCGATGGCGTGGGCACAAAGCTCATGATCGCCATCGAGAGCGGCCTGCATGAAACCGTGGGCATCGACCTTGTGGCCATGTGCGTGAACGACCTTGTGGTGCAGGGCGCGACACCGCTGTTCTTCCTCGACTACTTCGCCACCGGCAAGCTTGCGGTCGAGGATGCGGCCAAGGTGGTGCGCGGCATAGCCAAAGGCTGCGCCGAGTCGGGCTGTGCGCTCGTGGGCGGCGAAACCGCCGAGATGCCAGGCATGTACGGCCCCGGCCATTACGACCTGGCCGGCTTTTCGGTCGGTGCGGCCGAGCGCACGGCGCTGCTGCCCGGCGATATCCGCCCCGGTGACACGCTGATCGCGCTGCCTTCGGCGGGCGTGCATTCCAATGGCTTTTCGCTGGTGCGCAACATCGTCACGCGCAGCGGTCTGGGCTGGGATGCCCCCTGCCCCTTCGCCGATGGCCTCACACTGGGCGAGGCGCTGATGACGCCCACCACATTATACGTTCGCCCCGTGCTCGACCTGCACCATGCGGGCCTGCTGGTGGGCGCTGCCCACATTACGGGTGGCGGCCTGCCGGGCAACCTGCCGCGCGTGCTGCCCAGGGGCGTGCGCGCCGTGCTTGATGGCACGGCCTGGCCTGTGCCGCCGGTGTTCCCGTGGCTGGCCAGCATTGGCAATGTCACCACCGAGGAAATGCTGCGCGTGTTCAACTGCGGCGTGGGCATGGTGCTGGTGGTGCGCGACAGTGACGCCGCCATGGCGAAACTGGCCGAGCGCGGGCAGCAGGCGTTCATCATCGGCACCATCACGCAGGGCGAAAGCCCGGACAGCCCGGCCACGCTGACCTTTGATGAACTGCCCGAACTGCGTGACTGACCCGGCTCCGATGCACAAGACACCCATCGCCATCCTCATCAGCGGGCGCGGCAGCAACATGCGCGCGCTGATTGCCGCCTGCGCGCGGCCTGACTACCCCGCCCGCATTGCCCTGGTGCTGAGCAACAACCCCGACGCGCCGGGACTGGACGTGGCGCGGGAAGCCGGGCTTGAAGCCCGCGCCATCGACCACCGCGCCTACCCCCGCGACCGTGAGGCCCATGAGCGCGCGCTTGACGCAACACTGCGGGCGGCGGGCGTGGAATATATCTGCCTTGCGGGCTACATGCGCCTGCTCACGCCATTCCTGACCACGGCATGGAAGGGGCGGATGCTCAACATCCACCCCAGCCTGCTGCCCGCCTTTCCCGGCCTGCACACGCATGAGCGCGCGCTGGAAAACGGCACCCGCATCCATGGCTGCACCGTGCATTGGGTGACGGAGGGCATGGATGAAGGCCCGGTCATCGGCCAGGCCGCCGTGCCCGTGCTCGATGGCGACACGCCGGACATGCTGGCCGCCCGCGTGCTGGTGCAGGAACACAGGCTCTACCCCGCTGCCCTGCACCGCGTGCTGGCTCCGGCCACGACACCCGTGCCTGACGCGGCTGACAGCCTGCTGGCGGTTTAAACAGGCTTCCGGGCGCCGCCTTTTTCACCAAGGCAGCGCCCTGTCGAAGCTTTTTGAAAAAAGCTTCGCCAAAAACTTCTTCTCTTTGCCTTTATCAGAGCCGGGCATCTGCGCGGCTTGCGCTGCGCTTTCCGCTTTTCAATACCATTATGTGCGATAAAATATTCAGACGCCCGTCAGCCCGCAGGCATAAAAAAAGCCGACCCGAAGGTCGGCTTTTCCGCAACCGGAGCATGATGCCCCGGCCCTTTTCCAATCCATAAGGATCAGGGCAGGATCTCGGTGCCAGCGAAGAAGAAGGAGATCTCGTTCTTCGCGTTCTCGAGGCTGTCGGAGCCATGCACGGAGTTGGCTTCGATGCTCTCGGCAAACTGGGCGCGGATGGTGTGGGCTTCGGCCTTCTTGGGGTCGGTGGCACCCATCACTTCGCGGTTCTTCAGCACGGCGTTCTCGCCTTCAAGCACCTGCACCACGACCGGGCCAGAGATCATGAAGGACACGAGGTCGTTGTAGAACGGGCGCTCCTTGTGCACTTCATAGAACGCGCCAGCGGTCGCCTTGGTCAGCTGGATGCGCTTCTGGGCAACGATGCGCAGGCCATTGCCTTCGAACACGGCATTGATCTTGCCGGTCAGGTTACGACGGGTCGCATCGGGCTTGATGATGGAGAGGGTACGTTCGACTGCCATGGGACAGCTCCTTTCAACAGGTTGCAAAATATACGAGGCGGCATTGGACATAAGCCGACATCACCTTACAACCGCCATCTAGAGCATATCGCCGCAGACTGGTAGGTACAAAGCCGCACGAAACCAGCCATGCCCCCTATTATTGCCGGAGTTTTCCGCCCGTGAGCCTGCTCGTCATATCTGACCTGACCCTGCGCATTGCAGGGCGCACCCTGCTCGATGGCGCGAGCCTGAGCATCGACCCCGGCCGCAAGATCGGCCTTGTGGGCCGCAACGGGGCGGGCAAGTCCACGCTGCTGGCCGCCATTGCAGGTGATATCGCGCCCGATGGCGGCTCCATTCATCTTTCCGCCCGCGCGCGCATGGCCCGCATCAAGCAGGAAGCGCCCACCGGCTACGGCTCCCTGCTCGACACCGTGCTGGCGGGTGATACCGAGCGCACGAGCCTGCTGGCCGAATCCGAGACCTGTACCGATCCCGCCCGCATTGCCGATATTCACGAGCGCCTGCTGGCCATTGATGCCCACAGCGCGCCCGCCCGCGCCGCCGCGATCCTGTCCGGCCTTGGCTTTGATGCCAGCGCCCAGGCGCGCCCGGTATCCGACTTTTCGGGCGGGTGGCGCATGCGCGTGGCGCTGGCAACCGCCCTGTTCCTCAACCCCGACCTGCTGCTGCTCGATGAGCCGACCAACCACCTCGACCTCGAGGCCACGATCTGGCTCGAGAACTGGCTGGCCCGCTTTGGCGGCGCTGCCCTGATTGTCAGCCATGATCGCGGGCTGCTCGACCGCGCGGTGGATGCCATCGCCCATCTCGACCGGGGCAAGCTCACGCTCACGCCCGGCGGGTATGAGGAGTTCGTGCGCATCCGCACCGAGCAGGCGCTGCAGCAGGCCCGCATGGCCGAGCGCATCAACGCCAAGCGCGCGCATATGCAGTCCTTTGTTGACCGTTTCCGCGCCAAGGCCACCAAGGCCAAGCAGGCGCAGGCCCGCATCAAGGCGCTGGAAAAACTGCCGCAGATCGACAGCGTGGTAGAGGATACGCCCAGCCACTTCTCCTTCCCCGAGCCCTCCGCCCTGCCGCCGCCCATGCTGACCATGGAGCGCGTGAGTGCGGGGTATGGCGAGCACACCATCCTGTCCAACCTGTCGCTGCGCATCGACATGGAGGACCGCATCGCCCTGCTTGGTGCGAACGGCAACGGCAAGTCCACCTTCGCCAAGCTGGTGGCGGGCAGGCTGGAGCCCCAGTCGGGCACGATCCAGCACAGCCCCAAGCTGAAGGTGGGCTATTTCGCCCAGCATCAGGCCGAGGAACTGCGCCCGGACGAGACCCCGGTCGACCACATGGCCCGCGCCCTGCCCGAAGCCACGCCGCCTGCCGTGCGCGCGCAGCTTGCCCGCTTCGGGCTGGATGCGGAGCGGGCCGAAACACCCACGCGCGACCTGTCAGGCGGCGAGAAGGCCCGCCTGCTGCTGGCGCTGGCAACGCGGGATGCCCCGCACCTGCTGATTCTGGATGAACCGACCAACCACCTTGACCTTGATGCGCGTGACGCGCTGATCCGCGCACTGGCGGAATTCGAGGGCGCGGTGCTGCTGATCAGCCATGACCCGCATCTGGTCGAACTCGTGGCCGACCGGCTGTGGCTGGTGGGCGATGGCACGGTGCGCCCGTTTGAGGGCGACATGGCGGAATACCGCGTATGGCTGACCGAACGCGCCCGCGCTGTCGCGGCCAGCAACCCCGACCGCCCCGCCGCCGCCCCGAAGCGCGATGACCGCCGCGAACGTGCCGAGGCCCGCAAGGCCACGGCCCCCCTGCGCAAGCGCATCCGCGATGCCGAGCAGCTTATGGCAAAACTGGTGGCCGAACGCGCAAAACTCGAAGCCCGCCTTGCCGACCCCAAACTGTATGAAACCGGCAAGCCCGAGGAGGTTACGGCACTCAACACCCGCCTTGCCGCCATTGCCCGCGAACATGACCACGCCGAGGAAGACTGGCTGGAAGCCGAAACCGAGCTTGAAGCCGCGAATGCGGACTAAGGCCGATAAAAATTTTTGGTAAAGCTTTTTTTCAAAAAGCTTCGAAAGAACGCTGCCTTTTTGAAAAAGGGCAGCACCCAAAAACTTTTAGCATTTACAGGTTGCTTTCCGGGAACCGGCCAGCCCGATCAGGAAAATCCCCAACCCCACAGCCGAGAGGCAGGCCCCGGCCCACCCCACGGACTGCGCGCCATAACCCGCCGCAATCACCGCCCCGCCCAGCCAGGCCCCGAAGGCATTGGCGATGTTGACGGCACAATGGTTGAGTGCCGCCGCCAGCCCCTGCGCCTCGGCTGCCACGTCCATGAGGCGGGTCTGTAGCGCGGGCAGCAGGGCGATGATGCAGCCGGTCAGGCCGATGACCGGCAGGATCAGCCACACGTTGCCCGCGCAGAGCGCAAACAGGCATGACATGAGCGTGCTCGCAATCAGGGTTACGATAATGGCCAGCACCGGGCTCACATCAACCAGCCGCGCGCCCGCCATGTTGCCCGCCACCATGCCCAGCCCCCACAGCATCTGCGCTACCGGCAGCACGCCAGCGGAAACCCCCGTCACGCCCAGCAGCACGGTGGAAAGATAGGTGCCGACACAGAACATGCCACCAAACCCGACCGCGCCGGTGGCCAGCGTCAGCCATACCTGCGGGCTGCGGAGCGCACCAAGCTCGCGCCTTAGGGAGGGCGCATGGGCAGGATCGACCGGCACCTGCGGCAGGCTGCGCGCCATCAGCCCGAAGGCGAAGACACCCATGAGCGTGACCAGCGCGTAAACCGCGCGCCAGCCCAACGCTTCACCCACCCATGTCACCAGCGGCACGCCCACCACATGCGCGATCGTAAGACCTGAGAACACGCCTGCCACCGCCCGCCCCCGGCGCGCGGGTGGCACCATTTCTGCCGCCACCAGCGCCGCCACGGCATAAAAGGCGCCATGCGGCAGCCCGGTCAGAAAACGCAGGGCCACCAGCGTGGCATAACCGGGTGCCAGCACGCACCCGGCATTGCCCGCCACGAACACGGCCTGCAGCACCAGCAGCAGCCTGCGCCGGGGCATGCGGGCGGCCAGCAGGATAACAAGCGGCGCCCCCACCACCACCCCCAGCGCATAGGCGCTGATGACATGGCCTGCCACCGGCACGCCAACGCCAAGCGACCGCGCCACGCCGGGCAGCAGCGCCATGAGCGCGAACTCACCCGTGCCGATGGCAAAGGTGGCGACCGCCAGCGCAGCCCAGGCCATCCATACGCGCCCCGCCGGAAGGGGGGCCATATTCGCATCACTCACACATACGCCCTTTCCCGATGGGGAAGATTGGCTTACCGCTTGCATATCAATGCGGCATTAACCCATCAGGGGCCATATCACTTTATCAGACCATCCGTGACGGAATTTCATTCTCCGGCAATCCGTCCGCCTCACCATGCGTTATCCGGGTTCACGCCACGCGCACGTCAACCCCGTTCCACACGTTCCATGCCCAGCACACGGACCCATAGATGACAGCCTCGCCCCCTACGGCTCCTTCTTCCAACGAACCCGATTCAAGACCTGCCCACCACAAGGATGACATACCCGACCCCCGCGCCACACAGCTAGCGCGTATCTATGCCCTGCTGCGACTGACGCTGATCGTGACCATCGTGGTCATGCTGATCTGGGTTGTGGGCGATGTGCTGATGGTCATCTTCGCCGCAACCCTGGTGGCGGTGATCCTGCACAATCTGGCCCGCCTGGTTGAGCAGCGCATGCGCATGCCTTACTGGCTGGCGCTTTCCATCGTGGTGGTGGCGCTGATCGGCGCGCTGACCGGGCTGATCTGGAGCAGCGGCCCCGAAATATCGGAGCAGGCGGTCAAGCTGCGCACGGCCCTGAGCGAGCAGGCCCACAACCTGCGTGACAGCATGGGCAATTCCTCCACCGGGCGGATGATCCTCGATAACCTGCCCACCACCCTTGGCGGCAACGAACAGACTTCGGGCAATGCCGGGTTCGGTTCCATCGCGGGGTCGATGACCGGCTTTGTCTCCTCGGCCTTTGGCGCTGCGGGCACGCTGGCCGTGATCCTGATCGCGGGGCTGTATTTCGCCATCTCACCCGAAATCTATGTCAACGGCATGCTGCGGCTGATCCCCCACCCCTACCGCAAGACCTCGCGCGAACTGCTGCTGACCGCAGGCCGCACCCTGTGGGCGTGGACGGCGGGGCAGGCGCTGGACATGACGGTGGTGGGGCTGCTGTCCTTCATCGGGCTGTGGTGCATTGGCGTGCCGCTGGCCCTCGCCTTGGGCGTGGTGGCGGGGATGGCCAATTTCATCCCCTATATCGGGGCCTTCGTGGGGGCCGTGCCCGCCGTGCTCATCGGGCTTTCGCAGGGCACGCGCGAGGGGGTCATGGTGCTGGGGCTTTACGCCGCCATCCAGTTCTTCGAGGGTAATGTCATGGCGCCGCTCATCCAGCGCCATGCGGTCAAGATGCCGCCGGGTCTGACCATCCTGTCACAGACGATCTTTGGCACCATTCTGGGCATTTCGGGCCTGATCCTGGCCTCGCCGCTCACCGCTGCCCTGCTCGCCACCATGGACAAAGCCATGCCAGAACTCGATGATGACGAGCGGGTCTAGGCACCGGCAGGCTGGCAGGGAAGTCATGCCGCCTTTTTTGAAAAAAGGCGGCACCCAAAAGCCTTGATCTTTTTATCAGGCCTGCAGGGTATTCACATCCACATGCGCCATGCCAGCCCGTGTGGCGGCCTGCATGCCCTCGCGGCTGTCCTCGAACACGAGGCAGGCGGCGGGCGCACAGGCAATATTGCGTGCCGCGAGCAGGAACATGTCCGGCGCGGGCTTGGGGTGGTTCACGTCATCAATGGTGATGATGACATCGAACAGCTTCTCGAGCCCGAGGTGGCTCAGGCAGGCCGAAACAACCTGCCGCGACCCGTTCGAGGCCACCGCCATGGGCAGGCGGCCATGATATGCGCGGGCGATATCGGTCACGACCGTGATCTCGCGCAGCACATGCAACTGCCGGAGCATGCTGGCGCGCGCGTTCGATATGATGCCATCACGGTCCACCACGCGGCCCAGGCGCTGCTCGACAATATCAAGCACCATATGCTCGGACATGCCGCCATGACCATGAAACCATTCCGGCGGCACGCCCTGGCCGATCGCATCCTCAAGGGCGGCGAGCCAGCCTTCACGGTACAGCGGCAGGCTATCGACGAGCGTGCCGTCGCAATCAAAGATCAGGCCCTGCGTGCCCGCGCGCACAAGGCTCATGGGAAAGCCGACCGGGCATAGTCATACTGGTTGACCAGATCACGCAGCGCGTCGAAATCCTTGTCCTTGTAGTGATGGAAGCGGATCACGGCGCCAGGGCGCTCCTCCACGAACACGGTGTTGTTCCAGTCAGCAGCGCTGATGCCGGTCCATAGCGTGATGCGATATGGCACGGCGGGGCCGCTGGCCTGTCTGCCATCTTGCGCCACCTGCATTTCCATCACGGCATCACCGCTTGAAGGCGGGGTCTGCCCCAGCGGGCCCCAGCCCTTGGTGTGGGCCTGCAGCCAGTCATTAAGCGTCTTGACCTGCGCTGCCGTGAGCGTGCGCTCGCGCCGCATGGGGCCGACCGCAATGGTGCCCGACTGCATGGTGGGGAAGCTCAGCGGCCGGAAATTGGGCATGGCCATGTACCACAACCCTGCTGCCGTGCCGATAGTGATGAACAGAAACCCGATCAGCAGGGCGGTTTCGCGTCTCATTGGCGTATGGTCTCCTTATGCACACACAGCCGCGATAACCCGGGCCACGTCATTGTCCGACAGTTCCGGATGTAGCGGAAGCGCCATGATCCGGCGCGAAAGATCTTCGGCCACCGGCAGCGACGCGCCATCATGACACGCCTCATAGGCGGGCTGGCGGTGCAGCGGCCGGGGGTAATAGATGGCCGAGGCCACGCCACGGGCCTTGAGCTTCTCCTGCATGGCGGCGCGATCGGCCTCGCCCTGGGTCAGCACGGAATAGATCGCCCACGAGGACTCGCTATCCGCCACGCGGGCGGGCGGCACCAGATGGCCCGCAATGCCCTTGTCATAGGCGCTGGCAATGGCCCGCCTGCGGGCAAGCTCCGCATCGAAACGCTCCAGCTTGGCCAGGATGATGGCGGCCTGCAGCGTATCAAGCCGGGCGTTCATGCCCGTGCGCAGCACCTCGTAGCGGGTCTTGCCCTCGCCATGGGTGCGCAGCGAGCGGTAGAGTTCAGCGCGTTCGGGGTCATCGGTCAGGATCGCGCCTGCATCGCCATAAGCGCCGAGCGGCTTGGAGGGGAAGAAGGACAGCGTGGTGGCCACCCCCTCGCGCCCCAGCCTGCGGCCCGACAGGCTCGCGCCATAGGCCTGCGCGCAGTCCGCCATGAGGAACAGGTCTTCTTCCGCCGCAATGGCCCGCAGTTCGGGCCACGGCGCGGGCTGGCCAAACAGGTCCACCCCGATCAGCGCGCGCGGGCGCAGGCGGCCAGCCTTGCGCACATCGGCAATGCGCTGGCGCAGGTTTTCAGGGTCGATCTGGAAGGTGCGCGGGTCCACATCCACAAAGACCGGGGTAGCGCCAAGCACCAGCGGCACCTCCGCCGTGGCGGTGTAGGTAAAGGCGGGCAGGAACACGGCGTCGCCTTCCCCGATTCCCTCCGCCATCAGCACGACCTGGATGGCATCGGTGCCCGATGAAACGCCCACGCATTCCGCTGCCCCCACATAGCTGGCCAGCCGGGATTCGAGCTCGGCCACTTCGGGGCCCATGACAAAGCGGCAGTGCCGCATCACCGCATCGACACGCGCGCGCAGTGCATCGGCAATGGCAGCCTGCTGTCTGGGCAGGTCAAGAAAACCTATAGGCGCCTGCGCCGGAGCGTTCATGATGCATTCCTTTCCACATCGGCCTGCCCCGCCGGAACCTGGCTGGCCACGCCGTGCGGGTTATGGACAAATTCAGGTACGAGCCTGCGCGCAAGGTCCAGCGCCTGCGCGCTGTCACCATGACGACATGCCACTGTCAGTGCATCCATGATATTGACGACCTGCGCAAGGTCCACCGTACGCGGCGTTGCCATCCGCAAACCGGGACAGCCGGTGGGTTGCAGGATTTCCTGACTGTAAAACAGGTCTTCGGCCAGCTTTTCGCCCGGTCGCAGCCCGGTAAAGTGGATCTGCACGTCACGTCCCGGCCGCAGCCCCGCCAGCACGATCATCTGCCGCGCCAGTTCAAGGATGCGCACCGGCGTGCCCATGTCGAGCACGAACACTCCGCCCCGGCGCAGCAGGGCGGCGGCGAGCTGGTCCTCCTGCGCGCCGGTGCCACAGGCGCTGGCCTGCAGCACCAGCCCCACGGCCTCCGACACGGTCATGAAATAGCGCTGCATGCGCGGGTCGGTCACCGTAAGCGGGCCGCCACGCACAAGCTGGTGCTGGAACAGCGGAATGACCGAGCCGGTCGAGCCCATCACGTTGCCAAAGCGCACGGTCACGCAGCGCATGGCCTCCGGGCCGCCCGCGCGCCGGACCCGGGCATCAAGGGCCTGGCAGTACATCTCGGCAATGCGCTTTGAAACACCCATGACACTGGCGGGATTGACGGCCTTGTCAGTCGAGATGAGCACCATGGCCCGCACGCCGTGGCGGCTGGCCGCATCGGCCACGATGCGGGTGCCGGTCACGTTGGTCAGCAGCCCCTCGCACGGATTGGCCTCGACCATGGGCACCTGCTTCAGCGCCGCTGCATGAAACACCAGTTCGGGGCGATAGCGGGCAAAAACCTGCTCGATGCGCGCGTGATCGCGTATGTCGGCCAGCACCAGATGGCGCTTCAGCGCAGGCACCATCGCTTCAAGGTCGATATCCACCTGCCATAGCGGGAACTCCCCCATATCGAGCAAAATGAGTTCCGCAGGCGCATGGCGGGCGATCTGGCGCACCAGTTCCGCCCCGATCGAGCCACCCGCCCCCGTAACCAGCACCCGCCGCCCGCGCAGCATGCTGGCCAGCCCCTGTTCATTCGGCGCCACGGGCTGGCGTGGCAGCAGGTCCGCCAGCCTTACGGGGTGCAGGGGCGCCCGCGCGGTGCCTGTCAGGCCGGACAGGTCGGGCATGCAGCGCACCGGGGTGCCGCTTTCATGCGCCATGCGCAGCACAGTGGAAAGCCGCTCGCCGCGGAAATGCGGGTCGGCCACCACCACCATCCAGTTTTCATCCGCACCCAGTGCCGCAAGAATGGCCCGCAGGTCGCCCGCCTGCCCCAGCACCGGCAGGCCGCGCAGCCTGCGGCCGGGGCGGCGCTGGCGGCCTTCAAGCACCAGCCCCGCCACCCGGCGGCCCATATGTGGCACCAGCGCCAGGAAGCGGCTGGCATCTTCCCCATCGCCCAGCACGATCACGCGCTGGCTGCCCTCAAGCCCCCGCAGGCCCTGCCGCCAGTACTGATAGCCGCCCCGCACGCCCGCCAGCAGCACGAACGCCGCCATGCCGTAAACCATGCCAAATGCCGGGGCGGGCGCGCCCAGCAGGTCTGTGGCCCCCAGCACCAGCCCGGACGCCAGCGCGCAGGCCCCGCCCAGCCGCCAGAAATCGGATTGCCCGGCAAAGCGCCAGTGCTGCTGAAAGACGCGGAACGGCCACCCCGCCACGCCAAGCCCCGCCATGCCAAGCACCTGCACGCCACCAGCCAGCACCCTGTCAGACACTGGCACCTGATAGCCACACGCCCAGCCCGCAAGGCTTGCCGCCAGCCCCCCCAGGACCGTATCAAGCATGCAGTTCAGCGCTATGGTCCGTGTCATGCGCAGGCACTCGGCCAGGGAGTGGCTGCTGGAGGATTGCGTTGCCATTACCTCCTCCCTATAGCCGAGCCTGCAGGGGGGCAAGAAGGAGAGACCATGCCCCGGACCCTGCTTTCATGACCCTTTTACATAACGATCATGCCGAAAACGTAATTTTCGTGCTGCTGCTGGGCGCGGGCGCGGTCATGGCCGCCCTTCTGTCGCGCCGGGTCATCGGGCTGCGCATACTCGATTACCCCACCGGGCGCAGCGCCCATGCCCGGCCCGTGCCCAAGGGTGGTGGGCTTGCCATTCTGGCCGTGTTCGTAACAGGCGTGCCGCTGGCGCAGATGATCCTGCACCATGCCCCCACCCTTGCTGACAAGACCCTGCTGGCCGCGACTGCCTGGCTGGGCCTTTTTTCATGGCGCGATGACATGCACCCCATGCCCGCCATATGGAAGCTGGGCGCACAGGTACTGGCGGCATTGCTGGTGGCCTGGGGCAGCCTGGGCGTGCTGCCGCATGATGGCGCGACATGGGGCCTGCTGCTGGGGCGCGGCCTGTGGCTGGTCGTGTTGTGCAACACCATCAACTTCATGGACGGGCTGGACGGGCTGGCCGCGGGCTGCACCCTGCTGGCCTGCATGGTCACCGCCATTTTGTGCCTGCATGCGCACGCAGGGGTGGAGACATGGGGCACGGCGCTGGTCATGGCTGTTGCCATTGCCGGTTTCCTGCCCTTCAATTTCCCCAAAGCGCGGCTGTTCATGGGCGATGTGGGCAGCCAGTGCTGCGGGCTGGTGCTGGGCGCGCTGGGGCTGCACATGGCCGACCTGCCGCAACTGGCGCATGGCTGGGCGCTCATGCCGCTCATGCTATCGGGCCTGCTGGCCGATGTGGGGGTGACACTGCTGCGCCGCACCGTGCTGCGTCGCCCGCTCCTGCAGGCGCATCGGGAGCATCTCTACCAGATGGCCCATCGCAGCGGCATGAAACCCGCATCCATCACCATACTGGCATGGGCGGCAACGCTATGCGGCGCGGGGGCGGCGTGCGCACTGGCTGGCAGCGTCATTGACCTGCCAGCCGCCTTGCTCGGGCCGCTGGCGCTACAACTGGCCTGGGGCGTGGCGGTGATCGGGCGCGTGCGCCATGCGCCGGAATTGCGGTGGTAGAAACAGAACAGGGGGAACGGCCGTGCGACCATTCCCCCTGCCGATCGTGACAGATAACGGACCTTACTTGCCGGTAAGGGTAATCTTCATGCCCTGGGCTGCGGCGGCAAGGCGACCGCCGGAGCTTGAGGTATCGAGCCGGATGCGCACGCCCGCGGGGTTGTTGAGCAGGACCGCGCCAATGCCGGTGCCTGCTGTCACGTCACCGTTGACGGCGGCATAGCTTCCCTCGAAATCCTTGACCGAATGCAGGTTATAGACCGTGCCGCTGCCCTTAATGTTGGCATAGCCCACGGCCGCAAGCGACCCGCCCTCGATCTTGAAGCGGTAGGTATGGTGCCCATAGACCAGCTTGCCCGTGCCCCATGTATGCCCCACGCCGATATCAAGCGACTTGAACTTCATGGTGACGGTGCCCGATGGCGTGCCCAGCGAGGATTCCTCGGCCATGGCCGCACACGGCAGGCCGGCAAGGGGCGCCACGGCGATGGCCAGGGCAAGCAGACGTCGAGAGATATGCATGTAAGGTAAACCTTCCGTCGCGAAATGCACGAAGAGAACCTGCTGCTAACTCAGCTCGCGCGGCGAAGTTCCTCGGTGCGGCGCGCACGCGGGGCCTTGCGCACGGGGGCGGCAACCTTTTCCTGCGCTGCAGCGGATGTTTCGTTCACGATCGTGCGCAGGTCACGCAGGAAGCCGTTGCCCTGCGGGGTGTGCGTAATCAGCACCGAGCGGCGATCCATCGGGTCGGCCGTGCGGCGGGCGAGGCGCAGATCCTCGAGCCGGTCGAGCGCGCGGGTGATCGCGGGCTTGGACACGTTCAGCTCGGCGGCGAGGCCACGCACGGTGTGGGCGTTGTCGCTGAGGTAGCAGGTCAGGAACACTGCGAGCTGGCGGGCTGAAAGGTCAGGCCCGTCGCGGCGAACCATGGCGACAACGGTGTCGCGCAGGGACTGCGTCATCTGGTCCGCGTTAGCCTGATTAGCCTGTGATGACTTGGCCATCGGTTGGAATCCTCTGTCATGATGTCGTGCCGGCCCATGGGTTCTGGAAGCCCTGGAATCGGGCCGACACGGAATGGTTTCTTCTGGTGGTGCCTATATAATTAGCATTTACGGCATATATAAGTCGCATCTGGCAAATTAGTTCGGTTTCATAATTGTTTCTTTAACGTCGCGTTCATTTCGTCAAGATTAAATATTTTTAATATCCCTGCGTAAGCTGCTCTTAAACCTAGGCTTTCTCCGCCTTCCGGGCGGCCAGGGCGGTCAGAATCGTTCCACCCGTAGGTATCGATATGAACCCAGCGCACATCAGTTTTGACAAAATTCTCTAAGAAAAGCGCCGCCGTAATCGCCCCGGCCATCGGTTTGGATGAAATATTGTTCAGATCTGCCACCGGACTGCGCAGCCATTTGCGGTAGCCCGGCCATAGCGGCAGGCGCCATAGCGGGTCGCCGCAGGCACGCCCTTCCCCCTCCAGCGCAAGGGCTGCTTCATCGCTGTTGCTGAACAGCGCGGGCATGTCGGGACCCAGCGCCACGCGGGCCGCCCCGGTCAGGGTCGCGGCATCGATCAGCAGGGCGGGATCATGCTCGCACGCGGCATGCAGCAGGTCGCACAGCACCAGCCTGCCCTCGGCATCGGTATTGCCCACTTCCACCGTCAGCCCCGCGCGCGTGCGCACCACGTCGGACGGGCGCATGGCGCGGCCCGACACGCTGTTCTCCACGCAGCCCAGCCGCAGTTCCAGCCGCACCGGCAGGTCGCGCAGCACCACCAGCCGCGCCAGCGCGAGCATGATGGCCGCGCCCCCCATGTCCTTTTTCATCCGCAGCATGGATGAAGGCGGCTTGAGGTCGTAGCCGCCGGTATCAAAACACACGCCCTTGCCCACCAGCGACACAAGCGGCGCATCCTCGGGCGCGGTGCTGCCGCTCCAGCGCGCCACCACCACGCACGGCGCGCGCTCCGAGCCCATGCCCACATGGAACACGGTGGGGAAATCCTGCTCCAGCCGCGCGCCACGAATGACCGACACATCGGCGCCCAGCGGCTCAAGCGCCACCTGCGCCGCCCGCGCCAGATCATCAGGGCCCATCAGGTTGGGCGGCGTGTTGATGAGCGAGCGCGCAAGGTTGATGCACTGCGCCACCGGGCCTGCCGCCAGACCCGCCGCGTCAACCACGAGCCGCGCCCGTGGCGGTTTCGGGGCACCATCGCGCCCGAAAGCGGGCATGCGATACGCGCCAAGACAGAAGCCAAGGGCCATGTCGGAGGCGGAAACATCTGTGGGTGCGCTGATGCGCCACAGCCCGCTCGGCAGCGAGTCGGGCAGGATGCCGAACACGAAGGGATCGGCTCCATCCGCCGCTTCCGGCACGCCAAGCACGGCGGTGGTGATGTTGCCATCCGCATCGGGCAGGCCCTGCACCTGCCCGTAACGGGCGACAAAACCGGCCTGGAGCGCAAAACGCGCCGCCTTCTCGCCCACCAGCGCCTCAAGCCCCCCCAGGGCCGAGGGGCGAACGGCGTGCACCACGCCTACGGGTTCATGGCCCACATCGTGCGCGGCGACCAGGCAGTCGGGTTGTTGCGGCTTGTTCATGGCATTCCTCGGTTGCGTCATCCGTTATTGGCGCCAAGGGTGCGTCCGCCATCGCGCCAACGCAACACCCTCAGCCATGCACCGGGGCATACCCACGTGGTTTTGCTTGCATTTCCGTCCACTTGGCCGGAGCATACCGGCATGACGGGTGTACCCTCGGGGCTTTGTGGCCCCCATCGCGCAGCGGCCGGGCATCGCTCCGGCCCCCATTCCGACCAGGTGGTCCGGGCTGTGCTCGGCCCGACCAATACCGGAAAGACGCATCTCGCCATCGAGCGGCTGCTCTCGCATTCCAGCGGGGTGATCGGCTTCCCGCTGCGCCTGCTGGCCCGTGAGAACTACGACCGCATGGTGGCCCGCAAGGGCGCGCACGCCGTGGCGCTGATAACGGGGGAGGAAAAGATCATCCCCCCGAAGGCACGCTGGTTTTCCTGCACGGTCGAGGCCATGCCGCTCGATCGGCGGGTGGAATTCGTGGCGGTGGATGAAATCCAGCTCTGCGCCGACCCTGACCGCGGCCACATCTTTACCGACCGCCTGCTGCATGCGCGTGGCACGGCGGAGACGATGTTCCTCGGCGCGGACACCATCCGCAACCTGATCCGCCGCCTTGTGCCGGGCATCGAGATCGAGCACCGGCCCCGCCTGTCGCAACTGACCCATGCAGGCGCGTGCAAGCTGACACGCCTGCCGCCGCGCTCGGCCATTGTCGCGTTCTCGGCAGGCGAGGTTTACGCCATTGCCGAACTGCTGCGCCGCAGGCGGGGGGGCTGCGCCATCGTGATGGGCCAGCTTTCGCCACGCACGCGCAACGCGCAGGTGGCGTTGTATCAGGAAAAGGAAGTCGATTACCTCGTCGCGACCGATGCCATCGGCATGGGGCTGAACATGGATGTGAACCATGTGGCCTTTGCCAGCCTGTCGAAATTCGACGGCTCGCGCATCCGCCCGCTCACGGCAGGCGAGATCGCGCAGGTGGCGGGGCGTGCCGGGCGCGGCCTGCGCGATGGCACGTTTGGCACCACCGGCACCTGCCCCGCCCTGCATGAGGAACTGGCCGAGGCCGTGGAGCAGCACCGCTTCGACCCGCTCACCCGCCTGTCATGGCGCAACAGCGCGCTTGATTTTTCCTCGCCCGCCAGCCTGCTTGGCAGCCTCAACCAGGCCTCGCCCCGGCTGGAACTGATCGCGGGGCATGAAGCGAGCGACGTGCTGGCCCTTTCCGCCCTTTCGGCCAACTCCGACATCCGCCCGCTGGTCCATTCCCGCGCCGCCACCCGGCTATTGTGGGAGAGCTGCCAGATCCCGGACTTTCGCAAGTTGGGCGATGACAGCCACATCCGCCTGTGCGGGCGCATCTTCACCCATCTCATCAGCGATGGCCGCATCCCGGCCACATGGATGGAGAACCAGATCACCCATTTCTTCCAGACCGATGGCACCATCGATACGCTGATGCAGCGCCTGGCGGGAATTCGCGTATGCAGCTACATCGCCGCCCGCCCCGGCTGGATCGCCAATGCCGAACACTGGCAGGCCCGCACGCGTGAGGCGGAGGACCGGCTGTCCGACGTACTGCACGAGCAGTTGACCGCCCGCTTTGTCGACCGCCGCGCCACCACACTGATCCGCAGGCTTGACGAAGGCGGGCACGACAACCTGCTCTCTGCCGTGACCGCGCAGGGCAATGTGGTGGTGGAAGGCCATGAAGTTGGCCGGATTGCGGGCCTGGACCTGATTGCGGGCGATCATACCGATGCCGAGGATGGCCGCCTGCTCATGCGGGCCGCCCGGCGTGCCGTGCGCAGCGAAATTCCCCGCCGCGTGGCGCTGCTGGTGCAGGATGACGACCAGCAGTTCGCTTTCTCGGCCGATGGCACGCATATCATGTGGCAGGGCATGAACCTCGCCCGCCTGCTGCCGGGCGCCGATGTGCTCTCGCCCCGCCCGCTGGTGCTGGACAACCCGCTGCTCGACAACGCGCAGCGCGAGCGAATCCGCAACCGGCTCCAGACCTGGCTCGGGCAGGTCGTGCGCGAGCATCTTGCCCCGCTTTTTGCCGTGCAGGCCGCCGTCGCCACCACGCCGGAACTGCGCGGCATCATTCACCGCCTGCTGGAAGGGGCAGGCATCGCCCCGCTGCACCGGGGCGAGCGCCTTGCACCCGAGATGCTGGGCCGCCTGCGCAGGCTGGGGGTGCGCGTGGGCCATTACACCCTGTTCATGCCCGCCATCCTCAAGGAGCGCCCGCTGCAACTGCGGGGCTGGCTTGTGGCCATCAGCCTGAACATGCCCTGCCCCACCCTGCCCGCCATGAGCCGCATCACCCTGCCGCCCGATGCCCTGCCCCCGGCCTTCATGGACCGCATGGGCTGGCTTGCGGCGGGCCCTGTGCGCATACGGCTCGATATTGCGGAAAAATTCATTCGCGAACTGGCCCGCCTGACCCGCCGCGCGCCCGTGCCGCTGCCACCACAACTGGCATCACGGCTGGGCGTGCGCCGTGAAATGCTACCCGCCGTGCTGAAGGGGCTGAACATGCGCGTGTACCACCCCCGCCCCATGCCGGCCGACCGCTACGGGCCGCCTGCCCCGGTCATGATCCGCTTCCATGCGGAGGGCGAAAATACCCGGACCGAAAAAACCCGCCCGGCACAGCACCGCCAGGCCAGCAGGCGTGCAGCCACCCGTCGGCCCGCGCGGTCCGACAGCCCCTTCGCCGCGCTTGCAACCCTTCTGGATCGGCCCTGAACGTATGAAACAGGCCCCTGCCCTCCAGCCCCAGAGCCAGCGCGTGGATGTGTGGCTGTTCCATGCCCGCTTCGGCCGCAGCCGCAGCGCCTGCGCGCAGATCGCCACCAGCGGGCATGTGCGCATCAACCGCCAGCGCGTGACCAAGGCGCATGCACTGGTGCGCGCGGGTGATGTACTGACCCTGCCCGCCCCGGACCGCAAGGCCGTGATCGTCATTCGCGTGCTAGGCCAGGCCGAGCGCCGCCAGGCTGCGCCACTTGCACAACTTCTGTATGAAATTGTTCCAGAAACTGCCTGAATATTGTGGCGATACGGACAATACAGGCACCGATTATGCATTAGCCGCCGTCTTGGGCTTGCCACGACCGGAAAACACTCTCATATCTTCCGCCATTCCCGATGAGGTCATGCCCCCTGTGGCGCCTCGTCCCTTTCCATGGCTGGGCCTACTGCCACAGGCCACACAAATAACGATCGGAGATAGGCGATGACCTATGTGGTCACCGAAAACTGCATTCGCTGCAAATTCACAGATTGTGTCGAAGTCTGTCCGGTTGACTGCTTCTACGCGGGTGAGAACTTTCTCGTAATCAATCCGGATGAATGCATCGACTGCGGCGTATGCGAACCGGAATGCCCGGCTGAGGCCATCTTCCCCGATAGCGACGACCGCGCCACCCCCTGGGCGGAACTCAACGCCAAATACGCCGCCGTCTGGCCCAACATCACCCGCAAGATCGATGCCCCGGCCGATGCCGAGGAATGGAAAGACAAGCCCGGCAAGAAAGACCTGCTTTCCCCCGAGCCGCAGAAGGGCTGATCCCGCCTTTCCTGCCCGGAGACAATAAAAAAGACCGGCACGGTTTCCCGTGCCGGTCTTTTTTTTATGCCGTCTGGCCCCGGGGGTGGTTGCCCACCCCCAAAGCCCAGCATGAAGCCGCGTATCAGCGCGACATCATGTTGATGGACGTGTCATGCATGATGAACATCGTGCCGGCCACAAGGACCAGAACCGACAACACCGTGAATGTAAACGCCATGACGTTCCAGCGCTGCTCGGACGAACCGTTCATGTGCAGGAAGTAGATCAGGTGAACCACGATCTGGACCACCGCCAGCAGGGCGATCGCCCCACCGGTGGCGGACGGTGACATCGCATGCGACATCACCAGACCGAAGGCTGCTACCGTCAGGATAACGGCAAGTACGAACCCGGTAAGGTAAGATCCTACGCTACCATGGCCCTCTCCCGAGGATGAAATATGATCAGCCATCAGAGCACACCCATCAGATAGACAAAGGTGAAGACACAGATCCAGACAATGTCCAGGAAGTGCCAGAACAGGCTGAGGCAGGTCAGCTTGCCGATCATGCGCTCGTTCAGCTCAGTCTTGCCAGCCGTCTGGAACAGCAGGACCGCCATCCACAGCAGACCGCAGGTGACATGCAGACCATGCGTGCCAACCAGCGTGAAGAAGGCGGACAGGAACGCGCTGCGATCCGGGCCATTGCCTTCGGCAATCATGTGCGAGAACTCGCGGATTTCCATGAACAGGAAGCCCAGCCCCAGCAGGAAGGTCACCCCGAGCCAGGTCCGCATGGTGCTGACCTTGTTCTCGTGGGCGGCGATCATGCCAAAACCGTAGGTGATGGAGCTGAACAGCAGGATAGCCGTTTCAATGCCAACACCCGAAAGTTCGAACACTTCGTGGCCGGTCGGACCGCCGGCAAACTGGTCACGCAACACCGCGAACACTGCGAACAGCGTACCGAAGATGATGCAGTCCGTCATCAGATACAGCCAGAACCCGAACACCACGGGAGATTCGTGGTGTTCATCATGGGCATGGGCTGCATCAGCAGTCATGTTTTGCGCCATTATTCCGCTGCCTGTGCTGCCATAAGGTTATGGGTGTGCTCCTGCTCGATACGAGCCACCTCGGACACCGGCACGTAGTAATCGACGTCATTGTCAGCCGAACGTGCGATCACCGTAGCGATGACACCGATCAGACCAACAGCCGCCAGCCACCAGATGTACCAGATAGCACCGAAGCCAAGCACGAAGCTGAAGGCACCGATCAGGAAACCGCATGCCGTGTTCTTGGGCATGTGGATGGGCTGATAGTCACCACCCGCGCGACGCGTATCGATACCCGCTTCCTTGTCGTGGGCAAAAGCGTCGAGCTCGTGCACTTCCGGCAGGATGGCGAAGTTATAGAACGGCGGCGGCGAAGAGGTGGACCATTCCAGCGTACGAGCGTTCCACGGATCGCCCGTCAGGTCACGGTTCTCGGCCAGGTTACGGTCGCGGATCGAGACATAGAGCTGGGTCAGCTGGCACACGATACCGCATGCAATCAGCACGGCACCGGCTTCAGCAATCAGCAGCCAGGGGTGCCATTCCGGGTTGTCGTAGTGGTTCATACGACGGGTCATGCCCTCGAAACCAACGACATACAGCGGCATGAACGCCACATAGAAGCCAATGAACCAGCACCAGAACGCCCGCTTGCCCCATGCTTCGTTCAGCTTGAAGCCGAAAGACTTGGGGAACCAGAAGTTCATGGCCGCCACGTAGCCGAAATACACACCACCGATAATCACGTTATGGAAGTGGGCGATAACGAACAGCGAGTTATGCAGCACGAAGTCGGAAGCCGGGATGGCGAGCATCACGCCGGTCATGCCACCGATGGAGAAGGTGATCATGAAGCCGATCACCCAGTACATGGTCGCATGGAACTCGATGCGGCCCTTATACATGGTGAACAGCCAGTTGAAGATTTTCACGCCAGTCGGAACGGCGATGATCATCGTCATGATGCCGAAGAACGCATTCACGTTCGGGCCAGCACCCATGGTGAAGAAGTGGTGAACCCACACGACCAGCGACAGGACCATGATGGAAGCGGTCGCGTAGACCATGGTCTTGTAGCCGAACAGCGGCTTGCGGGAGAAGGTCTGCGTGATTTCGGAGAAGGCACCGAAGGCAGGCAGAACCAGGATGTACACTTCCGGATGGCCCCAGCCCCAGATCACGCTCAGATAGAGCATCTGGTTGCCGCCGCCGTCGTTGGTGAAGAAGTGCATGCCCAGGTAACGGTCCAGACCAAGCAGGCCCATGGCCACGGTCAGGATCGGGAAGGCAACCATGATCAGCACGGTGGTGCAGAAGATGGTCCAGGTGAACACCGGCATACGCATGTAGGTCATGCCCGGCGCACGCATCTTCACGATGGTCGCGAAGAAGTTCACACCCGTCAGCAGCGTGCCCACACCGGACAGCTGAACCGCCCAGATATAGTAGTCAACACCGACACCGGGGCTGAACTGCTGCTCGGACAGGGGCGGGTAAGCCAGCCAGCCGCACTGCGAGAACTCACCGATGAACAGCGAGACGTTGACCAGCAGGAAGCTGATGGTCGTCATCCAGAAGCTCAGCGTGTTCACGAACGGGAAGGCCACGTCGCGCGCACCGATCTGCAGCGGCACCACGATGTTCATCAGACCCTGCATGAACGCCATGGCCATGAAGAAGATCATGATCGTGCCGTGAGCGGAGAAGATCTGGTCATAGTGATGCGGCGGCAGGTAGCCGGGGTTACCGGCATAGGCCAGCGCGAGCTGGGAGCGCATCATGATCGCGTCCGCAAAACCACGGAACAGCGCCACGAGGGCCACAACGATATACATGACACCAATGCGCTTGTGGTCGACCGAGGTCAGCCATTCACGCCACAGGTAGCCCCATTTACCGTAATAGGTGATGAGACCGACAACGGCGAGACCCGCGATAGCGGCACCGATGAACGTCCCAACAAGGATCGGCACATCATAAGGGATGGCCGACAAAGTTAATTTGCCAAACATCTGTCCTATTCCTTCATGTTCATGTCGGACATCGCGGACTGCTGCACGTGCAGCATCTTGCCGGTGCTCTTGTCCATGACCATGCCGTCATTGTACTTGGCAACAATGGCATCGAAGAGACCCGCATCGACATGCGAGAAGTACTCAACCGGGTTGGCCTCGCTCGGCGCGGCCAGCTTCGGATAGCTTGCGCTGTCCAGCTGCTCGGAAGAAGCCTTCACCTTCTCGACCCAGGCGCTGTACTGGTCCGCCGGCATTGCCAGCGCACGGAAGCGCATGTCGGAGAAGCCCTTGCCGCTGAAGTTGGACGACTCACCCTGGAAGTCACCCGCCTCGTTGGCGATCAGGTGCAGCTGTGTCTGCATCCCGGCCATGGCATAGATCATCGTACCGAGCTGCGGAATGAAGAACGAGTTCATCACGGAGTCAGAGGTGATCCGGAAATCGACCGGCGTATTCACCGGCATGGCCATCTGGTTGACGGTAGCGATCCCTTCATCCGGATAGATAAAGAGCCACTTCCAGTCCAGTGCCACAACATCGACATGAATTGGCTTGACGTTGGCTTCAGCCTCAAGCGGCTTGTACGGGTCAAGCGAATGACATGTCTGATAGGTCAGCACCGCCAGGAACAGAATGATCAGGCTGGGGATTGCCCAGATGATCACTTCGATCTTGTTGGAATGCGACCATTTCGGCAGGTATTCCGCCGAAGTATTGGACTGACGGTACTGCCATGCGAACAGCAGCGTCAGGATACATACCGGTATGACAACCAGCAGCATCGCGTAGGTCGAGGTCAGGATCAGGCTTTTTTCCTGAGCACCGACAACGCCCTTGGGATCAAGTGTATCCCAGGTACAGCCTGCTAACAGCGCTGCTGAAGATAGGCTCATCAGCTTTGTTAATCTCGGCAAGATTTTTTTCTTCATCTCACGCCTCGTTGGTTTCGACATCACCCTGTTTTGCTCACATCCTCGCTTCATCCACGGGCTTAGACAACAGCGGCCACGTTATACGCATGGCGGGAAAAAAGCATTCTGCTTTCCCGGCATCCAGCGACATCGCGCCTGAGTCGACTTCCGAAAACGACAATCGCCTCTTTCGGTTTGCATCCGTCATGAGTTAGTTGCCGGCCAGCTGGCCATGACCTTGATCAATACGGCCCGCCAGACCTTACGTAAATATTACTCTCAGGGCAGATCGGACCATGAATCGCGATGCCGTCCTGTGTGCTGAAGCGCATGTCCTGTGCCGCATACCCTTTCATATGGTTTTTCTATTCAAGGGTTATCCGACCTGAACGGCCTCATAGGCAAGCCTTCACATAATATTTCAATAGATTTCATTGCTTAAAATTTATCTTACAAAATCGTTGTTTTACAGCGACTTAATCGGGTGTCATTAACCTCACACTCTCGTCATCATATAATTTCCATATATGAATAAGTCTTATCTTTTTTAACAGAAAGGCCTTTCCAGCCCCCCATTCACGCAAAAAGGGCCGCCACAACCGTGGCAGCCCTTCTCATGCAGGCAAACAGGACTGAAACAGTCCTTGAAAGCAGGAATCCTGCCGATCAGTCGTTGCTGCTGTTTCGCACGCCCATGAACTGCAGCAGGAACTGGAACAGGTTGATGAAGTTCAGATAAAGGTTCAGCGCATCATAGACAGACCGCTTCGCGGCCTGGTCCGGCCCTTCATAGGCCGCAAGCTGCTGGTAGTTGGCCTTGATGTTCTGCGTATCGAACATGGTCAGCCCGACGAACAGCAGCACGCCCGCAGCGCTGTAGACAAAATACAGGGCCGGGCTGTGCAGGAACATGTTCACCACGCCCGCGATGATCAGGCCGAACAGCCCCATCATGAAGAACGAGCCAAAACGGCTGAGATCGGTACGAGTCGTGTAGCCCCAGATGGACATGGTGCAGAACGTCGCTGCGGTAACGAAGAAGACGCGCGTGACCGAAACCCCCGTGAACACCATGAAGATGTTGGACAGGCTCGCCCCCATCACCCCGCAGAACAGCCAGAACAGGGTCTGCACCGCCTGGGTAGAGAGTCGGTTGACCCCGAACGACATGACCAGGACAAAGCCGAGCGGCGCAATCATGGCCAGCATGCCAAGCCCGGTCGGCTTGATCGTGTTCAGGGCAGGCACGTACTGGAAGAACAGCGACTGCAGTTGGGTGTTGGCGATCAGATAGGCGACCAGTCCGGTCAGGACCAGCCCGGATGCCATCCAGTTATAGACTCGCAGCATATAGGCGCGCAGGCCCATATCGACGGAGCCCATGGCACTCTCAGCGGTGGGGCGGATGAAACTCCGCGAATCAGGGCCAAAAGCCATTTGTTGTTTCCTTCCTCCACGTCCGTAACTGACGTGCGTCTGCCAGCATGTGGGCTCATGCTAGACGAGGTTCAAGAACATCAGCGTGAAGAACACATTACAATGCGGCAACACGCTCCGTATTTCGTGGCACTATATATACTGTACAAGGCATGCGGCATGTGCCGTTTTTCCTTTCCATCAAAAAAGGTGCCGGATGCGTCTGTTCATTGGCCTTGAACTCCCCCTTCCGCTCACGCGCGCCCTTGCTGGCCTGCGGGGCAACCTGCCGGACGTGACGTGGTCTCCACCGGAGTCCTATCACCTCACACTGCATTATCTGGGCGAGGTGACGCACGGCCATGCGCTTGAAGACATCCACCACGCCCTGAACGCCATAACGGCCACGCCCCCCACACTCAGCCTGACCGCGCCGGGCCTGTTTGAAGCCGAAACCCACCACGGACTGGATGCGCTGTGGGTCGGCTGCGCGGCCGATGCCGCCCTGATGCACCTGCAAAAGCGCATCCGCACCAGCATGAACCGGCTACTGCCCGGCGCGGCCCGATCCGCGCGCCGCTTCGTGCCGCACGTAACGATGGGCCATATGCAGCACCCCGACCCGTTACGGCGCCAGGCCTGGCTGGCTTCAATGCCGCCGATGCCGGATGGCGAGCCGGTAGGGCATTTCACGCTTTTCCAGTCGCTGCGCCATGCGGACGGGCCGTTTTATGAAGCGCTGGAGCATTATCCGCTACGCGGCTGATTCTCTGGCCTGATCCGTTACGCGTACGGCGTGAAGCAGATGCTCGTTTCACCAAAAATTTATGCCATTCATGAATAATAAAAATATATTTCTCATCATTTATTGTGAAGCACCTGTCGCGCGGTCTCAGGCGGGTCTTCTCATTCTTGCTGCAATATCAACATATTTTAAAAAAAACTCGGCCAGAGCGAGCTATCTGTTTCATTGCTTATCAGACAACATATTCACGTTTTCGTGAGCCTGAACACTAAAATGTCAGGAGACGGGCGTGCTAGCCTCGGTATGTTCGGATGAAACGGACTACCTGCTTTTTCTCCCTGCCCGAAGCCGGTTTCCTGTCTGGTCGGAAAATGAGCGCTCCCCGCGCTTTTTGCCGGTTACATTCAGAAAGCCTGCCCGGACGGAAAGTTGCAGCGGCGGCGTCCTGAATTCGAAACCGTTAGTTTTCTGAGGACATCACATATGATTTCTGCCGTTTTCGGAAAAAGACGTTCTCTGAGCAGAACGCTTACAGCCGGAACGATATGTGCGGCTCTCATCTCGGGCTATGCCACCATGGCATCCGCAGATGACGGGCAGGGCGCCACGGGTGAAGCAATCATCCATGCGGATGACCATCCCGGCGACTGGATGACCTATGGCCGCACCTATTCTGAACAGCGCTACAGCCCGCTGGACCAGATCAATCGTTCCAACGTTGGCAACCTGAAGCTGGCCTGGTATCTCGACCTTGATACCAACCGTGGCCAGGAAGGCACGCCGCTGGTTGTTGATGGCACCATGTATGCCACCACCAACTGGAGCATGATGAAGGCCATCGATGCCGCCACCGGCAAGCTGCGCTGGTCCTATGACCCGCGCGTGCCCGGCAACATCGCCGACAAGGGCTGCTGCGACACGGTCAACCGTGGCGCCGCCTACTGGAACGGCAAGGTCTATTTCGGCACCTTCGACGGCCGCCTGATCGCGCTTGACGCCAAGACCGGCAAGCTGGTCTGGAGCGTGAACACCATCCCGCCCGAGGCGGAGCTGGGCAAGCAGCGTTCCTACACGGTTGATGGCGCACCGCGTATCGCCAAGGGCCGCGTCATCATCGGTAACGGTGGCTCCGAGTTCGGCGCGCGTGGCTTTGTCTCCGCGTTCGATGCCGAGACCGGCAAGCTGGACTGGCGCTTCTTCACGGTTCCGAACCCCAAGAACGAGCCGGACCATGCTGCCTCCGACAGCGTGCTGATGAACAAGGCCTACCAGACCTGGAGCCCGACCGGCGCCTGGACCCGCCAGGGTGGCGGCGGCACGGTGTGGGATTCCATCGTGTATGACCCCGTGTCCGACCTGGTCTACCTGGGCGTGGGCAACGGCTCGCCGTGGAACTACAAGTACCGCTCGGAAGGCAAGGGCGACAACCTGTTCCTGGGCAGCATCGTGGCGCTGAAGCCGGAAACGGGCGAATACGTCTGGCATTTCCAGGAAACGCCGATGGACCAGTGGGACTTCACCTCGGTCCAGCAGATCATGACGGTTGACCTGCCGATCAACGGTGAAACCCGCCACGTGATCGTTCATGCGCCGAAGAACGGCTTCTTCTACATCATCGATGCGAAGACCGGCGAGTTCATCTCGGGCAAGAACTATGTCTATGTGAACTGGGCCAGTGGCCTCGACCCCAAGACCGGCCGCCCGATCTACAACCCCGATGCGCTCTACACGCTTACGGGCAAGGACTGGTACGGCATTCCGGGTGACCTTGGCGGCCATAACTTCGCGGCCATGGCGTACAGCCCCAAGACCGGGCTGGTCTACATCCCCGCGCAGCAGGTTCCGTTCCTGTACACCAACCAGGTCGGTGGCTTCACGCCGCATCCCGACAGCTGGAACCTTGGTCTGGACATGAACAAGGTCGGCATCCCCGACTCCCCCGAAGCCAAGCAGGCCTTCGTGAAGGACCTGAAGGGCTGGATCGTGGCCTGGGATCCGAAGACGCAGGCTGAAGCCTGGCGCGTGGACCACAAGGGCCCGTGGAACGGTGGCATCCTGGCAACGGGCGGCGACCTGCTCTTCCAGGGTCTGGCCAACGGCGAATTCCATGCCTATGACGCGACGAACGGTTCCGACCTGTTCCACTTCGCGGCAGATAGCGGCATCATCGCCCCGCCGGTCACCTACCTTGGCAACGACAAGAAGCAGTATGTCGCGGTTGAAGTGGGCTGGGGCGGCATCTATCCGTTCTTCCTTGGTGGCCTTGCGCGCACCAGCGGCTGGACCGTCAACCACTCGCGCATCATCGCCTTCTCGCTCGAGGGCAAGTCGGCCCCGCTGCCCAAGCAGAATGATCAGGGCTTCCTGCCCGTCAAGCCGCCGGCACAGTTCGACAGCAAGCGCACCGATAACGGCTACTTCCAGTTCCAGACCTATTGCGCCGCCTGCCATGGCGACAATGCCGAAGGTGCTGGCGTGCTGCCTGACCTGCGCTGGTCCGGGTCCATCCGTCACGAGGATGCGTTCTATAATGTTGTCGGCCGCGGCGCCCTTACCGCCTACGGTATGGATCGCTTCGACAGCAGCATGAACCCCACCGAGATCGAGGATATCCGCCAGTTCCTGATCAAGCGTGCGAACGAGACCTATCAGAGGGAAGTTGATGCCCGGAAGAACGCTGCCGGTATTCCCGAGCAGCAGCCATAATCTCCCGGTTTTGACAATTTTTCGCATCAACGCGACGCATGATGGTGAACATAATGATCAACAGGCTTAAGGTGACATTCAGCGCGGCAGCGTTTAGTCTGCTGGCAGGGACGGCATTGGCACAGACGCCAGATGCCGACCCCGCGCTGGTCCAGAAAGGGGCGTATGTCGCACGACTGGGTGACTGCGTAGCATGTCACACCGCCCTCCATGGGCAGTCGTATGCAGGCGGGCTTGAAATCAAGAGCCCGATCGGCACGATCTATTCCACAAACATTACACCGGACCCCACCTACGGTATCGGTCGCTACACCTTCGCCGAATTCGACGAAGCGGTGCGCCACGGTATCCGCAAGGATGGTTCCACGCTGTATCCGGCCATGCCGTATCCTTCCTTCTCGCGTATGACGAAGGAAGACATGCAGGCGCTGTATGCATACTTCATGCATGGGGTTAAGCCGGTCGCGCAGCCTGACAAGCAGCCGGACATTTCCTGGCCGATGTCGATGCGCTGGCCGCTGGGCATCTGGCGCATGATGTTCTCGCCCTCGCCCAAGGAATTCACCCCCGCCCCCGGCACCGATGCCGATGTGGCCCGTGGTGACTACCTGGTGACGGGTCCGGGCCATTGCGGTGCGTGCCATACACCGCGCGGCTTCGCCATGCAGGAAAAGGCGCTCGACGCTTCGGGTGGGCCTGACTTCCTGTCCGGTGGCGCACCGATCGACAACTGGGTTGCTCCCAGCCTGCGTAATGACCCGGTCGTGGGTCTGGGCCGCTGGTCGGAAGATGACATCTACACCTTCCTCAAGTCCGGCCGCATCGACCACTCCGCCGTGTTCGGTGGCATGGGCGACGTGGTGGCATGGAGCACCCAGTACTTCACCGATGACGACCTGCACGCCATCGCGAAGTATCTGAAGAGCCTGCCGCCGGTGCCGCCTTCACAGGGCAACTACACATACGATCCGTCCACCGCGACGGCCCTGAACTCTGGCAACACCGCCAGCATGCCGGGTGCTGATACGTATGTGAAGGAATGCGCCATCTGTCACCGTAACGACGGTGGTGGCGTGGCCCGCATGTTCCCGCCGCTGGCTGGCAACCCGGTTGTCGTGACCGAGAACCCGACCTCGCTGGTGAACGTGATCGCTCATGGTGGCGTGCTGCCGCCGAGCAACTGGGCACCGTCCGCAGTGGCCATGCCGGGTTACAGCAGCTCGCTGTCCGCCCAGCAGATCGCCGATGTGGTCAACTTCATCCGCACCAGCTGGGGCAACAAGGCGCCGGGCACCGTTACGGCAGCCGACGTGACCAAGCTGCGTGACACCGGGGCTCCGGTTTCCAGCTCCGGCTGGAACAGCATGAGCAGCGGCTGGTCGGTGTTCCTGCCGCAGCCTTACGGCTCGGGCTGGACGTTTGCACCGCAGACGCACACCGGTCAGGACGCCGCGCAGTAATACGCGGCAGGGGTGGCCTCTTCTCGCGGGCCACCCTCACCCTGATACGCATTACGGAAAACCGCCATGGGCTTATGTCCATGGCGGTTTTCTTATGTACGGCAATGCCTCACACTGGCCTTTCACCTTGAGGGAGAGTTCGCATGCAGCGCATCGTTGTCCTGACCGGGGCGGGCATCAGCCAGGAATCGGGTCTCCAGACCTTTCGCGGGCCGGATGGGTTATGGAACCATGAACGGATCGAGGATATCTGCACGCCCCAGGGCTTCGCGCGTGACCCGTTGCGGGTGGACCGGTTCTATAACGGCCTGCGCGCCCAGCTCCCCACCGTGCACCCCAATACTGCGCACGCGGCGCTTGCCGCCTTGGAAGAGGCCGGACGTGCGGGCGACTGGCCTGGCCACCTCACCATCATCACGCAGAATATCGATGACCTGCATGAACGCGCGGGCAGCCGGAATGTCATTCACATGCATGGCGAACTGCTGCGCCTGCGCTGCACCCACTGCCACGCCACTCCCGCCTGGCACACCGACTGCTACCCCGATACGCCCTGCCCCGATTGCGGCGCCGCAGCGCTTCGGCCCGATATCGTCTGGTTTGGGGAAATGCCCTACCATATGGAAGCCATAGCCCGGCAGCTTGAGGCCTGCGACCTGTTCGTGGCCATTGGCACCTCCGGCGTGGTCTACCCGGCAGCAGGATTTGTGGATAGCGTGGCTGACCATGCCGATACGATGCTGTTCAACCTTGAAGCCCCAGCGGGCCGCAGCGCCTTTGACCAGACCATTCTCGGGCCAGCCACCCGCACGGTTCCGGCATGGACAAGCGACGTGATGAAAGCGTAAGGGCAAGCCCCATGGCCGAAACCCTTGAAGACCTGCTGCGCGCCATTCGCGCCTGCCAGACCTGCGCGGCGCATCTGCCGCTTGGCCCCCGCCCGGTGCTGCATGTCTCGCGCACGGCGCGGCTGCTTATTGCCAGCCAGGCACCGGGCACGCGCGTGCATGAAACCGGGCAGTCCTTCAATGATGCCTCGGGCGACCGGCTGCGGGGCTGGATGGGGGTGGATCGCGCCACGTTCTATGATTCCAGCCGCATTGCGCTGGTGCCCATGGGCCTGTGCTATCCCGGCCGCCTGCCCAAGGGCGGTGACTGCCCGCCCCGGCCGGAATGCGCGCCGCAGTGGCGCGAGCGCATCATGGCGCAGATGCCTGAACTTGAACTGACGCTGGTGGTGGGCAGCTACGCCCAGCTTCATATTCTGGGCAAGGGAAAGGTGAGTGAGCGCTGCCTCGACTTCCGCCACTACCTGCCGCGCTACTTCCCCCTGCCCCACCCGTCATGGCGCACGGGGGCGTGGGAGCGGCGGACGCCACAATTCGGCGCGGATGTGCTGCCTGCGTTACGTGCCTGCGTGCATGCCGTGCTTGAGGGACGGCCCGTGCCTGAAATTGCCCCGTCGGCGGAATGGGAAGCTTTCAGCCCGCCATCGTGATGACGGCATGCGCGGTTGACAGCACCACGCCCTGCACGCCCGTAATCAGGATCTGCACGCCAATCGAGAGCAGGATCAGCGCGGCGAGCCGCGAGACAATGCGGGTGCCGGTCGTGCCCAGCAGGTACAGCAACTGCTCGGCATAGGCATAGGCCGCCCAGACGATGGCCGCCACCAGCACCGCCGCAATCGACAGCACGCCATAGAATACGATGTGGTTGCCAGCAGGCGGCCCCTCCGAGCCGAGGGCAATGGCCACCGCAATCGTGCCGGGGCCGACGGTAAAGGGCATGGTCAGCGGAAAGAATGCCTGCCCCATCAGGTTGGCCGCCTGCGTGCTGCCACTGGCCTGGGCCTGCTTGCGGGCTTCCTCCGTCTCGGGGGCCTGAAGCAGCGACCATGCCCGCACCGCCACCACCAGCCCGCCTGCAATGCGCAGGGCATCGATGGTGATGCCAAAAAACGACAGCACCAGCCCCCCGATCCAGATCGAGGCCAGCATCAGCATGGCGGAATAGAACGCCACCTGCCCGGCCAGCGCCACGCAGGTGCGCCGGTCATGCCCCGCCGTCACCTGGGCAAAGATCAGCGCCGCCCCCAGTGGATTAACAATGGAGAACAGCGCCGGAAACGCCATCAGGAACGCACCCGACAGGCTGGGCAGGCCCACCACGGTAGAAAAATGCGTAAGCAGTCCGGCATGGGCGGTCATGAGCGGCTTCCTTTACGCCACGCGACGGCGGCGGCGGCGGCAAGCGCCTTCAGCATCCTGTCTGCCCCAGCGGCGCGAAGGCCTTGTCCATGAGCGTGCGGATCATGTTCAGGTCATCCGCCCCCGCGCACAGAAAACACGGGTGCAGCGGCGCGCCTTCTTCCGTCAGCGGCCAGGGCGTCAGGCCCAGTTCGTTATAGACCGCAAGCAGGCTTGTGCCGACATGCCAGAAGGCTGGCTGGCAACCCTCCTGCACCGCAAGGTCGCGCAGCCACCATATGGCCGATGTGCAGTCATCCGCATGGCCCGCCGGGTCGCCCAGCCCGACCAGATACGGCCCCACCCGCACGAAGGGCAGCAGCGCCTGCCGCCGCGCCCCCGGTATCATGCCCGAAGGCGCGGGCGTGACCTGCCCTACGCCATCAAGCGCATGGTCAAGCGCGCGGTAACGGGCCTGACCCTGCTTGTTCCACGGCAGTACATGAATGCGCCCCGGCCGCACCAGCCGCACGATCATGACCAGCCCCAGCATGACCGCGAGCCCCAGCGTCCATTGCGCAATGCCCGGACGGGTGGCGAAGAGCATGATCTCCCACCAGCTTCCCCCTGCCGAATCATGCGGGCCCGCCAGCACCAGCACCACGACCGAACTGATCAGCAGCACGAGGGAGAGGATGGTCTGCGAGGAAAGCGGCTCGCTCATGATCCGCGCATGGCGGTAATAGGAGCCACGGAAAGGGGCGATCAGCAGGCACACCAGCATGAGCAGGCCCGGCACCGCCATGGGCGAGTCGCGCAGCAGCGTCAGCGCACAGGCCACCGCCAGCAGCCCGATCGTCGCCTTCCACGCCAGCGTCACGCGCTGCGAAAGCCCGATGTGTTGATTTTCACTGAGAACTGACCCGGGTAGGGCGGAAATTTTCATCGAGATTTGACCCATGCCTTCACACTCCCCGGCAGCATCTGCTGGGGGTTTGAGGAGTGATTGACATGGAGCTTCTGAGTGTGATCCGTCGGTGGCACTGCCGGGATCATCTTCCGATCCGCGAGATCGAACGCCGGACGGGACTGTCACGCAATACGATCCGGAAATATCTCCGGGCACAGAGTATTGAACCACGGTTTCAGGTTCCCGAACGTCCCAGCCGACTGGACCCGTTTGCTGACAGGCTGAGGGGATGGCTGGTCCTGGAAGCCGCTCGCCCCCGCAAGAACCGGCGCACGGCGCGACGACTGCATGAAGACCTTGTGGCGCTGGGTTATGATGGGTCCTACGGACGGGTGGCCGCTTTCATCCGGCAGTGGAAACACGAACAGCGCCAGGCACGCCAGACAACGGGTCGGGGTGTTTTCGTGCCCCTGTGCTTCCAGCCCGGGGAAGCCTTCCAGTTCGACTGGGGCGAGGACTGGGCGGTGATTGCCGGGCATCGCGTCAAGCTGCAGGTTGCCCACACCAAACTGTCCTTCAGCCGGGCCTTCATACTCAGGGCCTATCCCCTGCAGACCCACGAGATGCTTTTCGATGCGCTTACCGAGGCCTTCCGCGTGCTCGGTGGCGTGCCGCGGCGGGGTATTTTTGACAACATGAAGACCGCCGTGGACCGGATTGGGTCGGGCAAGGCACGTCAGGTCAATCTGCGCTTCATGGCCCTGGCCAGCCATTATCTGTTCGAGGCGACCTTCTGCAATCCGGCAGCCGGATGGGAGAAAGGGCAGATCGAGAAGACCGTGCAGGATGCCCGGCGCCAGATCTGGCAGGATCTGCCTGCCTTTCCTGATCTGGGGGCGCTGAACGCCTGGCTGGAAGCCCGCTGCCTGGACTGTTGGGAACGGCTGCAGCATGCTGAATTGCCGCACAGCGTCTCCGAGGTCCATGCCAGCGAACGTCCCCACCTCATGATCCCGGGGCGGCCCTTTGACGGGTTTGTCGAACAGACCAAGCGCGTCTCACCAACCTGCCTGATCCAGTTCGAAGGCAATCGCTACAGCGTGCCGGCCTCCTTTGCCAATCGTCCGGTCAGCCTGCGGGTTTATCCCGACAGGCTACGCATTATCGCCGAAGGGCAGGTTCTGTGCGTGCATGACCGGATCATCACGCGTTCGCATGGTGTGCCAGGCCGCACGGTGTATGACTGGCGGCATTATCTGGCGGTCATCCAGCGCAAACCGGGCGCCCTGCGCAATGGCGCGCCGTTTACCGAATTGCCAGCCGCCTTCCGGACCCTGCAGGATCAACTGCTCAGGCGGCCTGGAGGCGACCGGGAAATGGCTGAAATCCTGGCCCTTGTGCTGCAGCATGATGAGCAGGCTGTCCTCTGCGCGGTTGAACTGGCACTTGAAGACGGCGTGGCGACCAAGACCCATGTTCTCAATACGCTTCATCGCCTGATCGATGCCAAGAGAACCGTGGTTCCCCGGCTTGATGCCCCACAGGCCCTGGTGCTCGCACACGAACCGTGCGCCGATACAGGGCGGTATGACATCCTGCGAAGGGACAGCCGCCATGCGTCATGATCCTGCTGCTGCTTCACTTGTCGTCATGCTCCGTGGATTGCGGATGTATGGCATGGCCCAGGCCACGGCCGACCTCATCGAGCAGGGCGCGCCCGCCTTCGAGGCGGCCATCCCCATCCTCTCGCAGCTCCTGAAGGCGGAACTGGCCGAACGCGAAGTCCGCTCCATCGCCTACCAGACAAAGACCGCCCGGTTCCCCGCCTACAAGGACCTGTCCGGGTTCTCCTTTGCCGATACGCAGGTCAACGAGCCCATGATCCGCCAGCTCCATGGCGGGGACTTCATCGAGCGTGCTGAAAATGTCGTGCTGATCGGTGGCCCGGGAACCGGGAAAACCCACCTGGCGACCGCGCTGGCCATCCAGGCGATCACCCATCACCGCAAGAAGGCGCGCTTCTGGTCAACGGTCGACCTGGTCAATGCGCTCGAACAGGAAAAGATCGCCAACCGGGCCGGGCAGATTGCCGACAGGCTGCTCCGCCTGGATCTCGTGATCCTTGATGAACTCGGTTATCTCCCCTTCAGTGCATCAGGGGGCGCCCTGCTGTTCCATCTGCTCAGCCGCCTCTACGAGCGCACCAGTGTCATCATCACAACCAATCTCAGCTTCAGTGAATGGGGTGATGTCTTTGGTGACCCGAAGATGACGACGGCGCTCCTCGATCGGCTGACCCATCACTGTCATATCCTCGAGACAGGAAATGACAGCTACAGGTTCCGCGCCAGCACCGCCGCGTCAAAAAACAAAAAGGACAGATCCTCTTCTTGACCGCCCGCCTCACTATGCCTGAAATAGCATCTGGCTGGGTCAATTCCTGATGAAAAACCCGGGTCAGTTCTCAGTGAAAATCAACACCCGATGCCCAGCCCGATCAGCACCACGCCAATCAGCGAGAGCAGATAATCCCCCACCATGGCGAAAAGCGGTTGCAGGCGGCCTGCGTTCAGCCAGTTTTCGGGGTCGAGCAGGGTCAGCGCCAGCAGCAGCCCACCGCATAGCGAGACCGCGCCGGTCGCCACCGCCACCGAAAAATCGGCCTCGCTTTCACGGATCACCTGGCTCGGCCTGCCGGGTCGCGGGCCACGCAGGGGGCTGCCCGCGCTCGCCTTGCGCGCAAGGGCGGCATCACCGCGCAGGAACAGTTCATGCGCCGCGAACATGATGCCCGCCACGAACAGCGGCACGATGTAGTAAAACAGGCGAAAGATCAGGATGGCGGTCACAATGCGCGTGGCGGGCACGTAAGCGCCGAGCGCCAGCATCATCGTGCCGTCAAACACGCCCAGGCCCCCCGGCACGCTGGCCACCAGCCCCGCGGTGTAGGAGGCGATGTAGATGGCAAGGAACGTGCCATAATCCAGCCCCGGCGCGGCGGGCAGGAAGGTGTAGGCAATGGCTGCCGTCGCCGCGACCTCGAGTGCCGCGACGAGGGTCTGCATCACCGCCATGCCGGCGGATGGAAAAGTGACCTGCCAGCGCCAGATCCTGATTTCGTTCACGTAGCGACCGGCAACGACATAGCCAGCCACGCCCGCCCACAACACGCAGCCCACCAGCCGCATCATGGGCGTGGGCAGCGCATGCCCGATAAAGGGTACCGTACCCGGCTCCAGTACCAGCACGCTGCCGATCAGCACCGCCGCCCCAAGCAGGTAGGTGGCCGAGCAGAACGCAATGATCTGCGCGACCTCAAAGGGTTTCAGCCCCCAGTTGCCATATAGCCTGAAGCGCACCGCCGCACCCGAAATGGCGGAAAACCCAAGGTTATGCGACAGCACATAGGAACAGAACGCCGCAAACGCCGTGCGCCGGAAGGCAAGCTGGCAGCCTACCTGCCGCACGGCAAGCCAGTCATAGAAAGACAGCACCAGATAGGACAGCAGCGTAAACCCTGCCCCCGCCCACAGCGTAGTGGCGGGAATGGTGAGCAGCGCGTGGCTGATGTCCTGCCAGTGCAGGGTACGCACCTCGCGCTGCACAACAATCACCGCCCCCACCAGCAGCAGCAGCCCCAGCACATGCGGCAGGTGGCGCAGCAGCGCATTGCGGCGGCGCACGGGAGTCAGGCCTGCCCCGGTGCGCCCATCATCATCGGGATGGGCAGGCGTTGCGTCTTGGGTCGGACGTTCAGCCATGGGCAGGCCCTTAGGCCGCTGTTCCCTCGGCGCGGGTCAGGGCGGCCTCGATCAGGGCCACGGTTTCCGCCACGCCATAGAGGGCAACAAAGATGCCAAAGCGCGGACCTTCCTTCTGGCCCAGCAGCACTTCATACAGGCAACCGAACCACGCGCGCAGCGGCTCGAAGCCGTGGGTCTTGCCAATCTCGAACACAAGGTTCTGGCAGGCATCGGGGCTGACATCGCCGCCTTCCATGCCGCGCAGGGCCTGGGCCAGGTCGGCCAGCGCCTTGCGTTCATGTGCGTCGGGTGTGCGGTACTGCTTGGTGGGGCGCACGAAATCGGCGTAGTAGACGATCGCGTATTCCACCAGCCGCGCCAGCATGGGGCAACTTTCCGGCGTGGCATCGGCGTCGTAGCGCTGGATGAACTTCCACAACACATCCGGCGTCTCGGCATTGGCGACCGAGGCAAGGTTGAGCAGCATGCCGAACGTGACCAGGCTGCCCGCATCGTGCGGGATCGCACCCTTGTGGATGAACCAGGCCGGGTTGGTCAGCAGCGCGGGATCGGCGGACTCCATGGCGCGGGCCTTGCCCACATGGGCCAGATATTCATCCGTCGCCTTGGGGATGACATCAAAGAACAGCCGCTTGGCGCGCTGCGGCGCGTTGAACATGTACTGGCCCAGACTTTCGGGCGGGGCGTAGCGCAGCCATTCCTCGACCGAGATGCCATTGCCCTTGGATTTGGAAATCTTCTGCCCGTTCTGGTCAAGGAACAGTTCATAGGTCAGGCCCGCGGGCGGCTGGCCGCCAAGGATGCGGCAGATCTTGCCCGACAGGCGCACGCTGTCGATCAGGTCCTTGCCCGACATTTCATAATCAACGCCCAGCGCATACCAGCGCATGGCCCAGTCGGCCTTCCACTGCATCTTGGCATGGCCGCCGGTGACCGGCGTTTCGAAGGTTTCGCCCGCTTCATCGGTCCAGCGCACGGTGCCCGCGACAGGGTCGATGGCGTCCATCTTCACCTGCATCACCTGCCCCGTGCGCGGGTGGATGGGCAGCACGGGGGAATAGGTGGCGCGGCGTTCCTCGCCCAGCGTGGGGGCGATAACGGCCACGATCTTGTCATGCACTTCGAGCACGCGCCTGAGCGCCGCGTCAAAACGCCCGCCTTCATAATACTGCGTGGAAGAGGCGAATTCGTAATCAAACCCGAAGCCATCAAGGAAGGAACGCAGGCGGGCATTGTTGTGGGCGGCAAAGGATTCATGCGTGCCGAACGGATCTGGCACGCGCGAGAGCGGCTTGCCGATATACTGGCACAGCATTTCCTGATTGGGCACGTTCTCAGGCACCTTGCGCAAGGCGTCCATATCATCGGAGAAGGCCAGCAGCCGCGTGGGCAGGCCGGTCAGCTTCGTAAACGCCTGCCGCACCCATGAGGTGCGCGCCACCTCGCCAAACGTGCCGATATGCGGCAGGCCGGACGGGCCATAGCCGGTTTCCAGCAGCACGGGTCTGTTGGCCGTAACGGCACGCGCGCCAACATGCGCGGACAGTTTGGCGGCCTCCTCGAACGGCCAGGACTTGGGAAGGGGCGAGATAAGGGCAGGATGCTGTTCTGACATGGACCGGCAAGCTATGGACAGGAAGGGCACGGGTCAATCCATCCTATTCCACACCATAGGGTACAGCAATAAGAATGGCATGACACACGGCGGGCGACATCTGCCCGCTTGTACCCTATATCATTGACGACCATGCCAGACACCCCGCCCCTGCCGGACAGCGCCCCGGCGATCCTTCCCCGGCACGGCGCCTGGTCGGTGCTCACGCCGGATGGGGAAATCCTGTCCATGCAGGCCCCCGACATTCGCCGTGAACTGCCGCAGTGGCCCGCGCCCATGGTCATCCATGCGCCCGCCATCGCGCGCAGGCTCGACCTACCGCCCCCGCCGCGCCCCTGCCCGTGGCTGGACCTGCTGGAACTGTTCGCCTTCACCCTGCCCGCCCACGCAGCGCCCCCCACCGCGCGCGGGCTGGGCATGGCGCTTGAGCTTGAGGCGGACAGGCTCGAAGCCCCCGAGGCCGACCTGCTGCCCGACCTGGCCTTCGAGATGCTTGGCCGCCTCGCCCGTCTGCGCAACACGCCCGAAGGCGGCATCCGGGCGGCACTCGCGTGGCGCATGCGCAAGGCCGGGTGGGCATGGGGGCCATCGGTCTGCGCCGCACTCGGCCTGAAGGATGGCGGCCCGCTGCCCGCGGGCATGATCCAGCCCGACGAGGCGCTCAAGGTCTGGACCCGCCTGCCCAAATGGGAAGAAACCGCCCCGCGCCCTGCTCCTGCCGCGCACCCGGTTAGCGGGGAGGAGGCTCAGGCGCACCTGCGCGAGATTATTGGCGAAGGGGCCGAACACCGCCCGGCACAGGAGGCATTCAGCCACGTCGCCGCCCGCGCCTTCACCCCCCGCGCCACGCAGGGCGACCCGCACATGGTGCTGGCGGAAGCAGGCACCGGCACCGGCAAGACGCTGGGCTACGTGGCACCTGCCAATATATGGGCGCGCCGCAACGGGGGGGCGGTGTGGATCAGCACCTATACCCGCCACCTGCAACGCCAGATCGAATCCGAACTGGCCCGCCTCTACCCCGACCCGGCGGTGCGCCGCAGCCATGTGGTGGTGCGCAAGGGGCGCGAGAACTACCTGTGCCTGCTCAACATGGAGGAGAGCGTGAACATCGCGCTTTCACGCGGGCAGGCGGGCGATGGCACCCTTATCGGGTTGGCGCTGGTGGCCTTGTGGGCGGCCCATACGCTTGATGGCGACCTGTTTGGCGGCGACCTGCCCGGCTGGTTTGCCGATCTATTCGGGCGCGGACTGCTGAGCGGCATTGCCGACCGGCGGGGCGAGTGCATCCATGGCGCCTGCCCGCATTACCAGCAATGCATGGTGGAGCACTCCATCCGTCGCGCACGCACGGCGGACCTCGTGATCGCCAACCACGCGCTCGTCATGTCGCAGGCGGCGTGGCACGCACTTGATGGCACTGGCGCCAGCAACGAGGACAACACCCCCACCCGCTACATCATGGATGAGGGCCACCATATTGCCGATGCGGCGGACAGCGCCTTCGCCCTTGAACTCTCAGGGCTCGAAGCCGCCGAACTGCGGCGCTGGCTGCTCGGCGCCGAAGGTGCGCGTTCACGCGCGCGCGGCCTGCGGCGCAGGCTTGAAGACCTGCTGGCCAACATCCCCCGCATCGAAACCCCGCTTGACACCGCGCTGATGGCTGCACGCGCCCTGCCGGCGCCGGGCTGGTCGGCCCGCCTGGCCGCCCTTGACCTGGTGCACCGGGCCGCGCGCGTGCCCGCCGGGGGCGAGGAGCCGGTGCTGTCCAACCCCTCCGAGGTGCTGCTGCATGAACTGCGCCAGCAGGTGCTCGCCCGCACGCAGGGCAGCCCCGAAGGCGGCCCGCGCCGCAGTGACAGCGAATGCGACCTCTACCCCATGCCCGAATCGCTGCATGAGGCGGCGCAGGCGCTGGAACGGGCGTTAAGGCGGCTGGCCGAGCCGCTGCGCACGCTGGTCGCCCGCCTTGATGAAGCGCTGGAAACCGAGGCCGACTGGCTCGACACCCCCATGCGCGAGCGCATTGCCGCCGCCATCCGCTCCATCCGCCGCCGGGCGCTGGCGCGTGTGGATGGCTGGTGCGCCATGCTGGGCAGCATGCAGGCCAACGAACCGCCCACGGGTGGCGAAACCCCGCAATATATCGATTACATCCGCATGGACCGGCGCGAGGGCCAGAACCCCGGCGAGCGCGACGTGGGGCTGTACCGCCACTGGCTGGACCCGACCATTCCGTTCGCCAGCGTGCTGGCAGCCCCGGCACATGGCGTGCTGGTCACCTCCGCCACGCTGCGCGACGAAAGCGGCGAGGACAACACCAATGACAGCGCCGAGCGCGCATGGGATGCCGCCGAGGCCCGCTCAGGCGCGATCCACCTGCCTTCGCCCGCCATACGGGCATCGTTCCCAAGCCCGTTCGATTACGCAAGGCAGAGCCGGGCCTTCATCATTACCGATGTGGCGCATGATGACCCGGCGGCGCTGGCCGGGGCCTACCGCACGCTTTTCATGGCATCGGGCGGGGGGGCGCTGGGGCTGTTTACCGCCATATCGCGCCTGCGCGAGGTGTACCGCCGCATCGTAACCCCGCTGGAGGAAGCGGGCCTGCCGCTGTTTGCCCAGCATGTGGACCCGATGGATAACGCAACGCTGGTCGATATCATGCGCAGCGAGCGCAATGCGTGCCTGCTGGGCACGGATGCAATGCGTGATGGGGTGGATGTGCCGGGCGAGGCCCTGCGTCTTGTCGCCTTCGAGCGCGTGCCGTGGCCGCGACCCGATATCCTGCACCGTGAGCGGCGCATTCACCTGTCGGGCGGCGCACCGGGGCGCTTTGATGACAGGATTGCCCGCCTGCGCCTGCGCCAGGCCTTTGGCCGCCTGATCCGCAGCAGGCAGGACAGGGGGGTATTCGTCCTTCTGGACCGGCGCACCCCGTCGCGCCTGCTTTCCGCCTTCCCCGAAGGGGTGGCAGTGCGCCGCCTTGGCCTGAGTGCGGCGGCGCGGGAGATCACGGCCTTCCTGCAGGCGCAGGACACATCCGCGGACCAGCTTTCCTGATCGTGTCTCCCTGCCCTTCCCCGCGCGGTGCGGGGCAGATGCCTCAGAGCGCCTTGAGGTTGGTCGCGGCAGCCTTGCCACGCTCCATGGCGATGTCGTAGCTGACCGCCTGGTCCTCGTTCAGGCCACGCAGGCCAGCAGCCTGCACCGCCGTGATGTGCACAAACACGTCCTTGCCGCCATCATCAGGCATGATGAAGCCAAAACCCTTGGTTGCGTTGAACCATTTTACTTTTCCGGTAGCCATAGCCAGTCTCTTCTCCAGCGCCATCCTTGCCGGTCCTAATACCGGCAATCCGGGCGCGTGTGCCTTTACCGCCATGAAAAAACGGGGCATCCGGAAAACACCCTGCCACTTCCACGCCGTTCGTGCACCCATAGGGGCAGCATGAAATGGGCACCCGTGTCAAATGATCCCGACATGATGAAACGCCCGGACCATAAAAAAAGGGGGAAAGGCCAATGGCCCTTCCCCCTTTTTTATTCTGGCATCCGGCCCCGTGCTGCAGCTTGGGGCCGGGGTGCGCAGGGCTGGCCGGATCAGAAATCCATGCCGCCCATGCCACCCATGCCGCCCATGCCACCTTCCGGTGCAGCGGGCTTCTTCTCGGGGCGCTCGGCAACCATCGCCTCGGTGGTGATGAGCAGGCCCGCGACCGATGCCGCATCCTGCAGCGCCGTGCGCACGACCTTCATCGGGTCGATGATGCCAGCTTCCACCAGGTCCTTGTAGTCGCCGATCTGGGCATCGAAACCGAAGGTGTAGGTGTCGTTTTCCAGAACCTTGCCAGCGATGACCGCACCATCTTCACCCGCGTTGTGGGCGATCTGGCGCAGCGGAGCCTGCAGGGCCTTACGGATGATGTCCGCGCCGACGCGCTGGTCGTCGTTATGGAAGTGCAGGCCACCAAGCTTGGTGGATGCGCGTGCCAGCGCCGTGCCACCACCGGGAACGATGCCTTCTTCAACAGCCGCACGGGTTGCGTGCAGGGCGTCGTCCACGCGGTCCTTGCGCTCCTTCACCTCGATCTCGGTGGAACCACCCACGCGGATCACGGCAACACCGCCAGCCAGCTTGGCCAGACGTTCCTGCAGCTTCTCGCGGTCGTAGTCGGAGGTGGTTTCCTCGATCTGCGCGCGGATCTGGCTGCAACGGCCCTTGATGGCCTCGCCTGCGCCCGCACCTTCGACAATGGTGGTGTTTTCCTTGTCGATGTGCACCTTCTTGGCGGTGCCCAGCATGTCCAGCGTCACGCTCTCGAGCTTGATGCCGAGGTCTTCGCTGATGACCTGACCACCGGTCAGGATCGCGATGTCTTCCAGCATGGCCTTGCGGCGGTCACCAAAGCCCGGCGCCTTGACGGCGGCGATCTTCAGGCCACCACGCAGCTTATTGACCACCAGGGTCGCCAGCGCTTCGCCATCGACATCTTCAGCGATGATCAGCAGCGGACGGCCGGACTGCACGACGGCTTCAAGCAGCGGCAGGATGGGCTGGAGCGAGGAGAGCTTCTTCTCGTGGATCAGGATGTAGGGGCTGTCCAGATCGACGGTCATCTTCTCCGCGTTCGTCACGAAATACGGGGAGATGTAGCCACGATCGAACTGCATGCCCTCGACCACGTCGAGTTCGGTGTGCAGGCCCTTGGCCTCTTCCACCGTGATCACGCCCTCGGAGCCGACCTTCTGCATCGCCTTGGAGATCATCTCGCCGATTTCATGCTCGCCATTGGCGGAAATCGTGCCGACCTGCGCGGTCTCGGCAGGCGTGGTGATCTTCTTGGCGTTCTTCTTCAGCTCTTCAACGACAACGCCAACCGCCTTGTCGATGCCGCGCTTGAGGTCCATCGGGTTCATGCCGGCGGCAACAGCCTTGGCGCCTTCACGCACGATGGCCTGTGCCAGCACGGTTGCCGTGGTGGTGCCGTCGCCCGCGATGTCGTTGGTCTTGGAGGCGACCTCACGAACCATCTGCGCGCCCATGTTCTCGAACTTGTCAGCCAGTTCGATTTCCTTGGCGACGGAGACACCGTCCTTCGTGATGCGCGGTGCGCCGAAGCTCTTGTCGAGCACGACGTTACGGCCCTTGGGGCCCAGCGTCACTTTTACTGCATCGGCCAGAATGTCCACGCCACGCAGCATGCGCTGGCGGGCTTCACCGCCGAACTTTACGTCCTTGGCTGCCATTGTTCTCTTCTCCGTATGGAAAGGTTTTTTAAAAGGTTACCCGGTGTGGAAAGCGCGGGTGGGTCAGGCGACCACGCCCATGATGTCGCTTTCCTTCATGATCAGCAGTTCTTCACCGTTGATCGTCACTTCCGTGCCCGACCACTTGCCGAACAGGACGCGGTCACCCGCCTTCACGTCGAGGGCCACAATCTGGCCCTGCTCGTTACGGGCACCTGCGCCCACCGAGATCACCTCGCCTTCCATCGGCTTTTCCTTGGCGGTCTCAGGGATGATGATACCACCTGCTGTCTTTTCCTCGCTCTTAAGGCGACGGACGACCACACGGTCATGCAGGGGACGAAATTTCGTCATGGATCGCTCCAAATCTTCTAAAGGTAACGCCCTTGAATCAAGCAACGCCACCGGTTGGCGCGCGCGCCAGGCCGCATCGCGTTAGCACTCCCCTCGTGAGAGTGCTAAACACCAGATAGGTAGCCCCCCCACAGGTGTCAAGAATGGCACGGAGCGAGACGGCGCAGAATTCGCGCGCAAAAGACCCACCAGGGAGAAATTGATATTTTCCATATAAATATCAATGGTTTAATGAATTACCTTATCCCCCATCAAAAGCGGCGGAACAGCCCTCCCCACAATGCATGACACGCGGCCATGCCGATTCCATGATGCCGCCCGGCAGCGCGGGCCTTCATGAGAAAGAATTCTCATAAAGTCGTCCTTCACGCGGGTTTCATATTGACGTCAGGGCAGGCGGCATCATTCTTTGCCAGACAATGAAGGAAATAATGGAGTGAAAACCATGGGCGCAGTCGTAACCGTTACAGCGGCGGACGGGCATGAATTTTCCGCCTATCGGGCCGGTCGGCCCGATGCGGCGCGCGCCGTGGTGGTGGTGCAGGAAATATTTGGCGTTACCCCCTATATCCGCGCGGTGTGCGACGCCTTTGCCGCCCAGGGCTATCAGGCCATTGCCCCCGCCCTGTTTGACCGCGCGCGGCGCGATGCCATCCTGCCCTATGACAATGCGGGCGTACACGAAGGGCTGAAACTGCGTGCCGAAACAGGGCAGGAGAACGCGCTGCGCGACCTCGTGGCCGCAGCCGATGTGCTGACAACCGAGAAGAAGGGCATCGTGGGGTTCTGCTGGGGCGGCAAGCTGGCATGGGAGGCCGCATGCCACACCAAGGCCTTCGCGGCGGCGGTGGCATGGTATGGCGGCGGCATTGCCGAGACCCGCAGCCAAGTGCCCAACTGCCCCGTGCAGCTGCATTTTGGCGCGGAAGACGCCCATATTCCGGCAGACGACGTGGACGCCATCCGGGCTGCACATGAGGAGATCGAGATCTTTACCTATGAGGGTGCCGATCACGGCTTTGGCTGCACGGATCGCCCGTCTTACAACGAGGCCGCCGCCACCCTGGCCATGCAGCGCACGCTGAGCTTTTTCGAGCACTGGCTATAAAAAAAATGCCGCCTTTTTAAAAAAAGGCGGCACCTAAAAACGTCTGTTTTTAAACGTTTTTTTAGCTGCGGTTCAGTACGCGGCCTGCAACGGCCTCAAGCTTGGCAAGCAGGGCCGGGTCGCGCTTTTCAGGTGCGGTGATGATGGCGTGCTCGAGTGCGCGGTCGCAACCTGCGTAACAGGGGCCACGCTTCGCGCCGAGCTTGGGAATGACCGAACGCACGAGCGCGCGCGCGCGGCTGGCGTTCTGCTGCATCACCTTGACCACTGCATCGACCGTGACGCTGTCATGGTCGTCGTGCCAGCAGTCATAATCGGTGACCATGGCGACGGTGGCGTAGCAGATCTCGGCCTCACGGGCGAGCTTGGCCTCGGGCATGTTGGTCATGCCCACCACCGAGCAACCCCATGAGCGGTAGAGGTTGCTCTCGGCGCGGGTGGAGAACTGCGGGCCTTCCATGACCAGGTAGGTGCCGCCACGGGTCACATCCAGCCCGAGTTCGCGGCACTGGCCTTCAAGCACATCGCCAATGCGCGGACACAGCGGGTCGGCCATGCCGACATGGGCCACGCAGCCGGTATCGAAAAAGCTCTTCTCGCGCGCGAACGAGCGGTCGATGAACTGATCGATGACCACGAAATGGCCCGGCGGCAGTTCTTCCTTGAGCGAGCCGACCGCCGAGAGCGAGACGATATCGGTCACGCCCGAACGCTTGAGCGCATCGATATTGGCGCGGTAGTTCAGGCGCGAGGGCGGCAGCGGGTGGCCCCGGCCATGACGCGGCAGGAACACGCAGCGCACGCCATCAAGCCTGCCAAACAGAAGCTGGTCGGACGGCTTGCCCCACGGGGTCTCGACCGTGCGCCATTCCTTGTCCTCAAGGCCTTCGATATCATACAGGCCGGACCCGCCGATCAGGCCGATAACCGGCTCGATCTGCTCGCCGGTGGCAGCGTTAGTGGACATTGGACCACGTTCTCCGTTTCAGACAGATGGAAAGTACAAGCAGGATCAGCAGGAACACGCTCGCCCCCACCCCTGCGCGATGGCGCGCCGTCAGGTGCGGGCTGGCCACCCAGGCCAGATAGGTCGTGACATCACGCGCCTGCTGCTCGACCGTGGCGGGCGTGCCATCGGGGTATGTAATGCCGCCTTCATACAAAGGCGGCGGCATGGCGATCTGCCCATTGGCGGCATACGGGTTGTAGAACGTGCCCGGCGGCACCACCGTGCCTGCGGGCGGGGTCTGTCCATAGCCGGTCAGGAAGGCATAGATGCGGTCCACCCCGCCGGGATGCACCACGGCAAGCCGCGACTGGTCGGGCGGCACCACGCCATGATTGGCCGCGGCGGCCGCATGCGCATCGGGATAGGGGGAGAGCAGGTGGTCATCCATGTTGGCGGGGCGGCTGACCGGGTGGCCGCCCGCATCCACGCCTGCGGGAATGCGGTGGCTGGCCGCCAGCGCGTTGACATCCGCCTCCTTCAGCCCCAGCCCGGCCAGATCGCCATAGGTCACGGACTTCATGCCGTGGCAGGCGGAACAGACCTGGGCATACACCGTGTAGCCACGCTGCACGGCCGCCATGTCAAAATGCCCCAGCGGGCCCTGAAAGCTCCAGTGCTGGGGCGGCGGCTCGCGGTAGTCGTGCGCCATGGCCCCTTTGCCCACAGGCAGGGCCGCCAGCAACCCGCCAAGCAGCAGGCCATGCCGTAACATGATGCGCCAGGGTTGCGCCCCGCGCTGCCGATGACCCGGTTCATGCATGTCTGCTACGTTCCCGCCACAATTTCCATATCCCGCCGCGTTCCTGCGCTGGGCTGGCCTCCTTCCTAGCGGCAGCGCGACCGGTCTTGCAATCACCCGTCTTGCAATAAGTGGAACAAACGGGCACCCGTAATATCCATCGCGAACGACCAGAACGGGCTAGATGAGACGAACATGACAATTTCCCGCACCCCCGTCGCCCACGACGCACTGAAGGACACGGCCCGGACCTGGTTTGAAACCCTGCGCGACCGGATCTGCACGGCCTTTGAACAGATCGAGGATGAGGCCGTGACCGCTGGCACGCCCACCCTGCCCGGCAAGGAAGCGGCGGGCCGCTTCGAGCGCAAGCCGTGGTCGCGCACCAATGAGGATGGCACCCCCGGCGGCGGCGGCGTGATCAGCCTCATGCGCGGGCGCGTGTTTGAAAAGGTGGGGGTCAATGTCTCCACCGTGAGCGGGGTGTTCAGCCCCGGCTTCCGCGACTCGATTCCCGGCGCGTCGGAAGACCCGCGCTTTTTTGCCACCGGCATCAGCCTCGTCGCCCACATGTGCAGCCCGCTCGTGCCCGCGGCCCATTTCAACACCCGCATGATCATCACCACGCAGGGCTGGTTTGGCGGAGGCGGCGACATTACCCCCATGTTCCCCGAAAGCGCCGAGGCCATCAGCGATGGCGAACGTTTTCATGACGGATTCCGCAAGGCGTGCGAAAAGCATGACCCGGAGTATTATCCCCGCTTCAAGGAGTGGTGCGACAAATACTTCTACCTGCCCCACCGCGATGAAGCGCGCGGCCTGGGCGGCATTTTCTATGACCGGCTCAATACCGGCAACCTCGATGCCGATTTCGCGTTCACCCGCGATGTGGGGCTTGGCTTTCTGGAAACCTATCCCGACATCGTGCGCAGCCGCATGATGGAGCCGTGGACGCAAGAGCAGCGCAAGGCGCAGCTTGTCCGGCGCGGGCGGTATGTCGAGTTCAACCTGCTGCATGATCGTGGCACGATTTTTGGCCTCAAAACCGGCGGAAACACCGAAGCCATCCTCATGAGCCTTCCCCCGGAAGTCCACTGGCCATAAGAATAGCGCCATGTCCGTTCCACGCTCCCTGCCCCGCCCTGACCAGCCCCCCTGCCTTCATGCAGCATGGCCCGACAGCACGCAGGCGGCGCACAGGCCCCACCGGCGACGCCAGCCATGATCAACCGCCGGGCTTTCATGGCCCTTGTGGCCGCAGGTTCCGCCCTGCCGTGGGGCGTACGGGCCTCGGAACTCCCGCGTGAGCGCCTGCCCCAGTCGCCCACAGGCACGCCGGGGCTGCTCGTGGCGGGCAGCCACAGCGCCATGGCGGAACGGTGGAGCCCCATCCTGCCCACGGCGCTGGGCCAGGCGCTGGGCCTGCCCAACCCGCTGAGCGTGCGCGATACCGTGGGGCAGGACGGGGTGACGGGGGCCAACCTGTTCGATTCCCAGTTCGCATCCGATGGCATGATGGCGCTGGCCGCACCCGGACAGGCGCTGGTCTCCTCGCTGTGCGGCGACCCGCGCATTCATTTCGATTACAGCCGCTGGCTGCCGCTGCTGCTCAGCCTGACGGTGCCGATCGTGATCGGGCGCACACAGTTGCACCGCAGCCTTGGCAGCTTCATGCGCGACCGACCCGTGCGCATTGCCGTCTCGACGCTGACCGGCATCGAACTGCCCACCGTGCTGGCCATGACGCTGTTCGGGCTGCGGCCCATACCGGTTACGGGCCTTGCCACGCCGCAGGCCGCCGCCGCCGCCCTGCGCGACAATCAGGTCGATGTCATCCAGATTACCGACCCGCTGGGCACGCCCGAAACGGCGGCGCTGACCAGCACGCTGGCGCAGGCGGGCTGCCCTGCCCTGTTTGCCCTGACCGACCGGCCCGGCCCCTTCGCCCTGCCCGGCCAGACGATCATGAACATGGAAGACCGCCTGCGTCAGGATGCACGCTCGGCGCTGAACAGCCTGCTCCATGCCGCACTCAGGCCGCTGGCGGGCGCTGCGGGCGTGGATCTGGCGCTGGTGCGGCCCATGCTCACCTCATCGGCCACGCTGGCGCGGTGGCGGGCGGCCACCACGCAGGCGCTGCGTGACGGCGCCCTGCAGGCCATGACGCATGATGCGGGCCGCACGCTGCTCACCGGCACGGACGCGACCGAGGCGCTGCGTCAGATCTCGGGCGATACCTCAAGCATCATGACCCTGCGCCGCTGGCTGGCCGCCAACCTGCCCACCTGGCGGCTGGGCTGAGCGGCGCTAGCGGTAAACGCCGCGCCCCGGCCTGCGCAGCAGCACGCGCACGGCACCCTGATTGGCCGCATGCGGGTGCACCACGGCCAGGATCAGGCGGCCAAGATCGCCGCGCCCCAGCCACAATGGCAGCTCGCGCCGCAGGATGCCGCCATTATGGCCGCTGCCCAGCCCGGTAATGATCTCGACACAGCGCACGTTGTCGGCATGGGCCTGAATGAGAAAGCCGTGCAGGCGGTGGAACGCCGTCTGCGCCACCTGCCCGTGCAGGTCGAGCCTGCGCTCGGGGCGCAGCTTGCCGCTCACCAGCCCGCGCCAGCTCGTATCATCGAGCCCCGGCCTGCGCACCCCGATCTCGAATGCGCCGCCCTTGCCCTTCTGCACCGTCAGGCTGTGCCCGGCGGTCTGGTGCACCGCGTGCACGCCGCCCTGCGCAAGGCGCTGCATGATGGCGGCCCGGCTCATGCCCGGCCGGTCAGCCTCGGGCGGCACGGCAGGCGGCGAAGCGGGTGGTGGCGTCTGGCCCGTGTGGCGTGGCGCGGTCCGTAGCGGCGCGATACCCTGCGCGAAGGCCGCCCACAGGGCCTGTTCCTCCTCGTTCAGTCTGCGCTGCCTCACGGTATGATTCCTTTCTGCGGGCCGGTGGCCTGCGCGCATAGAATCATACCGCGCCCGCAAGGTCCATGTTTTCAGGCATGGCCCCTGCGCAAAAGCCCCGAAAAGCCAGCCGGGAAAACCGCCGGAAGCGCTTGATGAAGCTTTTTTCAAAACGATTCAAAAGGGCGCCGCCTTTTTTCAAAAAGGCGGCGCCCGGAAACGTTTATCCTCTCAAGGTGTCGTGTTGCGCAGGGTCTCGCCCTGATAGCGCCCCGTCAGCGTGTTGAGGAAGGCCACGATATCCGCCACATCCTGGTTCGACATGTCATGGTCCGGCGTCTGGTAACGCGCCATCTTGCGCACGGCGTCATCAAGTGTCTTGACGCTGCCATCATGGAAGTAGGGCGCGGTCAGCGCGATGTTGCGCAGGTTGGGCACCTTGAAGCGCTCCATGTCGGCCGGGTCGTGGGTGACTTCAAAGCGCCCCTTGTCGGCATCGGTCAGCGTGCCGCCACGGGCCGCGAAATAATCGCCTTCCAGCCCCATCGGCTCAAGCGCCTGCCCACCCATGGACGGGCCGGTATGACACCCCGCGCAGCCCACCTGCTTGAACAGCGCGTAGCCATGCTTTTCCTGCGTGTTGAGCGCCGCGTCATCGCCCTTCAGATACTGGTCAAAGCGGCTGTCAGGCGTAATCAGCGTCTTTTCATATTCGGCAATGGCGTTGGTGATGGTGGTCTCATCAATCGTGTCGCTGCCAAAGGCGGCCTCGAACGCAGGCGCGTAGGTCGGGTCGGCGCGCAGGCGGTCTGCCACGGCGCTCCAGTCATGCGATCCCATCTCGACGGGGTTCATGACCGGCCCTGCCGCCTGCTGCGCCAGCGTGTCGGCGCGCGCGTTCCAGAACTGCCATCTGCTGAAGCCCGCATCAAACACCGTCGGTACGTTGATCGGCCCCTTCTGCCCGTCAATGCCGGTAGCCGTGACCAGCCCGTCCACGCCGCCATGCTGCAGGCTGTGGCACGAGGCGCAGTTCGACTTTTCATCACCCGACAGCCTGCGGTCAAAGAACAGGCGCTGGCCCAGCGTGACCTTGCTGGCATCCACCGTGATCGATTCGGGAATGGGCTGCACGGGTTCGGCGGCAAAGCGGTCGGCCACGCCAGGCGTGGCGTAATGCTGGCGGCGCACCTGCGCAATCCAGTTGAGCATGCTCTCGCGCTGGCTGGCGGAAAGATGGGCATGCCAGTGCATGAGCAGGTACAGCGTGGGGGGCATGCGGTTCTGGTTGATGACTTCCTCGATGCGGGCCAGCTTTTCCTCATCGGGCAGGCTGCCATTGTGCAGCGCGTCGATCACCGGCTCCACGCGGAAGTGGCGCAGCCCCTCGGCGCGGTCACGGCTCATGAGCGGCTGCGCCACGGGAAGGTGGAAGTAAAACGGCAGCTCAACCTTGGCCGCGTGGCAGTAATCACATCGCGCCTCGCGCACCACATCCAGCGCGGCGCGTGACACCGCATCTACCCCCGCACCCGCAGGGGCGGGCGCGGTTGCGTGGTCAAAATGGGTGAGATAGGCGACCGTGCCGCCATACACCACGCCCCCTGCCACCACTGCCGCCGCAACCATCTTCCTCATCGACATGCAAAACCCTTTCGCTTGGCCTGCGGATGTTCTGGTCGATTGGAGGATTATTTGTCAAAATAATCGTTTCGATAAAAACGATCAAGAATTTCGATCATCCATCCCATCCGCGCCAGCATCCGCCGTGGCCATAGCCTGACGTACGCGCTGCCGGGCCACATTGACATAGATGGTATCCAGATCGATTCCGATGCCCCGCCCCCCTTCGCGCACGGCAGCGACGAGCGTGGTGCCCGTGCCCATGAAGGGGTCGAGCACCACGGGCGCGCTCTTGCCATGCAGGCGGATGCACATCTGTGGCAGCCGCACGGGAAACGTGCCGGGATGATGGAATTTCTGCGCCTTGCCCTGCACCGTCTCATACGGGATGAACCACGTATCGCCCCGGCAGCGTCGGTCCTGCCGGTGGCCACGGCGCACGATGTTCGACTTGTCCATGTAGGGCACGCCAATATCGAGCCGGTTCAGCCCCACATCGCCCCCGCGCGTGAGGTGGAACAGGTGCTCATGGTTACGGTTGAGGTAACGGTGGCTGTTGACCGGCTTGAAGTGGCCATGCGTGTCGTTGCCGACCGAGATGGACTTGACCCAGGTAATATGGTTTTGCAGCACGAATACCTCGCGCAGCCGCACCATCAGCTCGAACGGCAGCCAGGGCTGGGCCGATGACCCCGCCACGTTGAGGAAGAACGAGCCATCGGGCCGCATCACGCGCCGCACCTCACGCGCGATCTCGACCATCCAGTCCAGATAGCCGTCCTCTTCCAGCCGGTCGCGGTAGGTGCGGTATTTCAGGCCGATATTATAGGGCGGCGAGGTCACGACCACATCCACGCTATCGGCCTCCATGCGGCGCAGCGCGCGCAGGCAGTCGCCGCGCACCAGCAGATGCGGCCCCTCGGTGTAACGGACAGTCCGCGGCAGGCGCGGTGTGGATGCGGAAACCTGCCCCGCGCGGGGTCGCCCTGTCATGATGCTGCTACGCTCTTAACTCCGCCCGGAGCGGATCTAGTGTTTATGTTTGTGCTTGTGGCTGTGCTTCTTTTCTCGCCCCGGTTCGCTGCGGGGCACCAGCAGGATCATCTGGCCGGGTGAATGCAGGTTTCCCGCCGCCTGCGCCGCCTCCGGCCCCCAGCCCATATACAGATCGGCCCGGTCCGGTCCCTTTATGTCGGTGCCCAGATCCTGCGCGAAGTCGAGCCTGTTCCATGTGGCCAGGTGGCCTGAAACCGGAACCTGCGCCTGCACCCATACCGGGCTTCCCAGCGGAATGTAAGAGCGGTCGACCGCCATGGAGCGCCCCGGCGTAAGCGGCACGCCCAGCGCGCCCGGCGCACCGGCCAGCGGGCTGTCGGAAGGCAGCTGGCGGAAGAAGACGTAATTCGGGTTCTGCTCCATCACCGCCCGCGCCTTGCCCGGATTCGCTTCCAGCCAGCCCCGGATGGAGGCCATGTTAACATCATCGCTGCCAATCAGGCCCTGCGCCACCATGGCCCGGCCCAGCGGCACATAGGGCTGGCCATTGAGGCCATCAAAGCCAAGGCGGACCACCTCGTCATTGGGCAGGCGCACGCGGCCTGAACCCTGAATCTGCAAAAAGAACAGGTCCACCGGGTCGGCCAGCCACAGCAGTTCAAGCTTTTCATGCGCCAGCGCGCCCGCATCGATCTGCGCGCGGGTCCAGTAGGGCACAATCTGCCCGTCATGCATGCGCCCGGTCACGACATTGCCCTGCGCGTCACGCTGGCGCAGCAGGTCGGGGGGGCGGCGATAGACGGGGGTCTGGTAAATGCCGCCACGACGCAGGGAACCGCGAATCTCGGGCTCGTAATAGCCGGTGAACAGCATGCCCCCGGCGCGCTTGCCTGCGGGCAGGCGGGTCGGCACGAACCATTGCTCGAAAAACGCACGCGCCGCGGCCCGGTCGCCGGCTGGCACCGCGCGGGCCGCCGTGCAGGCGGGCTGCCAGTCGCCAACCTGATGACCCGCATGCGCAGAAGAATCACCCCCCAGCCCGCTTTCGGGCGGCAGGCTCTCGATCTTGTGGCATTCCGCCAGAAAAACGGGCAGCGCCTCTTCGTGCGCATCATCCTGCCAGCCGGGCAGCTTGCTGAAGGAGAGCGCGTGGGCATGGTGGGATGGCGCCTTTGCCCCCAGCGTGGGGGACTCCATATGGCACCCGCACAGGGCGGCAACGGCGCACAGCGGCGCAATACGCTTGAACACTTTCATAAAGATGTATTTATCATGACTTTATTGATGAAAGTAAGGCAGTTCATTCTGCCTATGCGCTACGGCTTGCTCCAAGCCGCCAGCCACCACCACTGACGCCAAGCACGCGCTCGAACACCCACAGGTCGGAGAACTCGGTCACGGCATCCACGCCCGCTACGGGCTGCCCGTTGCCATCCATCGTAACGCTGATCTGGTCGGACACGATGCGCACCTCGATATGGGCGACAGGATTGGGGCCTGTCGTCTCGTCAACATCCGCGCCAATGATGGCGATATCGGTAATATCGCGGATTTCGCTGCGCAGGGTCTCGCCCGCCTGCTGGCGAGACTGGATCGCGGCCTCGAACGCGGTGAAGGTGGCCGCCGTGAGCAGCGTGCGCAGCGTGTTCAGGTCGCCTGCCGCGTAGGCGGTCACGATCTGGCGAAAGGCCGCCTCAGCGCCCTTGGCAAACCCGTCTGGCGTGAAATCGGGCTGGAGTGCCCCAATGCGGGCCAGCACGCCGCCCACGCGCGTATCGGGCGTGGGGATGTCGTATGTAACGCTGGGCGGGGGCGGCTCGGGCGCTGTTTCCACCACCGTGGGGGCCACGGGCGGTGCTGCCATGGGACGGGCCGCCGGTTCGGCGCCGACACGGCGGCCAAGGATGCTACGCAGCCGCAGCACTAGAAAAACAGCCACCAGCCCCAGAACAATCAGATCCAGCGGAAAATGACCAAAAGAAAAATTCATGCCGCGCGTCCATCACCGCAGGCGGGCCAGCCTGCCAAAGATTACCCTGCGCCACAACATAGGCAACGCCCGGAGCCAGCACAATGCGCGAGGGGCGTTAAAATTCCGGCAGCTGGTATGGCATCACCTGCATACCCATGCTACGGCCAGAGAATACGGTACCCTTTCTTTTCGCGTATATCTTGTGGGGAATACAGACAAGCATGTCCGACACGACTCAGCCGCCCACCCCAGAAAACGGCCAGAGCGCCCCCCCGGCGCAGCCTCTGGCAATCAACCTGCAATACATCAAGGATCTCTCGTTCGAAGTGCCCGCCGGGGCTGAAATCTTCGCAACGCTGCGCACCAACCCGCAGATTTCGGTCAACATTGACGTGCAGGCCAACCGTCTGGAACCCGACCAGATGGTGTTTGAGGTGATCCTGGCCGTAAAGACCGAGGCCAGCGAACCGCCGCAGCAGGAAGGTGGCCCGCAGGGGCGTCCGGTGTTCATTGCCGAGCTGGCCTATGCCTGCATCGTGACCCTGACCAACCCGCCTGCCGAACTGGTCGAGCCGATCCTGCTCGTTGAAGTGCCGCGCCTGATCTTCCCCTATGTGCGCAACATCCTCAGCGAAGTCACGCGCGATGGCGGCTTCCCGCCCGTGGTGCTGCAGCCGATCGACTTCGTGGCGCTGTGGCAGGCCAAGCGTAACTCGTTTGACCAGACGCCGGGCCACGCCTGATCCTTCTGGCCGTTACGGCTACAGCCAAAAGGCCGGGGGCAGATGCTCCCGGCCTTTTTTCATGCTTCGTGCAATCCCTTTGCACGGGCAGCCATTTTTAAAAAAACCACCATTTGGGGGGCTTGCGGTTCAGCGGGCTTCGCCAAGGCAGGCGAGCATGGCGGCCTGATCCGGCCGCCCCGCCACGCGTATGGCCCGCCAAGCAGGCCCGGTGGCCAGGGCGGCTGCCACGCCATCTGACATGGCCACGGCGACTACCTGCCTCAGCCTCGCAGCCTGCGAGGCACCCAGCACGGCAAGAAAAGCCTGCGCCGTGCGGGTGGAATAGAACAGGATCGCCGCCACCTGCCCTGCCCCGAGCGCTTGTGCCGCCTGCGGGGGCAGACGCCGCGCGGGGCTGACCGCATAGACACAGCGCCGCACCACGCGAAACCCCTCCGCCCGCAGCGCCCGCGCCATGTCATGTCCGTAACCACGCCCCACGGCCAGCAGCAGCAGACCCCGCGCGGGCAGGGCCGCACGCAGCAACGCGCTCAGATCATCCGCCGTGCCAGCCGCCGTGATGACATGCGCAAAGCCGACGGCCCGTGCACGCTCACCCGTAGCGTGGCCCACAACGTAACAGGGCACATCGTGCCACGCAGGGCGATTGACGGCGGCAATGGCCTGCCCGCTGGTCAGCACGATGGCATCGGGCCGGGGCGTGCCCCGGGCCAGGGCAAGGGTTTCGACATGCAGCAGGGGGGCGGCGATGGCCTGCCACCCCAGTCCGCCCACCGCCGCCATGGTGGGGGCGAGGCCCGGCGGGGGGCGGGTAATGATGACCCCGTTGCGCGCAACGGGGTCGGATGGCGGATTAGGCGCTTTCGGCAAAAATATCAGCCGGGCTGTCGGCCCGCAGGCTGCGGCCAAGGTCACGGCCCAGTCGCGCGGCATCAGACGGCGCGCCGCTGATCGAGCGCTTGAGCAGGAAGGAACCGTCCTCGCGCGCCACAAGCCCGGTCAGGTGCAGTTCCGGCGCACCACCGGCCACGACCGGGATCAGCCGCGCGTAACCGCCAATGGGGGTACGGCACGAGCCATCAAGCTCGGCCAGCAGGGCGCGCTCGGCGGTAGCCACGGCGCGGGCCTCGTAATCCTCGATGGCGGAAAGCAGTTCGCGCAGTTCCACGTCGCTTTCGCGCACGGTCACGCCCACAATGCCCTGCCCCGCCGCCGGCACCATGATAGTGGGGTCAAGGATCACGTCGGCGCGGTCTTCCATGCCAAGGCGGCGCAGGCCCGCATAGGCCAGCAGGGTCGCATCGCACTGCCGCGCGGCCAGCTTGTCGAGCCGGGTCTGCACATTGCCACGCAGCAGGCCGAATTTCAGGTCGGGGCGCACATGCAGCATCTGCGCCTGCCGCCGCACCGAGGCACAGCCCACCAAAGCACCCTGCGGCAGCACGGCATACGGGTCGGCCGGGTCAGGCTCGCCACAGCCGGGGCCGAGGATCAGCACATCACGCGCATCCTCGCGCTTGAGCGTGCAGGCCAGCACCAGCCCCGGCGGCAGCGTGGTTTCGAGATCCTTGAGGCTGTGAACGGCAAAATCGATCCGCCCATCAAGCAGCGCTTCATGGATTTCCTTGGCGAACAGGCCCTTGCCGCCAATTTCAGCCAGCTTGCGGTTGAGCACCTGATCGCCCGTGGTGCTGATCTGGTGCTCCTGGAACGCGCCCATGTCGCGCAGCACGGGGCAGAAGCGGGTCAGCACCGTGAGGAAGGCGCGCGTCTGCACCAGCGCCAGCGGGGAGGCCCGCGTTCCGACCTTCAGCGGCAGCTGCCGCCGGTGGGGCTCGGTCTGTGTAGTTTCCTTTCGCTGGCGTGCAGCAGCCTCGGCCGCGACTTTCTGTAGCGCGGACGATGGAAACGGGGCGGATGGCTTTGCGGACTCCATATCGCGTGTCTATTACCGCATCGCGATAAAGGAAAGATGACATTCGACACATCCGGATTGTAAATTACGCCATGCACGCAAGCGACCAGACCCCACCCGATCTGCCAACTCCCGTTATGGCCATTGAATCTTCGTGCGATGACACCGCCTGCGCCATCGTGGCGACAGACGGCCGGATCGTGGCAGAAACGACATTAACGCAATCCGGCCATGTGCCATTTGGCGGGGTCGTGCCCGAAATTGCCGCCCGCGCCCACCTTGCCGCCCTGCCCGCGCTGGTGCGCGACACGCTGGCCAAGGCGAACATGCAGCCCCACGAACTCGGCGCCATAGCCGCAAGCTGCGGGCCGGGGCTGATTGGCGGGCTGATCGTGGGCGCCGACATGGGCAAGGGCATGGCCATAGCCCTTGATAAGCCTTTCATTGCCGTCAACCACATCGAGGCCCATGCCCTGACCGCCCGCCTGCCGGGTGTTGCTGAAAATGGCGCGCCGTTTCCCTACCTGCTCCTGCTCGTGTCAGGCGGGCACTGCCAGTGCATCGCGGTGGAAGGCGTGGGCCACTACCGCAGGCTGGGCGGCACGATTGATGACGCGGCGGGCGAGGCGTTTGACAAGGTGGCCAAGATGCTCGGCCTTGGCTGGCCGGGCGGCCCGGCGGTGGAAGCGCTGGCGCGTGAGGGCGACCCGCGCGCGGTCTCCCTGCCCCGCCCGCTGATGGGCCGGCCGGGCTGTGACTTTTCCTTCTCCGGCCTGAAAACCGCCGTGACGCAGAAGCTGCCCACGGCCGTGCGCACCGCCCTGCCCCGGCAGGAAGCCGCCGATATTGCCGCGAGCTTCCAGCAGGCGGTAAGCGACATCGTGATCGACCGCCTTGGCCATGCGCTGGAGATGATGGAGCGCCCGACCACGCTGGTGGTCGCTGGCGGCGTTGCGGCCAACGGCGTGCTGCGGGCCAGCCTGCGTGATTTTGCCGCCCGCCACGACCTGCCCTTTGCCGCCCCTCCGCTGCGGCTGTGCACCGATAACGCGGTGATGGTGGCGTGGGCCGCGATCGAGACCATGCGCGCGCGCCGTGAGGCGGGCCTGCCCATACCCGACGACATCGCCCTGCGCCCGCGCCCGCGCTGGCCGCTCGCGGAGATGGCGCAGCGCATGACGGCAGACCCGATCGAGGCTACGCCTTAAAAGATAAAAGTTTTTGGGTGTCGCCTTTTTGAAAAAAGGCGACGTCTTCCGAAGCTTTTTGGAAAAAAGCTTCGCCAAAAACTTTTATCAGATACAGACCCGCCCGTCCCCTTGCCCGGCAACCCCGCGCTGCGCATTGCGGTTAGGCCAATGACAGAATGCCGGTTCACGGCACATACCTGCGGAGAACGCACATCATGACCCACACCAAACGCATCGCCGTCATCGGCGCGGGGGCCTGGGGCACGGCGCTGGCCCTGCAGGCGGCCCGCGCGGGCGCGCAGGTCACGCTATGGGCGCGTAATCCTGCCGCCCTCTCGGCAGGCCGGGTCATGCCACGCCTGCCCGGTTTTGCCCTGCCCCAAACCATTACCGTAACCGACAGCCTGCCGCGCCAGGCCGAGCTGATGCTGCTGGCCTGCCCCATGCAACACCTGCGCGTGGTTGCCAGCACGCTGTCCGCCTGCGCGCCCATGATCGCATGCTGCAAGGGCATAGAGCAGGGCACCGGCCTCATGCCGCTACAGGTGCTGGGCGAGGTGTTTCCCCATAGCGTGCTCGGCGTGCTGTCCGGCCCCAATTTCGCGCATGAGGTGGCAGCAGACCTGCCCGCCGCCGCCGTGCTGGCCAGCAGCGAACGCGCACAGGCCCGCAGGCTGGCCGACCTGCTGACCACTCCCGCCTTCCGCCTGTATGCCAGCGATGACCCGACCGGCGTGCAGCTTGGCGGCGCTGCCAAGAACGTGGTAGCCATTGCGGCGGGCGCCACCATGGGGGCCAAACTGGGCGAGAACGCGCGCGCAGGGCTGATTACCCGCGCCATTGCCGAACTCGCCCGCCTGTCACACGCGCTGGGGGGCAAGGTGGAGACGCTGTCCGGCCTTGCGGGGATTGGCGACCTGCTGCTCACCTGCACGGGGGCGGCCTCGCGCAATTACCGGCTGGGGCTGGCCGTGGGCGCGGGCACGCCTGCGCGGGCGGCGGCGGCGGCCCTTGAGGGCGTGGCCGAGGGCATGGCCACGGCCCCCGCGCTGCACCGGCTGGCGCAGGCGCACGGGGTCAGCACGCCCGTCATCGCCACGGTGGCCAGCCTGCTGGCGGGCGAGATCGACATGACGCAGGCAGCAACCACGCTTCTGGCCCGGCCCGTAGGGCATGAATTCGCCTGACCGGAGCACGGGCTACATTGCACATTTGCAAACAGGCCGCTTGACCCCCGGCCTGCGAGCCTGCAATCGGATTATTCCGGCGCGCATACGAGACCGAACATGTCCATGACCACGATCTACGATTTTAAACTCTCCGCCCTAGATGGTTCCGAGATCGACCTCGGCAAGATGCGGGGCAAGCCGATCCTGATTGCCAATACGGCCTCGAAATGCGGGTTCACCCCGCAATATGAAGGGCTGCAGAGCCTGTGGACCACATGGCGCAGCCACGACCTGATGGTGATTGGCGTGCCATCGGGTGATTTTGGCAACCAGGAACTCGGCACGCCTGCCGAGATCGGCACCTTCTGCCAGCGCAACTACAACGTCACCTTTCCGCTCACGGCCAAAAGCCACGTGAAGGGGCAGCAGGCGATTCCGCTGTTCCGCTGGCTGGCGCGCGAGGGGGGATTCCTGTCGCTGCCGCGCTGGAATTTCTACAAATACCTGATCGGGCGCGACGGCAATCTGGCTGACTGGTTCACCTGCGTCACCTCGCCCGAATCGCGCCGCGTGCGCATGGCGGTCGAACGCGCCGTGATGGATCACTGATGGATACCATGACACGCCCCACCGCATGCTGAAGGGCTTCCTGACCGTAAGCGGCTGGACCATGATCAGCCGCGTGCTCGGGCTGGTGCGCGACCAGTTGCTGGCCGCACTCCTGGGCACGGGGGTGGCGCAGGATGCGTATCAGATCGCGTTCCGCCTGCCCAACATGTTCCGCCGCCTGTTTGGCGAGGGCGCGCTGAACGCCGCCTTCGTGCCGCTATTCGCCTCGCTGCTCGAGCGCGAGGGCAAGGACACCGCGCGGCAGTTCGCCAGCGAGACCATGAGCGTGCTGCTGTCGTGGCTGCTGCTGCTGACCGTGCTGGGCGAGATTTTCATGCCCGGCGTGCTGCGCGTGATCGCGCCCGGCTTCGCGCATGGGGATGTGCGCGACTCGCTGGCCATCTCGCTCAGCCGCATCACGTTTCCCTACCTGCTCATGATCTGCGGGGCGGCGCTGGTTTCGGGCGTGCTCAACGGCATGCACAAATTTGGCGTGGCCGCTGCCGCCTATGTCAGCTTCAACGTGGTGGGCATTGCCGCGATCGTGCTGCTGCCACCCTTTACGGGTGATGTGGCCCATGCCGCAGCCTGGGGGGTGAGTGCCTCGGGCGTGGTGCAGTTCGGCATCCTGCTCTATGCGGCGGCGCGGGCTGGCATGCGCCTGCGGCTGGTCATGCCGTGCCTGACCCCGCGCATCCGCACGCTGCTGGCCCGCATGGGCGTGGGGCTGGTGGGCAGCGGCATTACCCAGATCAACTTTCTGGTCGATACCATCATCGCCACCCTGCTGCCCGCGGGCAGCGTATCGCTCATGTATTTTGCCGACCGGGTGAACCAACTGCCGCTGGGCGTGCTTGGCGCGGCAGCGGGCACCACGCTGCTGCCCGTGCTCACCCGCCACCTCGCCGCCGATGACGTGGCAGGGGCTCATGGCGTGCAGAACCGCGCCATTTCCTACGCCCTGATCCTGACCCTGCCCGCCGCTGCCGGCCTGCTGGTGCTGGCGGCCCCGGTGATGATGGCGCTGTTCGGCCACGGGCACTTCACGGCGCATGACGCGGTGCTGGCCGCGCAGTCGCTGCGGGCCTATGCGCTGGGGCTGCCTGCGTTCGTGCTGGTCAAGGTGCTCTCGCCCGGCTTCTTCGCGCGCGGTGATACGCGCACCCCGGTGCTGGTGGGCATGGGCACGCTGGCGCTCAACTTCATTCTCAACATCAGCTTCATGCACTGGCTGGCCCATATCGGCCCGCCACTGGCCAGCAGCCTGGCCGCCATGGTCAATGCGGGCGTGCTGGCCGTGCTCCTGCTGCGGCGCGGCGCACTGGTGCCCGACCCCGGCCTGCTGCGCCAGCTTGCGGGCATGGTGGGCTGCGCGGGGCTGATGGCGGGCGCGGTTGCCCTGCTGGGCTACACGCCACTGGGCCACGCCATGACGGCGGGCCCGGTCATGCGGATTGTGGATGTGGGCATGCTGATCGGGCTGGGCGTGGGGCTTTATCTTGCGGCCCTGCATGTGCTGGGCGTGACCGACCTGCGGTTGGCCCTTGGCGCTGTAAAGCGGCGGCTGGGGCGCAGGCGGCAGGCCTAAACGCCTTCTGAAAAACACAGGATAAACGTTTTTGGGTGCCGCCCTTTTTCAAAAAGGCGGCGTTCCTTGAAGCTTTTGGAAAACAGCTTCACCAAAAACTTTTTTCCGAGTGCGCCTGTCTGGGGAACCAGCCTTTCAAATCCATGCTGGCGAATCCCCTACCCCGCCGCTAGACACCAGACATGACATTTCCATCTCCCGAAGGCGCCACACCCGCCATGGCGCAGTGGTTTGCGCTCAAAGCCGAACACCCCGACGCCCTGCTGTTCTTCCGGATGGGAGATTTCTACGAACTCTTCTTCAACGATGCCGAAGCAGCGGCCTCCGCCCTTGATATTTCGCTCACCGCGCGCGGCACGCATGGGGGGCAGCCCATCGCCATGTGCGGGGTGCCGGTGCATGCGGCGCAGGCCTATCTGGCGCGGCTGATCCGCCGGGGCTTCCGTGTTTCGGTGGCCGAGCAGACCGAGCAGCCGCGCAAGGGGCGACCGGCCTCGAAGGGGCCGCTACGGCGCGAGGTCGTGCGCCTGATCACGCCCGGCACGCTGACGGAAGATGAACTGCTTGAAGCAGGCCGCCAGAACCTGCTGGCCTGCGTCATCTGCCCCACCGGGCGCGATGCGGGCGACCCCGGCCTTGCGTGGATCGATATTTCCACCGGCCTGTTCGAGACCGCAAGCGTGCCCGCGCGCGACCTGCACGACCTGCTTGGCCGCCTCGACCCCGCCGAGATCCTGTGCGCGGATAACGTGGACCTTGGTGATTTCGCCCCCCGTCGCACCCCCATCGTGCCACCCCCGGGCGCTGACGCCGCCCGCGCCCGCATGGCCGAGGCCTTTGGCGTGGCCAGCCCCGATGCGTTCGGCACCTTCAGCGATGCGGAGGCGCAGGCCGCTGCCACGGCTCTGGATTACATCCGCCGCAGCCAGGCAGGCCAGTTGCCGCGCCTGTCGCACCCCCGCCCCAGCGACAGCCAGGACGTGCTTGGCCTTGACCCCGCCACCCGCTCAAGCCTCGACCTGCTGCGCACGCGTGATGGCACGACCGAGCACACCCTGTTTGCCGCCGTATCAAACACCGTTACCGCGGCCGGAAGCCGCATGCTGGCCGACTGGATCGCAGCGCCCTTGACCAACCCCGCGCGCATTGCCCGCAGGCAGGCCGGGTGGGTCTGGCTGCTTAACAGACCGGGCGTGCGCGACGACCTGCGCACCCACCTGCGCACCGCCCCCGACATGGCCCGCGCGCTGGGCCGCCTGTCGCTCGGGCGCGGGCAGCCGCGTGATGCCGGGGCCATCCGGCTGGCGCTGCGCGTTGCGCGTGAGATTGGCGGCGTGCTGAACCAGCAGGCGGAGCTGCCGCCACTTCTGGCGCAGGCCGTGGGCAATCTTGACCGCGCACACGAGCTACAGGCCCTGCTTGAGCGCGCGCTGAGCGAAAACCCGCCCGCGCGCATGGATGAAGGCGGCACGATCGCAACCGGCTATGACGAGGAACTCGACGCCCAGCGCGAACTGCGTGATGGCAGCAGGCGCATCATCGCGGCGCTCCAGAAGGAATATGCGGAAGAATTCGGCATCTCCAACCTCAAGATCCGCCACCACGCCCAGCTTGGCTACGTGATCGAGGTGCCTGCCGCAGCAGCCCCCCGCCTGCGCGGGCGTGAAGACCTGATCATGCGGCAGGGCACGGCAAGTTCCAGCCGGTTTGCCACCGAGCGGCTGGCCAGCCTTGACCAGCAGATCGCGCAGGCAGCCGAAAATGCCGCCCTGCGCGAGCGCCACCTGTTTACGCAGGTCGTGGGCGACATCCTTGATGAAGCCGCCCTGCCGGACATGGCCGCGGCCCTTGCGGTGATCGATATCGTGCAGTCCTGCGCGGTGCTGGCGGGCGGTGGCGCATGGTGCTGCCCGGTGGTGGGCGATGATACATCCTTCATCATCCACGCAGGCCGCCACCCGGTGGTCGAGGCGGCACTCCCGCGCAACACCCGTTTCACCCCCAATGACTGCGACCTCGAGCCCGACCACCGCATCATGCTGCTCACGGGGCCGAACATGGCGGGCAAGTCCACCTTCCTGCGGCAGGCGGCGCTGGCGGTGATTCTGGCGCAGGCGGGGCTGCCGGTGGCGGCGGCCAGCATGCGCCTTGGCGTGGTTGACCGCCTGTTCTCGCGCGTGGGCGCTGCCGATGACCTGGCACGCGGGCGCTCGACCTTCATGGTGGAAATGACCGAGACGGCGGCCATCCTCAACCAGGCCGGCCCGCGCTCTCTGGTGGTGGTGGACGAGATCGGGCGCGGCACCTCTACGCTAGACGGGCTGGCCATTGCCTGGGCGGTGCTGGAAACGCTGCACTCCACGCTGCGCTGCCGCGCCATATTCGCAACCCACTTCCATGAACTCGCCGAACTCGCCAACACCATGCCCCGCCTCACCCCCCACACCATGAGCGTGCGGGAATGGAAGGGGCAGGTCATCTTCCAGCATGAAGTCGTGCCCGGCTCGGCGCGGCGCAGCTGGGGCGTGCATGTGGCCCGCCTTGCCGGCGTGCCCGAGCCGGTGGTGCGCCGCGCGGGCCGCCTTCTGGGCATGCTGGAGAAAGAACGCGGGCGGCAGGCCCCGCCGCTGCCCCTGTTCGAGCAGCAGGCCGAAGTGGTGGAAATCGAGCCCGCGCCACCCGCCGTGCCGCCCGCAGCGCTCGATATGCTCGAAACCCTCGACCCCGATGCACTCAGCCCACGCACGGCGCTGGAAATGCTCTATAAACTCAAAAAACTGCTGAAACCCTGATACGGCTCTGGACCTGACCCCACCAAGGGCGGCACACTCCCGGACTGGATCATTTCTGCCACTTACAGGACGCCATCCGCCCACGATGTCGAACGCTGCCCCCCTTCCCGCCTCCTCCGTCGAGGCGATGACCGACGCCCTCCATGCCGCCCTGTTCCCCACGGGGGAGCAGGACGGCACGCGCGCCCTGCCACCGCGTGAGGAGGCGATCAGGCTGTTCCGCCGCCACCTGTCGCGCTACCAGGCGCATGTGCGCGAGGAATTCGAGCATCACCGCCTTGGCGGCGCTGAAGCAGGCAAGCTGCTCGCGGCCTATACCGATGGCATGATCCGGGTGCTTGGCGCCTACGCCATGGCGCAGACCGGCATCGATTCGCAGCATGAGGCCCCGTTCGCCATCGCGGCCACCGGCGGCTACGGGCGCGGGCTGCTCGCCCCGTTCAGCGATATCGACCTTTTGTTCCTCACCCCCGATGCGCAGGGCGAGGACATGCGCGCCTGCGTGGAATACATCCTGTACTTCCTGTGGGACCTCGGGCTGAAGGTGGGGCATGCCACCCGCACCATCAACGAATGCATTGCCGAGGCGGAAGCCGACACCACGGTGCGCACCACCCTGCTTGATGCACGGATCCTGACCGGCAGCGAATCGCTGTTCTCCATGTTCCAGGCCCGCTACATCGTGGCCTGCGTCAAATCCGGCGCCGACCGCTTCATTACCGACAAGCGCCGCGAACGCGCCGCCCGCCACCAGCGCTTTGGCGACAGCCCCTACCTTGTCGAGCCCAACGTGAAGGAAGGCCGTGGCGGCCTGCGTGACCTGCAGACGCTGTACTGGATGTGCCGCTACACCTTCGGCACGCGCCATGTGTCAGACCTGCTCGCCCCCGGCTTCAGCGAACTCGGCCTGCTTACCGAACCCGAGGCCAAGCGCGCGCGCCGCGCATGGGACTTCCTGTGGCGGGTGCGCTTTCATCTGCATTACGTGTCCGGCCGGGCGGAAGAGCGCCTGACATTTGACGTGCAGCCCGTGGTTGGCGGGCGCATGGGCTATACCCGCCACGGGCGGCAGGTGGGGGTGGAGCGCTTCATGCGCCACTACTTCCTGACCGTGCGCGAGGTCATGCGCCTGACCCTGGTGCTCGAGCCCGCCGTACTGCGCCAGGCGCTCGGCCCCGTGGCCAACGCGCCCGAGGCCGACAGCCAGATGCGCGATGCGGGCTTTACCGTCATTGATGGTCGCATCCTGCCCCAGCGCGGCACGTCGTTCGAGAATGAACCCATCCAGATGATGCGGCTGCTGGACTGGGCCAACAAGCGCAAGCTGCCGATCCACCCCATGGCCATGCACCAGCTCATCCGCTGGGAGCGCCAGGCCGCCAGCCTGCGTGGCGACCCCGAGACCGCGCGCATCTTCCTCGACCTGATGTGTGGCGCGCCGCCCGAGCGCCCGCAGCGCGCGCCACGCGCGGAAGAGGAAAAGCCCGATGCCATCCCCAGCTTTCACCTGATGGATGAGGGGCGGCGCAAGGGCAACGCCTACTGGCTGCATATCCTCAACGAGACCGGGCTGATGGGCCGCCTGCTGCCCGACTGGTCACGCGTGGTGGGGCAGATGCAGTTTGACACCTACCATGTGTTCACGGTGGATGAGCACATCATCGACGCGCTGCGCATCCTTGGCCGGGTCGAGCATGGCCAGATGGCCGACGAGATCCCCATAGCCTACGACCTGGCGCGCAACCTGCATTCACGCCGGGCGCTGTACGTGGCGGTAATGCTGCATGACATCGCCAAGGGGCGCGGGGGCGACCATTCGGAGATCGGCTCGCAGATCGCGCTGTATGTCTGCCCCGAACTGGGCATGGACAGCGAGGAGACGGAAACCGTGTCGTGGCTGGTGCTGCACCACCTGCTGCTCAGCCACACCGCCTTCCAGCGTGATATCGACGACCCCAAGACCATCCTTGACCTTGCCGACATCATCCAGTCGCCCGAGCGGCTGCGGCTGCTGCTGCTGCTGACCATCGTGGACATGCGCGCGGTTGGCCCACGCGTGTGGAATGCCTGGAAGGCGACGCTGCTCAACGAACTTTACATGCGCGTGGCCGAAGTGCTCGAAGGCAGCCTCGCCACCACCGAGCGCGACGTGCGCGTGGAGCGCGCCAAGGCCGCCACCGCCGCGTGGCTGGTGGAAGACGGCATGAACGAGGCCGACGTGCAGCACTTCATGGGGCTGGGCTATGGCAGTTACTGGCTGTCCTTCGATCACGACACCCATGCCCGCCATGCCCTGCTGATTGGCGAATCCGAGCGACTCCACTCCCCCCTTACGGTCGAGACCCAGCCCCTGCCCGCGCGTGGCGTGACCGAGGTGACCATCTACGCCGCCGACCATCCGGGCCTGTTCTCGCGCATTGCGGGGGCAGTGGCCATTGCCGGGGCCTCGATCGTGGATGCGCGCATTCACACCATGACCAATGGCATGGCGCTCGACACGCTGTGGATTCAGGATGCGGGGGGCGCTGCTTTTGAAGAACCGCAGCAGCTCGCCCGCCTGTCGCTGCTGATCGAGCAGGCGCTGACCGGGCAGATCAACATCAACCGCGAGATTGCGCAGTGTGGCCGCAGGGTATCGGGGCGGCGCATGCGGGCAATTCATGTGCCGCCACGCGTGGTGATCGACAATCGCGCGTCAAACACCTGCACGGTGGTGGAGATCAACGGACGTGACCGCCCCGGCCTGCTGCATGACGTGACCGCCGCGCTGAGCGAGCAGAAACTCCAGATCGCCTCCGCCCACATCACCACCTATGGCGTGCGGGCGGTGGACGTGTTTTACGTCAAGGACCTGTTCGGGCTGAAAATTACCGACAAGGGCCGCCTCGACCGCCTGCGCGCGGCCCTGCTGTCGGGCCTGCAGGAAGCCGAAGCCGCAGCCCAGCGCCGTTCATCCGAGTTCGAATCCATCACCGTCTGACCGGTTGCGCTGCCTGACCCAGCCCCGCAGGGCTGGCGCAAGGGCCGCGATCACGGCGTGCCATGCCAGGCCGGGTGGCTGCAGCGCGGGCTGGCGCAGCACGCGCAGGCCGCCATACCACCGGCTGGCCGGGGCAGGCCCCGGCGCACCGGGCACAAAAACGGGTGGGCAGATGCTGCCCTCCGCCTGAGCGGTTTCATCCGCGTCAAATGCCGCTGACCACCGCCAGTCCCCCCCAAAACGGCTGAGCAGCCAGACCGGGCAGCCCATTGCGCCTGCCAGATGGGCAGCCAGCGTATCGACGCTGATGACCAGATCCAGCGTGGCGATCAGGCGGGATGTTTCAAGCAGATCCACATCCGCCGCCAGTTCATGCCGCATGAAAGCAGGGGCCTGCGCGGGGTCGCTGCCGGGGCGCAGCGCAATGAACGTCACCCCATCCACCTGCGCCAGCGGGGCCAGCGCCTCGGCCCTGATCGAACGCCGCGCATCAAAACGATAGGCGGCATTGCCAGCAAAACACAGCCCGACCCGCAACGGACCGGCATGGCTTTGCTGCCGCCACGCAGCCTGCCCCAGATAGGGCCGGAACGGCGCCACCGCATCCACGCCCAGCAGGGCGGGCAAGCTGTACAGGTCGCACTGGCAGGCTACGTTCCAACACGCATCTTTATCAGGGGTGATAACTTCAATGCGGTATGGGGTATTTTCTCCTGCTGCCTGCCCCAGCGTCGCCGCCAGGCGGCGCAGGGCGGGTGGCACCTCCAGCAGCACCGGCACGCGCGCGGCCGCCAGCAGCACATAGCGCAGGAAATGCACGGCATCGCCCAACCCCTGCCCCATCGTGACCAGCAGCCTGCGCCCTGAAGGCAATGCCTGGCCCTGCCAGCGCGGCAGGCGCTGCGTGGCAGGGTGCGGCGGCATAAAACTGAGGCGGGAGTCCCACAACGCCCAGCCCTGCGCCAGATCCCCTTCGGCCAGCCTTGCCACGCCCAGATTGAACCGCGCCCGCGCCAGCGTGGCCGGATCAGGCGCGGGGGCGCGGGCGAGCAGGGCTTCATAGGCCATGCGGGCCTGCGCGGGCTGGCCGGATTCAAACAGGGCCGTGGCGTGGTTGAGCGCGATGCGCGCATCTGCCGGCTGTGCGCGGCAGACCTTGGCCAGCACGGCCTGCGCCTCTGCCATGTCTCCAAGCGCCATCAGGGTCAGGCCGAGATTGTTTGCGGCTTCGGGCATAGGGTTATGGCGCAGCGCCGCGCGGAGCATGGTCGCAGCCGGGCGCAGACGGCCTGTAGCAAACAGGAGCGCGCCCAGCGTGGAGAGCGCCTGCCCGTCGCGCCCGTCATGGGCCAGCCGTTGGCGCAGCACGGTTTCAGCCTCGGCCCTGTGGCCGTGGGCGAGCAGCATGCCCACCAGCTCATGCACGACCACGCCATCATGAGGCGTATTGCTCGCCACATGGCGCATCTGTGCCAGCGCCGCCCCGCCCCGCCCGCGCCGCCACCAGAAACGGGCCTGCGCCACCCGCGCGGACACTCCGCCCAACGCCACCGCTCGCGCATGGGCAGCCTCCGCCGCCGCGATATCACCCGTGCGCTCCATGATCTCGGCCAGCGCCAGCATGATCGCGCCATCATCGGGACTGTGCAGACAGGCCGCCCGGATTGCGGCCTGCGCGGCAGCCTGGTGCCCGCAGGCCAGCAGCGCGCGGGCCAGCACCTCATGATATTGCCCCAGATGGGGATGACCCGGGGGCGCCAGAGCCTGCGCGCGCCCGGCAAGGCTTATGGCGCGATCCGCCCGACCAAGCGCCAGTGCGATACAGGCAAGACCATGCAGGGCGTCAGGATCATCGGGCCGGAAACCCAGCATGGTGGCAAAACAGGCGCGCGCACCCGTCATGTCGCCCGCCCGCAGCGCCACCTGCCCCCGTGCGAGCAGGCCAGCCTGCCCCCTAATCGCGTTCATGTCGCGTGCTGTCCCTCAATGCATGACAGGACTGGCCTGCATACAGGGCGGGTGGTTAAGGAATGGTTTGCGCGCGAGGCGCAGGGGCCGGACGGCGTTCTTTGAAGCTGTTTGAAAAAAGCTTCACCAAAAACTTTCTTATGATTTACAGACAATGGGCATGATTTTTACGCAGGAGTGCGCATGAACATCCCATCCCGCCCGACTGGCCAGCAGGCCTATGACATCCTGCGCCAGCGTTTTGCCCGCATGGGGCAGATCCGCAACGCGCTCGGCATTCTGGGGTGGGACAAGGACACCATGATGCCCGCAGGCGCTGCCGACAGCCGCGCCGAGAGCATCGCCACCCTTGCCGTGCTCTCGCACGAACTCATGACCGCGCCCGACATGCCCGACCTGCTCGCCCGCGCCCATGCCCCCGATGATGCCATGGCCGCCGCTAACCTGACCGAGATGCGCCGCCAGCACGCCCATGCCGCCGCCGTGCCCGGTGATCTGGTAGAGGCCACATCCCGCGCCGCCTCGCGCTGCGAGATGGCATGGCGCACGGCGCGGCAGAACAGCGATTTCGCTGGCCTGCTGCCGCACCTGCAAACGGTGCTGGACTGCACGCGCGCCGTGGCTGCCGCCAAGGCCGAAGCTCTCGGCCTTTCCCCCTATGACGCCCTGCTTGACCAGTATGACGCAGGCACGCGGCAGGCCGATATCGACCCCGTATTCGCCGAACTGGCCAGCGAACTGCCCGACCTGATCGCAACCGCACTGCACCACCAGAAAAGCCTGCCCGGACCCATCGCCCCCACCGGCCCCTTTGCCGTGCCCGCGCAGGAAACCCTGGGCCGCGAGACCATGGCCGCCCTGGGCTTTGACATGCAGCGCGGGCGGCTTGATGTCAGCCTGCACCCCTTCTGTGGTGGGGCGGAGGATGACGTGCGCATCACCACCCGTTACGAGGCGGATGACTGCATCAACGCGCTGATGGGCATCGTGCATGAAACCGGCCATGCGCTGTATGAGCAGGGCCTGCCCAAAGAATGGCGCGCCCAGCCCGTGGGTGAGGCGCGGGGCATGAGCCTGCATGAAAGCCAGTCCCTGCTGATGGAAATGCAGGTGGCGCGCAGCCGTCCCTTCATGGACTGGATGGCCCCGCGCCTGCGCACGGCTTTTGGCGGCAGCAGTGGCGATGCGGCATGGGGGGCGGACAACCTGCACCGCCTTGTCACCCGCGTGCGCCCTGGCTTCATCCGCGTGGATGCCGATGAGGTCACCTACCCCGCCCACATTCTGGTGCGCTACGAGATGGAAACCGCGCTGATTGCAGGCAGGATGAAACTGGCCGACCTGCCCGAAGCCTTCAATGCCCGCATCCATGATCTGCTGGGCCTGAAAGTGCCCGAGGACCGTCTGGGCTGCCTGCAGGATATTCACTGGCCATCGGGCTCGTGGGGGTATTTCCCCACCTATACGCTGGGCGCGATCATCGCAGCGCAGTTGCGCGAGGCCGCCGAGCGCGACAACCCCGCCATCATGTCCAGCATTGCGAATGGCGATTTCACGCCCCTGCTCGACTGGCTGCGCCCGCGCATCCATGCCCGTGGCAGCGGGGCGAGCACAAAGGAGATCGTGCGCGACGCCACCGGGGCGGTGCCCAATACCGGGCCATACCTGCGCCATTTGCGGCAGCGTTACTGCGCGCAGGTCTGAAACCCGCATATCCATAAACGCTTTTGGAGGCCGCCTTTTTTTAAAAAGGCGGCCTTCTTTCTCAGCTTTTTGAAAAAAGCTTCACCAGAAACCTTATCCGATTTTTCTCAGGCCGCCTCAGCGCACGACTGGCGGTCAGGGCGGACATGCCACATGATCCCCTTGCCATTCGCCCCCGTTCGTGACGAGATAAGGCGCGATGCACGCCATGATCCCTACAACCTTCCGCCGCCTGCGCCATGCGGGCTTTCTCCTTGCCTGCGGCACCAGCCTGCTCGCGGCCCTGCCCGCAGCCCATGCCGCCAAGCCCGCGCCGCCGCTCAACCCGCCCGCGGCACTTGAGGATGTCGCCTCATCCTCGACCAGCGCATGGGACCGGGTGGTGGTGCTGCCCGATGGCAGGCTGCTCGTCGAACTGCCGCGCTGGGCGGGCAATTCCGGGCCGGGGCTTGCCGTGCTCGACGCCAGCGGCAACCCCCAGCCCTATCCCGATGCAACATGGAACGACCCCGCCGCCCCGGCCTCGTCGCGCCTCGTGGCACCGGCTGACATGCAGCTCCAGCCCGATGGCACGCTGTGGGTGCTCGATAGCGGGCAGCCCGACCCTGCGGGCAAGCCGCTCGAAGGGGGCGCCAAGATCATCAAGATCGATACACGGGGCCAGCGCGTGCTCCAGACCTGGCCGCTCAACCCCGACATGCTGCGCGCGGGCAGCTATGCCGCCACCATGCGGGTGGCGCGTGGCCATGCCTTTGTGGGGGATGCGGGCGTTCCGGCCATGATCGTGGTCAGGCTCGACACCAACACCCAGCGCCGCCTGATGGAGCACACGCCTGCGCTCACCGCCCACCAGCCCATTACGGTCGAGGGCAAGGTGGCCACCAACCCCGCAGGCCACACCGCCATTGTCAACATCAGCCAGATGGATGTCAGCGCCGATGGGCAGTGGCTGTATTTCGAACCGCTCTGTGGCCCGGTCTACAAGCTTGATACCGACCTGCTCGTTGACCCCAACGTCACCCCGATCGAACTCGAGGAAGGGCCGACGCTATGGTACAAGACCCCCCCGCTTGGCGGCATTACGGTGGGGCCGGATGGCACGCTGTATTTCAATGACGTGTCCACCGGCAGCATCTTCCGCCTGATGCCCGATCGCGTGTACCAGAAAATCGTGACCGACCCGCGCCTGCACTGGCCCGCAGGCTCGTTTGCAACAAAGGACGGTCAGCTTTACGTGCCCGCAGCCCAGCTCGACCGCACGGCCCCGCTCAATGGCGGCGCCAATGCCATACAGTGGCCGGTGCACATCTACCGCATCAATATCGGCACCCTGCCCCCGCCGAAATTCTGACACACCCGGCGCGGAATCGCCCGCGCCGGGCCTGCGCCCCCTTCGCGCGGGCGGGAGTTGGGATTATGATGGCGCAATGCGCTATATTTCTACCCGGGGGCAAGCCCCCGTCCGCGATTTTTCGTCCGTTCTGCTGGCGGGGCTGGCAGAGGACGGTGGCCTGTACCTGCCGGAAAGCTGGCCCGAGCTTTCGGTAGATGACTGGCGCGCCCTGCGTGGCCTGCCCTACCCGGAGCTTGCGGCCCGGATCATAGCCCCCTTCGCCGAAGGCTCGATTACGCACGATGTGCTGCTCGGGCTGTGCCGCGAGGCCTATGCCCGATTCGATCACCCCGCCATCGTGCCGCTGACACAGGTGGAAGACGGGCTGTTCGTGCAGGAACTGTTCCACGGCCCGACGCTGGCCTTCAAGGACATGGCCATGCAACTGCTTGGCCGCCTGTTCGACCACGTGCTGACCGAGCGCGACCAGAAGGTGACCATTGTGGGTGCGACCTCGGGTGATACCGGCTCGGCCGCCATCGAAGCGTGCCGGGGCCGCGAGCGCCTGCGCGTGGTGATCCTGCACCCCGAGGGCCGCACATCGGAAGTGCAGCGCCGGCAGATGACCACCGTGCTGGAACCCAACGTGACCAACCTTGCGGTAAAAGGCACGTTTGATGACTGCCAGGATCTGGTCAAGGCGATGTTCGCCGACCTGCCCTTCCGCACGGACATGAACCTCTCCGCCGTCAACTCCATCAACTGGGCGCGCATTGCAGCCCAGGTGCCCTATTACGTCTATTCCGCCCTGGCCCTTGGCGCGCCCGATCGTGAAGTGTCGTTTGCCGTGCCGACCGGCAATTTCGGCAACGTGCTGGCCGCGTGGGTGGCCCGCCGCATGGGCCTGCCCATCCGCGCGCTGTGCGTGGGCTCCAACCGCAACGATATTCTCAGCCGCTTCCTCAACGAGAACGACATGAGCATCCACGGCGTGGTGCCCAGCCTGTCGCCCTCGATGGATATTCAGGTCTCGTCGAACTTCGAGCGCCTGCTGTTCGAACTGCTTGACCGCGATGCCGAAGCCTGCGCGCGCATCATGACCGATTTCCGCAAGACCGGCGTGATGAGGGTCGCAACCCCCGTATGGGACCGCGCCAATGCGCTGTTCCACGGCATGGCGCTCGATGATGACGCAACAGCGGCCGAAATCCGCACGCTCAACACGCGCAGCCACTACCTGGCCGATCCGCACACCGCCATTGGCATTGCCGCTGGCCGCGCCTTCCGCGAGCCGGGCATTCCCATGGTGGCCATGTCAACCGCGCACCCGGCCAAGTTCCCCGATGCAATGGCGAAGGCCACCGGCATCCGCCCGCCCCTGCCGGACCCGCTGGCCGACCTGTATGACCGGCCCGAGCGCTACACCGTGGTGCCCGCCGATCTGGGCGTGATCGAGGACAAGGTGCGCGCGGCCGTCCTGACCAACGCGCCCTGAGCCTTTCCCCCATCCATCTTACGTAAACAAGGGGTGCTGGCGCCAAGGCGCCACGCCGCCCGCAGGACCAGCATGACCGACCTGATCAATGTGACCCGACTGGACTCCGGCCTGACCATCGTGACCGAACGGATGGACAGGGTGGAAACCATTTCGCTCGGGGCGTATGTCGCCGCGGGCACCTGTAACGAGAGTGCTGCGGAGAACGGGGTTTCCCATTTTCTCGAGCACATGGCCTTCAAGGGCACGGGCACCCGCACTGCCGTGGGCATTGCGGAGGAAATCGAGAACGTGGGCGGCCACATCAACGCCTATACCGCGCGCGAGCACACGGCCTATTACGTCAAGCTGCTCAAGGAAAACCTTGATCTGGGTGCCGACATCATCGGCGATATCCTGACCCATAGCAGCCTCGCGCCTGATGAACTCGAGCGCGAGCGCGGCGTGATCCTGCAGGAAATCGGCCAGGCCAATGACACGCCGGACGACATCGTGTTCGACCATTTTCAGGAAACCGCCTTCCCCGACCAGCCGATGGGCCGCCCCACGCTGGGCAAGGAAGCGGGCATCCAGTCCATGGCGCGCGAAACGCTGGTCAACTACATGGGCACGCATTACCGCGCGGGCAACACCATTGTCGCGGCGGCGGGCAACCTCGAGCATGGCCGCGTGGTGGATCTGGTGCAAAAGCACTTTGCCGACCTGCCCACCGGCGCCGTGCCGCCGCAGCCGGGCGTGAACTATGTGGGGGGCGCGTTCGTGCAGGAGCGTGAACTCGACCAGGCGCATATCGTGCTGGGCTTTCCCTCCATGCCGTATGGCGACCCGGATTATTACCCGGCCCTGCTGCTCTCCACGCTGCTCGGCGGTGGCATGTCCTCGCGCCTGTTCCAGGAAATCCGTGAAAAGCGCGGGCTGGTCTATTCGGTCTATTCCTTCAATGCGCCGTTCCGCCAGGGTGGCCTGTTTGGCATCTATGCCGGCACGGGCGAGGCGCAGGTGGCCGACCTCGTGCCGGTCACGCTGGAGGAGCTGCGCAAGGTGCGCCACACCGTCAACGCCAGCGAACTGGCGCGGGCACGGGCGCAGCTCAAATCCTCGCTGCTCATGTCGCTCGAAAGCACCGGCAGCCGCTGCGAGCAGCTGGCCCGGCAGTTGCAGGTGTTTGGCCGCCTGATCCCGACCACCGAGACGGTGGGCAAGATCGACGCCGTCACCATTGAAGACGTGCAGCGTGTCGCCACCCGCATCTTCAGCGGCAGGCCCACCCTGGCCTCGCTCGGGCCGGTCAGCCACCTGCCCTCGCTCGACAGCATTACGGGAGCGCTCGCGGCATGAGTGCCAATTCCCTTGACCTGATCGCAGCCCTCATTGCCCGCGCCCGCGCCGCGGGGGCCGATGCGGCGGATGCCATATACGTCAACCGCGTGGCCCATGGCGTGCAGGTGCGCAATGGCTGCACGGAAGACCTCGAACGCTCCGAGACATGCGACCTGGGCCTACGGGTATTCGTGGGCCAGCGCGCGGCCATCGTCTCGGCCACGGCACTTGATCCCGAGCGCTTCGATACGCTGGCCGCCCGTGCGGTGGCCATGGCCCGCGTGGTGCCCGAGGACCGTTTTGCCGGGCTGTGCGAACAGGCCCGGCACGGCTTTGTCGATGCCACCGGTCTTGACCTGTTCGACCCCGCCACCCCCACCACCACCGACCTCATGGCCCGCGCCCGCACGGCCGAGGAAGCAGCCCTTGCGGTGGCTGGCGTGTCGAACAGCAACGGGGCCTCGGCCAGCTTTGGCCTGTCGGACATCATCCTCATGACATCGGCCGGTTTTTCGGGTCGCTATGCCCGCACCAGCCATTCGGTCTCGGCCAGCGTGGTGGCGGGGTCAGGCACGCAGATGCAGCGTGATTACGACTACCACGCCACCGTGCATCTGTCCGACCTTGAGGATGCGGCCCTGATCGGCCGCCGCGCGGGCGAGCGCACGGTTGCCCGCCTCAACCCGGTGCGCCCACGCACGGGGCGGCTGCCCATCGTGCTTGACCCGCGCGTTTCCACCTCGCTGCTCGGGCACCTGTCAGGCGCGATCAATGGCATTTCGATCGCGCGCGGCACCTCCTTCCTCAAGGAGAAGATGGGCCAGCAGATCATGCCAGCAGGCATCACCATCATCGACGACCCGCGGCGGGTGCGTGGCCCCGGCGCGCGCCCGTTTGATGGCGAAGGCATGCTGACCGCCACCCGCACGCTGGTGGAAAATGGCGTGCTGAAAACCTGGGCGCTTGATTCGCGCTCCGCCCGCCAGCTTGGCCTTACCCCCAATGGCTGCGCCAGCCGGGGCACGTCCGGGCCGCCCGCGCCCTCGCTGGGCAACATGCACATGCAGCCCGGCACGCTCACGCCCACCGAGCTGATGGCCGATATTGCCGAGGGCATCTACATTACCGAGATGATGGGCTCGGCCATCAACGGCATTACCGGCGACTACAGCCGTGGTGCGGCAGGCTTCATGATCCGGGGTGGCGTGCTGGCCGAGCCGGTGGCCGAACTGACCGTGGCGGGCAACCTCAACGACATGTTCGCCCGCCTTGTACCCGCGAATGACCTGACCTTCCGCCAGTCCACCAACGCGCCCACCATCCGCATTGATGACATGGTGATCGCCGGGGCGTAATCGTTGCCTTTCCGTGATTTCATGTTTCTGTAAGCCCGTTGCCCCTGTTATGGGGGCGCGGGCTTACTTATATCTGGTTAAAGGCGGCCCGATCTCATGCAGGCTGCATGGATAATGATGGTTCCGATACAGGATTGCAGATACCCTGACCCAGATGAAACAGAATTCCTCGCGCCTGATGCCGCGTAAAAGCATCATCCTCGCCGCTGGCGCGGCCCTGAGCATGCTCTCCCTCGTGGCGCATCCTGACGTGGCCGATGCCCGTGCGGGCGGTGGCATGTCGATGGGGAGCCGTGGCTCGCGTACCTACAGCGCCCCTGCCCCCTCACAGACCGCCCCGTTTGGCGCAACGCCTTTCCAGCGCACCATGACACCACGCCAGCAGGCCCCCGCCTATGGCGCGCGGGCACCGTTTGGCGCCGGTGCGGGCATGGCCATGGCGCGGCCCCGCCACCCGTTCATGAGCGGGTTCATGGGCGGCCTGATCGGTGCCGGGCTGTTTGGCATGGTGTTTGGCCATGGCATGTTCAGTTCGGGCATGGGCGGCGGCGGCTTCCTTGGGCTGCTGATCCAGCTGGCGCTGATCTTCTTCCTGGTGCGGTGGGCCATCCGCCGTTTTAGCAACAGGGCTGGTGGCAATGCTGGCGGGTCCGTCGCAAGCCCCTTTGGCGCAACCGGGCCCGCCGCCTCGCAACAGGGCGGCCCGCAGAATGTGGGCGTAGCCATTACGGCAGCCGACTACCAGGCCTTCCAGCAGGCGCTGATCAATATCCAGACCGCCTGGAGCCAGCAGAACGTGGACGCAATGCGCCACATGGCCACGCCGGAGATGGTGTCCTACTTCAACAACCAGTTGACCGATCTTGCCAGCCGCGGGGCACGCAACGTGGTGTCCGATGTGCGCTTCGAACGGGGTGACCTGGTGGAAAGCTGGCGTGAAAACGGGGCCGACTACGCCACCGTGGCCATGCAGTATTCCATGATCGACATCACCACCGACATGACTGGCCGCGTAATCGAGGGCGACCCCTCAAACCGCACCACCGTGACGGAACTGTGGACCTTCGTGCGCTCGGCCGGACTGGGCACATGGCTGCTCTCGGCTATTCAGCAAACGCCGCGCCGCTGATCCCGGCCCTACTGAAAAAGGCCTGCATCATATGATGCAGGCCTTTTTTTATGTGCGGCGCATGGGTGCTTTTTTCAAAGCTTTCCGAAAAAAGCTTCACCAAAAACTTTTACCCTGTTCCCTTTATAGGGGGGACAGGCTCAGCGCATAAAGGATTACCGCCAGCGCCGAGAGCGTAATGGCCACCGCCTTGATGCGTCCCTTGTGCCGGCGCAGCGCCTCCTGCGCTTCCTCCTGCGGGGTCGCCTGTGCTGTTACTGCTGGCTCCATGAACCTGATCCTCCCGTATGGATGAAAACGGCCCGCTCAGTGGGCAATGAAAGCGTGGTCAGCCAGCAGGCCAAGGAACAGGAAAAACAGATAGGCCAGCGAATAGCGGAAAGAGCGGCGGGCCGGGCCATCACCCGTCAGGCTCACCCCATTGGCATCCTGCCTGTCACGCAGCACCCCGATGGCGCACAGGATGAACCCCGCGCCAAGCACGCTGGCCACGACCGTGTACAGCCAGCCCGCAAGGTGCATGAAAGACGGCACCAGCGAGATGGCCGTGAGAATGATGGTGTACCACAGGATCTGCCAGCGCGTATGTCGCGCGCCCCTGACCACCGGGAGCATGGGAATACCCGCCCGCCCGTAATCCTTGCACGCGTAAAGCGATAGCGACCAGAAATGCGGCGGGGTCCACAGGAAGATGATGCCGAACATGACCACCGGCATGATGGCCATCGACCCCGTGGCCGCCGCCCAGCCGATCATGGGCGGAAAGGCGCCCGCAGCCCCCCCGATCACGATGTTCTGCGGCGTCGAGCGCTTGAGCCACATCGTGTAGATCACGGCATAGAAGAAAATGGAAAACGCAAGAATGCCCGCCGCCAGCGCATTGGTGGCCAGCCATAACAGGATGACCGAAGCCACCGAAAGGCCAATGCCGTAGCCAAGTGCTGCATCCGGCGCGATCCGCCCATCGGGGATGGGGCGGGTTACGGTGCGCTTCATCACCGCATCAATGTCGCGGTCGTACCACATGTTGATGGCGCCCGCCGCCCCCGAGGCCATGCACACGCACAGGATGCTGACGGCAGCGACCAGCGGATTGATCGGCCCCGGCGCCATGGCCAGGCCGGCAGCACCAGTAAACACCACCAGCGAGATGACGCGCGGCTTGAGCAGCAGCAGCCAGTCACGCGCCAGCGTGCCAACGCGGCTGGAATCATAGGCAAGGGCGGCCTCGCTGGCCGGGTTGGTTACGGTGCCGCTCATGGTCATGCCTTCTCGCGTGCGGGGGAAGAGACCTGCCATTCAGCCGTGCGGGCACCCGGCCCCCAGTAATTATCCGGCAGAGAAGCACCCGGGCGCAGGCCTGCCTGCACCACAATGCCTGCAAACACCAGCACCGACAGGCCCATCAGCACCGCACCCAGCACGCCCAGCGCCCCATGGAACGCCAGCAGTGACAGCACGGTTCCGCCCACCGTCAGCCCGAAATGCAGGCGGCTTGCGCCCACCGGGGCCACATGGCCCACCATCTTGCCAATCCAGTAATAAAAGCCTGCAAACAGCGCGAAAACGGCAGCATACAGCGTTGCGGCATGCACATCGGCCATGCCGCCGGGCCGCAGTGACATGACGGAACCGGACAGCAGCAGGGCAACAAAGCCCACCGCCCATTCCATCGGCACGGAAGCGCGCATGTGGCCCAGCCGCACCGTCTGCGCCCATGCCACCAGCACGACCAGCACCGGCGCCACGATCAGCCCGAGCTGCACCGCAGCCGAGGGGGCGCCCAGATGCGCAAGCCCGCCATGCAGCAGGTCGTGCACCCATACGGAACTGCCGCCGACCGACATGACCACCAAAGCACCCAGCACAAGGCGCGACATCTGCAGCGGGCGATCACAGAAGGTCTCGATAACCTGCGATACGATGCCGATGGAAGGCAGCAGCAGCAGCGCGATCTCGGGGCCGGAGAAGGCATGCAGCAGCGCATCGATATGGGTGGAGACATCGCCGCCGCCCAGCCAGATGCGCGTCAGCCCGCCCGCCATGACCGGCATGACCATGACCGCCATCATGCCCGCAAGCCCCTGCGCCCACACGAACAGAGGCAGGTCACGCAGGCGCTGGCCCATCGGGCCCATGTTCAGCACGGTCGCCACCATGCAGATGCCCTGCATCAGCATGCCCAGGCACCAGCCCAGCAGCGCCAGCAGCGAAACCTGCGCGGGGAGCGCGGGCGAAAGCCCGGCCAGCACGGCCACGAAGCTGGCCGCAACCAGCGCCCACCCCGCCAGCGCCACGCGCGGCAGCGCGAGCGCGCGGGCACGCAGCAAAAGTGGCACGAACCAGTTGCCAAACCCGCCCGTAAGGGCTGGCAGCGCACAGAAGAAAACCATCATCATGCCATGGCGCCGCGCAATGCGCTCCATGGCACCGGGGGCGTCGCCCCCGGCCCAGGCCTCGATCAGGGCATGGGGCAGCAGGCCCGCCTGTAGCCCCACCGCCAGCAATCCGCCCACAAGGCCCGCCACGATGGCCATGACGAGGTACAGCATGCCGATGGTCCTGTAGCGACAGGCCCCCGCGTCCTGCACCGCATCCGCCCCGAACTGTGTGCCTGTGGGCATACGATGTACTCCCTGCTGCCATGCGCCGGTTATGGCATGGCCAATCGTTACCATGATTTCATCATATACCGCGACTTATACACAAAAACGACCCTGTGGGCCGCCCGTGTGGTCGCGCAATTGTCATTTCAGCCCTGCCGCTGGGGCAGGGCTGTGCCTGTGTGGCTCAGGCCACCATCGGGCTGGCGCAGCCATCGGCCTCACGCTCGAGCGTGACGAGGGTGAACAGCCCGGCAGGGGGAACCGACTGCAGGGTGGCGCGGCGCAGGTCGGCAGGGGGCAGCAGGGATTCAATGGCGAAATCAGGGTGCCAGCCCAGCGAGTGCGAGGCCCGCGCCATGCCGCGCTCGACTGCAAGCCGCACGCCGCCTTCAGCCAGGAAGTGGTTGACGAACAGGATATGCCCGCCCGGCTTGACCACGCGCTTGAGCTCGGCAAGCAGCGCGCGCGGGTGCGGCACCACCGAGGCCACGAACATGGCCACCGCGATATCGAACGCGCCATCCTCGAAGCCGGTGGCCTCGGCATCCATTTCCAGCAGGGCGTCGACATTGGACAGCTTCATGCGGGCCACGCGCTGGCGGGCGCGCTCGAGCATGTCACCTGACAGGTCAATGCCGGTAATATGCTTGTTGGCCCGGTAATATGGCAGGGCAAGGCCGGTGCCCACGCCCACTTCCAGCACTTTGGTGCCGGGCAGGGTGTTCACCGCCTCGACCGCGCGCTTGCGGCCAAAGGCGGAAATGCTGCCAAACAGCGCATCATACACGCCGGCCCAGCGGCGATAGGCCGCCTTGACCGCGTTTGCATCCATTGCGGAACGGGGAGACGGAATATCCACGACCTTCTCGGCGGCTTCAGTGGGCAGGACATCGCTCATCGGGCTGCTCCCATGTCGTGGCCATGGAAAAGGGCATGGCCAGCCCCCTTCCGTGCTGCATCTGCCATGATCAAATCCGTCCCATCGTGCTGCATTACAATTCCACCTGACCTGCCCACGCGCCACACGGCCCGCGCAACTGCCTGTAATCCCTATCCGGTGTCACGCCACAGGGCGCTACAGCCACGACCACCGTGCCTGTCATGAACACCGGTTCAATCTCTACGCGCTCACGCCGCCCGCGACCAGACGGGATGTGATCGCATCCCATATCAGGCCTGCGGTATTGATGCCGTCAAAACGGTCAATTTCCTGCAGGCCGGTCGGCGATGTGACATTGATCTCGGTCAACCATTCCCCGATCACGTCAATTCCGACAAAGATCAGCCCCTGCTCGCGCAGCATCGGGCCGATCGCGTTGCAGATCTCGCGGTCACGCGCGGTCAGCGCCGCCCTTACGGGTTTGCCGCCCACATGCATGTTCGAGCGCGTCTCGCCCTCGGCGGGGATGCGGTCGATCGCGCCCACGGGCTGGCCATCAACGAGGATGATGCGCTTGTCACCCTTGCGCACGGCGGGTTCATAGCGCTGGATCATCAGCGGCTCGCGCGAGCGGGCGAAGTGCATTTCCAGCAGGGCGTTGAGGTTGGGGTCATCCTCGCGGATGCGGAACACGCCAGCGCCGCCATTGCCAAACAGCGGCTTTACGATGATGTCGCGCCATTTCGCGCGGAATTCCAGAATCGCCTTCACATCCCATGTCACCAGCGTGGGGGGCATGAGGTCGGGGTAATGCGTGACCAGAATTTTCTCGGGCGCATTACGCACGGCTGCGGGGTTGTTCACCACCAGCGCACGGTCCGGGCCGACGCCGTGGATATGCTCAAGAATATGGGTGGCGGTGATGTAGGCCATGTCGAATGGCGGATCCTGACGCATCAGGATCACATCCATGCCCGCAAGGTCGATCACCTGCTCGGGGCCGAAGGTGGCGTGATCGCCCGCCCTGCGCTGCACTGTAACCGGGCGCGCGCGCGCGCTCACGCGGTCCGTGCGGTGGCCCTGCGGGCTGGTCCGCCCCTCGCTCAGGCTCAGTGCCTCGACCTGATAGACAAACAGCTCATAGCCCCTGGCCTGCGCCTCGAGCATCATGGCGAATGTCGAATCACCGTTGATGTCGATGGCGCCAAGCGGGTCCATCTGGACGGCAACCTTCAGGGGGCGTGACATAGGATCAGTTTCTCCGCGCGGAACAGGTCCGGTTCGAGCCGATGGTAACAAAAGGCAACCACTCGCAGCCAAATGTCATAATATGCCTTCCGCCCCACGGCCAGCCCCCCTTTCAGGGTAAAGGCGAATAAGCGATGGCGAGCACCTCGATCATTTCCTCCCCGCGCGGGGTGACCAGCTTCACCTCATCGCCCACGCCCGCGCGCATGAGCGCCCGGGCCACGGGCGAGACAAGGCTGACCTGACCGGCCGCCATGTCCGCCTCGTCCACGCCAAGGATGGTAACGGTCCGCTCCTCATCGCGTTCGCTCACGTAGGTTACGGTCGCGCCAAAAAAGACCCGGTCGCGCCGGGACTGGGCGGCGGGATCGACAATGATGGCGTTGTCGATGCGCTTGGTCAGGAAACGGATGCGGCGGTCGATCTCGCGCAGGCGGCGCTTGCCGTACTGGTAGTCGCCATTTTCCGAGCGGTCGCCATTGCCTGCCGCCCACGATACGATTTCAACGATCTTCGGCCGTTCATCGCGCAGCAGGGCATTGAGTTCGCGCCGCATGGCTTCGATGCCTGCGGGCGTGATGTAGCATGACAGGCCGCCAGTGGCCGGTTTGCCATCTTTCGTTGCCTCACGGGCCTTCAGCATCGTGCCACCGTCATGCGGATGTGCCCTTCCATCTTCTGGCCCGGGGCGAGCACGCGCACGCCGCTATCGGCAATGGCCATGCGGTTGAAGCCATCATTCATGTTGCTGACCGGCTCCAGCCCGATATAGGGCTGGCCGGGCGGCGTAAACAGCACGAGATGGCGCAGTTCGGGGCTGCCCTCAAGCGTGAGGGCATAACCCTCGCGCGGCCAGCGCAGGAAGGCGCTGCCCGACCAGCCCGCGTAGCAGTTGTCAATGGCCGTCTCCCCCACGTCGCGCATATGGGCAAATGACCACTGCCCCTCCGCCGGGATGCGCAGGAGCGGCAGGTGATCGGGCGCGCTGGTCCACACGCTGCTGGCCGCAAACCCCACCCTGAGCCCGGCATGGCGGGGAAAATACGGATGGAACCCCATGCCCACGGGCTGGCTGCGGGTATCGGTGTTCTCGATCAGGATGCCAATCGAAAGCCCGGCCTCGCGCAGGTCATAACGCAGCTGGGCGCGGTAGCTGAACGGCCATTCCCCTCCGCGCGGGCCAAGGGGGGCGTAGTCGAGCGAGAGTGTGGCGCTACTGTCCGACAGCATGGCGATTCGCCACCGGTGCTGCCAGCCATTGCCATGAATGGCGCAGTTCTCGCCGCCAAAATTGGGGGTGAGGTGATAATCCACCCCCTCAAAACGGAACTGGTCGCCCGCCACCCGGTTGGAAAACGGCACGAGCGGATACCCCGCCACCGCGCGGCCATGCTGCGCCACAAGGTGGGGGTCGGCCACCGGGCGCAGGAAATCCATCGTGCCGCTACGCCAGAAGGCGATGCTGCCGCCCATGTCGGGCAGCAAGCCAAGGCGGGCGGCGCCGGCCTGGAGTTCCAGGGTTGCGGACATCTCGCGTTCATGCTGCCCCGCGCATGGGGGCATGGCCCTATCGCCCACGGCGCTTTCCCCTTCCCTTCGCCTGATCGGGGTCATACCCTCCGCCGCCCGGCCCGAGCGGCACGGGGCCACGGTTGCGCCGGGCAATGGCCTTGGGGCTGGTGCCCGGCATGCCTGCGCTCGACTGCGGCAGCGGTGGTGGCTCCATACCGAGTTCGAGCGCCTCAAGCCTGCGGATTTCATCACGCAGGCGGGCGGCGGTCTCGAATTCCAGCTCGGCCGAGGCGTCGCGCATCTTCTTTTCCAGGTCAGCAATGGCGGCCTTGTAGTCCTTGCCCACCATTTCCTGCACGCTGCCATCCGCCGTGGGGGCCACCGTGACATAATCCTGCTCGAACACCGAGGAGATGGCCTCGCCGATATGCTTGCGCACCGATTGCGGGGTGATGCCGTGCTCCTCGTTCCACAGGCTCTGCTTTTCGCGCCGCCGCGCGGTCTCCTCGATGGCGTAGGCCAGGCTGTCGGTCATCTTGTCGGCATAGAGCAGCACGCGGCCATCGACGTTGCGCGCGGCGCGGCCAATGGTCTGGATGAGCGAGGTGCGCGAGCGCAGGAAGCCTTCCTTGTCGGCATCGAGGATGGCGACGAGCGAGCACTCGGGAATGTCCAGCCCCTCACGCAGCAGGTTGATGCCGATCAGCACGTCAAACGCGCCCAGCCGCAGGTCGCGGATGATCTCGATGCGCTCGAGCGTATCCACATCCGAATGCAGGTAGCGCACGCGGATGCCCGCCTCGTTCATGTATTCGGTCAGGTCCTCGGCCATGCGCTTGGTCAGGGTGGTGACCAGCACGCGCCCGCCATTGGCAATGGTCTCGCGGCATTCGGCCAGCAGGTCATCCACCTGGTGCTCGACCGGGCGGACGATGGTGATGGGGTCGATCAGCCCGGTGGGGCGGATGACCTGCTCGGCAAACACGCCCTCGGTGCGGCGCATCTCCCACGGGCCGGGAGTGGCGCTGACAAACAGGCTCTGCGGGCGGAATTTGTCCCATTCCGCAAAGGTGAGCGGGCGGTTGTCGAGGCAGGAGGGCAGGCGGAAGCCGAATTCGGCCAGCACGGACTTGCGTGCATGGTCACCGCGCTCCATGCCGCCAATCTGCGGCACGGTCACGTGGCTTTCATCCACGATCAGCAGCGCATCCTCGGGCAGGTATTCGAACAGGGTGGGCGGCGGCTCGCCCGGCGCGCGGCCCGACAGGTAGCGTGAATAGTTCTCGATGCCCTTGCACACGCCGGTGGTCTCGATCATCTCGAGGTCGAACGTGGTGCGCTGCTGCAGGCGCTCGGCCTCGAGCAGCTTGCCCTCCGCCGTGAAGGTGGCCAGCGTGTCGCGCAGTTCCTGTTTGATGCCGGTCATGGCCTGCGCAAGCGTGGGGCGCGGGGTGACGTAATGGCTATTGGCGTAGATGCTGATGGCTTCGAGGTCGCTGGTCTTTTCGCCGGTCAGCGGGTCGAATTCGCTGATCTCGTCAATCTCGTCGCCAAACAGGCTGATGCGCCAGGCGCGGTCCTCGTTCTGCACGGGAAAGACATCGATCGTCTCGCCGCGCACGCGAAAGGTGCCGCGCTGGAAGGCGGCATCATTGCGGCGGTACTGCAGTTCAACGAGTGCCTTGATCAGCTTGTCACGCGCGATCTCGCCGCCAACCTCGAGCTTGACCACCATGCGCGAATAGGTCTCGACCGAGCCGATACCGTAGATGCACGACACCGAGGCCACGATGATGACATCGTTGCGCTCGAGCAGCGCCTGCGTCGCGGCATGGCGCATGCGGTCGATCTGTTCGTTGATCTGGCTATCTTTTTCGATATACGTGTCCGACCGGGGCACATAGGCCTCGGGCTGGTAGTAATCGTAGTAACTGACAAAATACTCGACCGCATTATCCGGGAAGAACTGCTTCATCTCGGCATAAAGCTGGGCGGCGAGCGTCTTGTTGGGGGCCAGCACGAGGGTGGGCTTCTGTGTAGCCTCGATGATCTTGGCCATGGTGAAGGTCTTGCCCGACCCCGTCACGCCAAGCAGCACCTGATCGCGCTCGCCCGCCTCCACGCCTGCCACCAGATCGGCAATGGCCGTGGGCTGATCGCCCGCGGGCTCATAGGGCGAATGAACCCTGAATTTGTTGACCTTGGGCTTGGCCGCCTGCCGCTCGGGCTGGAAGGTGACCGGCATGTCGGCGGGATCGATGTCGGTCGTTTTCTTCTTTTTGCGTGATGCTGTTGCCATGGCTACACCAAGTGGGGCGTCACCGGCCCTGCCGCAAGGGCCATGGCCGGTTGCGTCCCACCGCCCTCTTTAATGCTGCGAGCCAAGCGGCGGCGGCACGCGGGCCGCGCGCAGGGCCTCGGCCTGGCGGGTGGCGAGGGCTGCCTCGCTAAAGTCGCCCGCAAGTTCCTGAAACAGCGCATGCCAGTTCACCTTGGCCTTGAGCCGCAGGAACACGCTGCCCAGCCCCACGGCGGAGCGGTCAACCAGCACGAATTCACGTGGCGGCTGCACGCCGCCGGTGCGCTTGAGCCCGTTATAGACCTTCTCAGCCACGGCGCGGCCATATTGCGGGTCGTTATCTTCCTGAATGAAGCGCTCACGGTCATCGAGCAGCGGGCCGTAGATGAAGCGCGCCCACTCGTTGAGCACCCGCACCGTATCGCGCGACAGGTTGACAAAGCCCCATGCCGCATAGGCCTGCATGGCCAGATCCTCGTCATCCGTCTCGATCGCCTTGTGCAGGTCGATGATGCCCTGAACGAAACGCGGGCGGAAAATGCGGATGGCGCCAAAATCGAGCAGGTTGATGCCGTAATCATCGCGTATGGTGAAGTTGCCCATATGCGGGTCGCCATGGATCACGCCGTAGCGGTACAGCGGTGCATACCACGCGCGGAACAGGGCGCGCGCCATGCTGTTGCGCTGCTCCTGCGTGGGGTTGGCGTCGAGCACCTTCTGCAGGCCCTGGCCATTGACCCATTCCATGGTCAGCAGGCGGCCCGTGCACAGGCTGTCGATGGGTTCGGGAATGGTCACGTCGGGCCAGTCCGCCATCATGATGCGATACAGCCGCATGTTCGCGGCCTCGCGCTGGTAGTCGAGTTCCTCGTACAGGCGGTCCTGCAGTTCCTCGAGCACGTCATCCTGGCAGATGGTGCTGTCGAGGCGATAGAACAGGCCCACGGCCATGCGGAACTGGCGCAGGTCGGACTCGACGGTCGATTTCATGTCCGGGTACTGCAGCTTGCACGCCACCTGCCGCCCGTCGGGCAGCACCGCGCGGTGCACCTGCCCAAGGCTTGCCGCGGCCGAGGCCGTGCGGTCGAACGAGCGGAAGTTGCGCTCCCAGTTCGGGCCGAGTTCGGCGGCCATGCGGCGGCGCACGAAGGTCCAGCCCATGGGCGGCGCATTGGCCTGAAGCTGGGCCAGTTCCTTGGCATATTCCTCCGGCAGGGCGCCGGGAATGGTGGAGAGCAGCTGCGCGCCCTTCATCAACGGCCCCTTGAGGCCACCGAGCACGCTTTTCAGGTCCTCGGCATGGACGCCCTGATTGGAGCGGAAGCCCATCTTGTGCCCGGCAATACGCGCGGCAATGCCGCCCACCGTGCCCGAGGTGCGCACCATGCGGCGGAATTCACCAAACAGGCCGGTATTATCGAGATTCCGTTCATCCGCCACGTCAGACACGCTCCAGTTCATCTATAAATCCGGCGATCACATCCAGCCCCTTCTGCCAGAACCCCGGATCGGCCGCATCCAGCCCGAAGGGGGCCAGAAGCTCGCGGTGCCGCAGGGTTCCACCAGCCTTGAGCATGTCGAGATACTTGTCCTGAAAACCAGGATGCCCGGACCGGAACACCCCGTATAGCGCGTTTACCAGGCAATCGCCAAAGGCATAGGCGTACACATAGAATGGTGAATGGATGAAATGCGGAACATATGTCCAGTACACATCATAATCTGGCGTGAAGTTGAAGGCGGGGCCAAGGCTCTCGGCCTGGGTCTGGCGCCAGATCTCACCAATGCGCGCGGGCAGGAGTTCACCCCTGCGGCGTTCCTCGTGCACCAGTGTCTCGAAGCGGTAGAACGCGATCTGGCGCACCACGGTGTTGAGCATGTCCTCCACCTTGGCGGCGAGCATCAGCCTGCGCCGGGCGGGGTCGGTCTGGGCATCGAGCAGGGCGCGGAAGGTCAGCATCTCGCCAAACACGCTGGCTGTCTCGGCCAGGGTGAGCGGCGTGCTGGACATGAGGTAGCCCTGCCTGCCCGCCAGCACCTGATGCACGCCGTGGCCGAGTTCATGCGCCAGCGTCATCACATCACGCGTGCGGCCACGATAGTTGAGCAGCAGGTAAGGATGGGCCGAGGGCACGGTGGGATGGGCAAACGCGCCTGAGGCCTTGCCCGGCACGGGCGGCGCATCGATCCAGGCGTGATCGAAGAACTTTTTGGCCACTTCCCCCATGCGCGGGTCAAAGCCTTCATAGGCGCCGAGCACCTGCTTTGTTGCGTCCGCCCACGGAATCAGCGGTTCATCCTGCGTGGTCAGGGGCGCGTTGCGGTCCCAGTATTCCAGCTTTTCAAGGCCGAGCCATTTTGCCTTGAGCGCATAGTAGCGGTGCGACAGGCGGGGATAGGCCTCGGTCACGGCCTGCACCAGCGCATCCACCACCTCATCTTCCACCATGTTGGCACAGTTGCGCGCCGAGGTGGGGCGCGGGTAGTGGCGCAGCCCGTCCATGATGGCCTTGTCCTTGGCCAGCGTGTTGGTAATGAGCGAGAACAGCTTCACGTTGCGGCTCAGTTCATCACCAATGGCGCTGGCTGCCGCAGCCCGCTGCCTGCGGTCGGGGCTGGACATGGTGTCGAGCGCATTGCCCAGCGTAACCTGCTCGCCGCCAAGGCGCACGCGCAGGCCGGCCATCGTCTCATCAAACAGGCGGTTCCATGCCGCCGCCCCCGTGACCGATTTCTCGTGCAGGACCGCCTCGACCTCATCGGAAAGCTGATAGGGGCGAAACACCCGCAGGTCGCGCAGGAAAGGTGCCCAGTGCGCCAGCGCCGCATCACTCATCTGGGCGGCCAGCGCCGCATCATCAATGCGGTTGATCTCGAGCGTGAAGAACAGCAGGTGGGTGGAAATTGTGGTCAGCCGCTCATTGATCGACTGCGCGAACCGCGCCACGCCGGAATCCGACGTATTGGCCGCGAACAGAAGCTGGGCATATGAGCCTGCACGGCCCAGCACCTCGTCAATGCGCTGGTATTCGGCAATGGCCTGCGCGAGTTCCGCCCCCGGCAGGCTGGCCAGCCTGCCCTGCCATGCGTTGCTGAAGGCCTGTGCATCGGCCTCGGCCTGATCGAGGTCGGTGGCAAGTGCCGGGGCATCCGGCCCGGCATACAGGTCCGACAGATCCCATCGCGGCAGACCGGCAAGGCCGGGCGTGGTTGCGGGGGCCTGGGCATCAGCGCTGCGCGGGGCAGAGGGGGAGGCGGAAAAATTCGCTTTGAACATAGATCGGGCACCAACCATCAGATCGGGCGAAGCCTGCGCACCAGCGCCGGCCCCGCGATTCCATGATGTGAATCTAGTGCGTCATGCCCCGCTAGGCGACCCCACTGCCTGATATTATGCCCCGAACGCAGGCGGGGCCGGACATTGCTGCCCGGCCCCGCCATTGTGTGAAGTGTCTTGCCTTTACGCGCCAACCGCCAGCGCGGGGGCCTCGAAGCCGATCACTTTCGCATATTCCTTCGGCACGACATGCCAGAAGCGCGGCAGCGTCGTCTCCCAGTTATGCAGCAGCAGTTCGGCGTAGCGGCTGCCGGTCTCACGCGCATGGGTCTCGACCTGCTCGCGCAGCACGGCCTCCCACTTGGGGTCGTGCACGCGGCACCACATGACCGTATCGGGGTTCACGCGCTCGGCAAACGTGCCGCTGGCGTCATACACGAAGGCCATGCCGCCGGTGAAACCCGCGCCAAAATTGTCGCCCGTCTCACCCAGGATCACCACCGTGCCGCCGGTCATGTATTCACACCCGTTCGACCCGCAGCCCTCGACCACGCCAATGGCGCCCGAGTTACGCACAGCAAAGCGCTCGCCCGCCTGCCCTGCGGCATACAGCGCGCCTGCGGTTGCGCCATACAGCACCGTGTTGCCCACGATCGCATTCTCGTTCGACACGAGGCTGGAAGAAGGCGAAGGCCGCACCACGATGGTTGCACCCGAGAGCCCCTTGCCCACGTAGTCATTCGCATCGCCCAGCACCTCAAGCTTGAGGCCCTGCACCGCGAACGCGCCAAGCGACTGCCCCGCCGAGCCGCGCAGCCGCGCCGTCAGGTGGCCCGGCGCCAGCTTGGCCATGCCGAACTGCCGCACGATCAGCGAGGAGATGCGCGTGCCAATGGCGCGATGCGTGTTCTGCACGTTGTACTGCAGCTGCATCTTCTCGCCATGGTCGAACAGCGGGCGCGCATCGGCAATCATCTGCGCATCCAGCGTCTCGGGCACCTCGTTACGCCCCTCACGGGTGCAGTAGCGGCCATAGGGACCGGGATCGGCCTGCGCCAGCAGCGAGTTGAGGTCGAGGTCATCAAGGTAGTCCGCCCCGCGCAGCACCTGATGCAACAGGTCGGTGCGGCCGATGATCTCGTTCAGCGTGGTGAAGCCCAGGGAGGCAAGAATGTTGCGCACGTCCTCGGCAATGAAGGAGAACAGGTTGATCACCTTCTCCGGCGTGCCCTCGAACTTCTTGCGCAGTTCCTCATCCTGCACGCACACGCCCACTGGGCAGGTGTTGGAGTGGCACTGCCGCACCATGATGCAGCCCATGGCCACGAGGCTGGCCGTGCCGATGCCGAATTCTTCCGCACCCAGCATGGCGGCGATCACCACGTCGCGCCCGGTTTTCAGCCCGCCATCGGTGCGCAGCTTCACGCGGTGGCGCAGGCGGTTGAGCATCAGCACCTGATGCGCCTCCGCCAGCCCCAGCTCCCACGGCATGCCCGCGTATTTGACCGAGGACTGCGGGCTGGCACCCGTGCCGCCGGAATGGCCCGAGATCAGGATGGCATCCGCCTTGGCCTTGGCAACGCCCGCCGCAATCGTGCCGATGCCCGAACGCGCGACCAGCTTCACGGTCACGGTGGCCTCGGGGTTGATCTGCTTGAGGTCGTAGATGAGCTGGGCCAGATCCTCGATCGAGTAGATATCGTGGTGCGGCGGCGGCGAGATCAGGGTCACGCCTTCCGTCGCATGGCGCAGCTTCGCGATCAGGCTGGTCACCTTGAAGCCGGGCAGCTGCCCGCCCTCGCCGGGCTTGGCACCCTGCGCCATCTTGATCTCGATCTCGCGGCAGTCATTGAGGTACTGCGCGGTCACGCCAAAGCGGCCCGAGGCGATCTGCTTGATGGCAGAGGATGCGTTATCGCCATTGGGGCGCGGCCTGGCGCGTGCCGGGTCTTCCCCCCCCTCGCCCGAGTCGGACTTGGCGCCGATGCGATTCATGGCGATCGACAGCGTCTCATGCGCCTCGGGGCTGAGTGCGCCAAGCGAGATGCCCGGCGCGATCAGGCGCTTGCGCAGTTCGGTGATGCTCTCGACCGATTCCACGGGGATGGGGGTGCGCCCGCCACGGAAGTCGAGCAGGTCGCGCAATGCCACCGGCGGCTGGCGGCGCACCGCATCGGCATAGCGCTGGTAGATGGAGAAGCTGCCTGTGCCCACCGCTGTCTGCAACATGTGGATCAGGTTGCCATCAAAGGCATGCACTTCCCCGCTGCGGCGCATCTTGTAGCGCCCGCCGACGGACAGCGTTTCCACCTGTTTGTTCCACGCCTTGTGGTGGAAGCTGAGCACATTGCGCGCGATGCCGGTCAGGCCGATGCCCGAGATGCGCGAAGGCATGCCAGGGAAGAACTCCGCCGTCAGCGCGCGGGAAAGCCCGATGGCCTCGAAATTGTAGCCACCACGATACGACGCCACGATGGAAATACCCATCTTGGACATGATCTTGAGCAGGCCCTTGTTGACCGCCTTGCGGTAGCGCTCCACCGCCTCGGTCAGGGAAAGCTGGCCGAACAGGCCGCGACGGTGGCGGTCGGCAATGCTTTCCTGTGCCAGGTACGGGTTCACCGTGGTCGCCCCCACGCCGATGGTCACCGCAATGGCATGCACATCAAGCGCACCGGCCGAGCGCACGTTGAGCGAGGTGAACGTGCGCAGCGACTGGCGCACCAGATGGGTGTGCACCGCCGCCGTGGCGAGGATCATGGGGATGTACGCCCGCTCGCTGGACTGGTGCTCATCGGTCAGGAACACATGGGTGCAGCCCTGCCGCACGCGGTCCTCGGCCTCGGCACGGATGCGCGCGATGGCGGCGCGCAGCCCGGCCTCGCCCTCGGCAGCGGGGAAGGTGCAGTCAATGATGCAGGCGTTCTTGCCACAGAACTCGACCAGCGCCTGAAACTCGCCCGTGGTCAGCACCGGGGAAGGAAGCTGGAGCAGGTCGCACTGGCTCTCGCTTTCCTCCAGGATGTTGCCAAGGTTGCCCAGGCGGGTCACGAGGCTCATCACCCGCGTCTCACGCAGGCTGTCGATGGGCGGGTTGGTGACCTGGCTGAAGGCCTGGCGGAAATAATGCGCAAGCCCCCGGTAACGGGAGGAGAGCACGGCAAGCGGCGTGTCATCGCCCATCGAGCCAATGGCCTCGGCGGCGTTTTCCACCATGGGCTGCAAGATGGTCTCGAGATCCTCGAGCGTCAGGCCAACGGCAAGCTGGCGGCGGCGCAGCATCTCGGCATCAAACAGCACCGGCTCGCTGCCATCGGGGCGCACGATGCTCGAGATTTCCTGCGTGCGCTTGACCCAGGCCGAGAAATCCTGCCGCTGCGAAAGCTCATTGAGCAGCTCTTCATTGCTGTAGAGCTTCGCAGTTTTCAGGTCGAGGGCGAGCGACTGCCCCGGCCCCAGGCGGCCACGGCTGACGATCTCGGCCTCGGGCACCTTCACCATGCCCGTCTCGGAACCCACGATCAGCAGGCCGCCTTCGGTCAGGGTGTAGCGCAGCGGGCGCAGGCCGCTACGGTCGAGGCCCGCCACCATCCACCGGCCATCGGTGGCGCACAGGGCGGCGGGGCCATCCCACGGTTCCATCACGGCGTTGCAGTAGGAATACATGTCCTTGTGGCGCTGCGGCATGGCGGAGTTGCCGCCAACGCTTGCCGGAATCATCAGGCAGCGCGCCATCGGCGCATCGCGGCCCGCAAAGGTCAGCAGTTCAAACACGTTGTCAAAGCACGCGGTGTCCGACCCCTGAGCCTGCACCACGGGCTTGAGGTCATCCATATAGGGATCAAGGATGGGGTCTGCCAGCCGCGTCTCGTGGCTCTTCATCCAGTTCACGTTGCCCGAGATGGTGTTGATCTCACCATTATGGGCAAGGCGGCGGAAGGGCTGGGCCAGCTTCCATGTGGGGAAGGTGTTGGTCGAGTAGCGCTGGTGATAGATGGCGAAGCGGCTGACAAAGCGCGGGTCGAGCAGGTCGGGGTAGAACTCGGTCAGGTGCTCGGCAAGGAACATGCCCTTGTAGATGAGCGAGCGGCACGACAGCGAGCACACATACAGGTCAACCTGATTGGCGATGGCGCTCTTCTCGATCTTGCGGCGGATCACGTACAGATCGCGCTCGAACTCTTCCTCCCCGCTGCCGGGCAGGTTGCGGATCAGGATCTGCTCGATCTCGGGGCGGGTGGCGTTAGCCTTCTCGCCGATGCAGTCGGTGTTGATGGGCACCTGGCGCCAGCCATAGATGCTGTAGCCAAAGGCCAGGATCTCGCTCTCGATGATCTGGCGGCAGCGCTCCTGGGCGGCGATATCGGTCTTGGGCAGGAAGATCATGCCCACCGCGATCTGGCTGTCCACGCCGCTTTCAGCACCACCGGCGTGAATGGCATCGGCAAAGAAATCCTGCGGGATCTCGACATGGATGCCCGCGCCATCGCCGGTCTTGCCATCGGCATCGACCGCACCACGGTGCCACACGGCCTTCAGCGCCGCGATGCCCGCTTCCACCACGTCGCGGCGCGGCTTGCCATCAAGGGCGGCGACCATGCCCACGCCGCAGGCATCATGCTCATCGGCCGGGGTGTACAGGCCCGAGATGGCCTGCGCGTTGTCGCGCCATTCCTGAACGAAATCGGTGGACTGGTTTTCGAACTGATCCATCATGCTTACTCCGCCACCTCGGCCTGTGCGGCCGTCATTTCTTCTAGCCATGCGTGCATCTGCGCTGCCGCGTCGCGCCCGTCGCGGATGGCCCACACCACAAGGCTGGCCCCGCGCACGATATCGCCTGCGGCAAACACGCCGGGCAGGCTGGTCATGAAGCTCTTGCGATCCACCATGAGCGTGCCCCAGCGCGAGACCTCAAGCTCCGGCTGGCCCCACAGCGTGGGCAGCGGCTCGGGGTCAAAGCCGAGCGCCTTGACCACCAGATCGGCCTCGAGCGTGAAGGCGCTGTCTTCCACCGGCTCGACCGACTGGCGGCCCGAGGCATCGGGCAGGCCGAGCTTCATGCGGATGGCGCGCACGCCGCTCACGCTGCCCTCGCCCTCGAACGCCTGCGGGGCGGCAAGCCAGACGAATTCCACGCCTTCTTCCTCGGCGTTCTTCACCTCGCGCACGGAGCCGGGCATGTTGGCGCGGTCGCGGCGGTAAAGGCATCTGACCGACTTCGCCCCCTGCCGGATGGCGGTGCGCACGCAGTCCATGGCCGTATCGCCACCGCCAATGACCACAACCGACTTGCCCGCGGCATTCAGTTCGCCATTGTCGTATTCAGCGACCTTATCGCCCAGCGAGACGCGGTTGGATGCCGTGAGGTAATCGAGCGCGCGCACGATGCCGCCCAGCCCTGCGCCGGGGCCGCCAATGTCACGTGACTTGTACACGCCGGTGGCGATCAGCACGCCATCATGCCGCGCGCGCAGGGTGGAGAACGCGATGCTGTCCGCGCCATCCGTATCGCCAATGCCCTTGCCGAGATGGAAGTGGATGCCCGATTCCACCAGCAGCCTGTGGCGGCGCAGCACGATGTCCTTTTCCAGCTTGAAGCCGGGGATGCCATACATCAGCAGGCCGCCGATGCGGTCGTAGCGATCATAGACATGCACCTGGTAGCCCTGCTCGCGCAGTTGCACGGCCGCTGCCAGCCCACCGGGGCCAGCACCGATGATGGCCACGCTCTCATCGCGCTCGGTCACCGGCCTGACCGGCTTGACCCAGCCGTTATCGAAGGCGTTATCGGTAATGTAGCGCTCGACCGCGCCGATGGTGACGCTCTCGAATCCTTCCTCGATCACGCAGTTGCCTTCGCACAGGCGGTCCTGCGGGCAGATGCGACCACAGATCTCGGGGAAGGTGTTGGTGGCGGAAGACAGTTCATAGGCCTCCTCCATCCGCCCTGCCGCCGTCATCATCAGCCAGTCGGGGATGTTGTTGCCCAAGGGGCAGTGCACCGAGCAGAACGGCACGCCACACTGCGAGCAGCGCGAGGCCTGCGTCTCGGCCTTGGCGGGCACGAACTCGTCGTAAATTTCGTTAAAGTCCTGGCGGCGCGCCTCGGCAGGCCGTTTGTCGGGCTGCTCCTGCGCCACGGAGACGAATTTCAGCATGCGCTCGGCCATCGGTCTGCCCCTGGTCTGCATAATGGAAGGAAGGCGTCAGGCACGGCATGCGCCGCCCTGTGCCCGCCCAATGACCTACGCAACGCCTTGCCCAAAGAAAAGACAGCAGTACTGACCTTAATGCAGGAAAAGACCAGAAATACGCGAAATTCTCTCCCTCCGCGCCAAAATCAGTCCAGCACCAGATCCATGGGCGAGGGCGTGATGCCCAGCATCTCGAGCGTGCGGGCGCCGGGGGCCACGACGTTATCAATGTAAAGCAGCCTGACCTGATCGCGGGTCAGCATCTTGCCCGGCAGGCGCTCGAGCACGCTGGCCTGAAGGGTTGCAAGCCAGCGCGGCACCTCGATGAGCGGGCGCGGATGGCCACCCCACCGCGCGGCCCAGGCCACAAGCTGGCGCATGGTCATGACCACGGGCCCGCCGAACTCGAAGATGGCGCCCTCCATGCCTTCGCTCGCGGCAATACGCAGCATGCCTTCGGCCACATCCCCCACCCATACCGGCTGGAAGCGCGTGGCCGGCCCAAAGACCGGCACCACCGGCATGAAGCGCGCCATGCGGGCGAACATGGCGGGAATGGCCCCCTCCACCCCAAAAATGAGCGAGGGCCGGACAATGACCGCCTGCGGCATGTGGCGGCTGACGGCGGCCTCCCCCTCGCCCTTGCTGCGGGCATAGGCCGAGGGACTGGCGGCATCCGCCCCGATGGCCGAGACATGGATCAGCCGCTCGACACCCGCAGCCGCGCTGATCCGCGCCACCCTGGCCGCGCCCGCCACATGGATCGCCTCGAAGGTGGCCGCCCCGTGGGGGGCGAGGATTCCCACAAGGTTGATGACCAGCGCGCTGCCCTCGATGGCGGCAACGCAGGCGGTCTCATCGGTTATGGAGGCGACGACGGGCACCACCTGCCCCACATCACCGAGCATGCGCAGGGTTGCGGCCCGTGCCGCCGTACGGCCCGCCACGCGCACCACGTAGCCTGCCCGCGCCAGCCGCCCCACCACGGAGCGCCCCACGAATCCGCTCCCGCCAAATACTGTTGCCACCTTGCGTGCCATGGCCTGCTCCTGCCCGTGATTCATGAGTGCTTTCCTGCCCCCCCTGTTCTCGCATCTTTGCCCGGCAGCTTCCCAGCCCTTTTGTCCGTGCCGCCCTGCCGGGCGGCCTGCCCGTGGGCGCGTGGAGAAAAAATGCGCCTGATTTCAAAAAAATGCATTTACCCTGTTGACCGCCCCCGCCTGCCGGACTAAACAGCGCTCACACCACCCCGGCGGCCTCCGCTGGGGAGCCTCTGAGCCCAGATGGCGGAATTGGTAGACGCGCAGGTTTCAGGTACCTGTGGCCGCAAGGTCGTGGAAGTTCGAGTCTTCTTCTGGGCACCATCTCTCAAAACTGAATAACATTCCCCTCCGGGGGCGATCAGGACAGCCCGTCACGGGCCTGTCCCGTTATCTTTTTGCCTGTTCCGCAGCCGGAATTGGTGTAAACCGCCCCGAACACATCATTCACGGCCCGGCGCACCGAGGGCACAGGCAGGCGTTACGACACAACGGATTGCGCTGCTTGCGGTTGCGTTGCAGACCTGCCACCGTGCATTTCAATTGCGTGACGGAGCATTTTACATATGGCCACAAGCCCATCACCCGACGCCATTCACTTCTATCGTGGCGACCTGCCCGCGCATGTCACCTTCAGTGGCAGTGTTGCGGTGGATACGGAAACGATGGGCCTCAACCCGCACCGCGACCGGCTGTGCCTCGTGCAGCTTTCAGGCGGCGATGGCCACGCCCATCTCGTGCAGATACCCAAAGGCGCGCAGGCAGCCGACTGCCCCAACCTCGTGCGCGTGCTGGCTGACCCGGCCCTGCCCAAGCTCATGCATTTCGCCCGTTTTGACGTGGCCATCCTGCAGCACACGCTGGGCATTACGGTGGCCCCCGCCATCTGCACCAAGATCGCCTCCAAGCTGGTGCGCACCTATACCGACCGCCACGGCCTGGCCCATCTGTGCCGCGAACTGCTGGGCGTGGAACTGAGCAAGCAGCAGCAGTCATCGGACTGGGGGGCGGACGTGCTCCGGCCCGAGCAACTGGCCTATGCCGCCTCCGACGTGCTGTACCTGCATGCCCTGTGGGCCAAGCTCGAAGCGCTGCTGCACCGCGAGGGGCGGCGTGAACTTGCACAGGCCTGCTACGATTTTCTGCCCACGCGCGCGCGGCTTGATATACTGGGTTACGAGGATCCTGACATTTTCGCGCATCGGGCCGCCTGATGGCCCGTGCCCGGTTTGACCGGGAACCCATTCAGACCGATACAGATCGTGCATGAATAGCAGCCCCCTTCCCCCTCCCTCCGCCACGGGCGATGACGCTGGCCAGCCCGCGCGCATGCTGCGTGAGGCCCGTGCCGTGCTGCACGCCGAATCCGCCGGGCTGCAGGCCATGATCGCCGCGATGGAAGATGGCCATGCAGGCGATGGCGGGCTGGGGGCTGCCTTCATCGCGGCGGTTGAGGGCATATGGTCGGGCAACCGGCGCGTGGTGGTGACCGGCATGGGCAAGTCGGGCCATATCGGGCGCAAGATCCAGGCCACCCTTGCCTCAACCGGCACGCCCGCCATTTTCGTGCATCCGGCCGAGGCCTCGCACGGGGATCTGGGCATGCTGCAGAAGGGCGATGCGGTGCTGGCCATATCCAATTCCGGCGAGACGGCGGAAATGGCGGACATCATCTCGCACGCCCGCCGCTTCGGGCTGCTGCTCATCGCCATGACTGCCCGCGCGGGCTCCACGCTGGCGCAGGCGGCCGACATCGTGCTGCTGCTGCCCCACGCGCCCGAGGCCTGCCCCATTGGCCTCGCCCCCACCACCAGCTCCACCATGCAGCTTGCGCTCGGCGATGCGCTGGCCATCGTGCTGCTACAGCGCCGGGGCTTCAGCGCCAGCGACTTTGGCATCTTCCACCCCGGCGGGCGGCTGGGCACGCGGCTGCGCCGGGTGAACGAACTGATGCATACCGGCGAGAGCATGCCGCTCGGCCCGCCCGGCATGGAACTGCGCCGCGTGATCGTGGAAATGACCCGCAAGGCGTTTGGCTGCATGGGCGTGGTGGATGCGCAGGGCCGCCTGCTCGGCCTGATTACCGACCATGACCTGCGCCTTGCCCTGGGGCGCGACCTTGACCACACCCTTGCCGCCGACATCATGAACCCCACGCCCCAGACCATCAGCCCCGACCTGCTGGCCGCCGAGGCGCTGCGTGTCATGAACGACCGCCCGCGCCCGATCTCGAGCATTTTCGCCCTTGATGAAGGAGGGCATGCGGTGGGCATCCTTCACCTTCACGACCTGCTGCGCGCGGGCATTGCATGACCGACCGCCCCGAAGACAGGGACGACAACACCGATCCCAACACCATCCAGCGCGAGGATTATGCCCGCAGCGCCGCCGATATCGAGCGCCAGCGCAGCATATTCGACCAGGGCGCGCGCACCCGCCTGCTGCCCAATGCCGCCGATCAGGCGCGCAGGCAGGCCATCATGCGCTCGGCCAAGTGGATGCTGCCGCTGCTTGCGCTCGTGCTGCTCGGCTCGATTGCCGCATGGCCTGCGGTAGAGCGCGCCGTGATCATGCATACCGGCACCATGGCGCAGATGAGCCGCGTGCGCGTGAAAAGCGGGAGCATGCTCAACCCCACCTATCGCGGGCTGGACGATCATGGCCGCCCCTACATGATTACCGCCGATGAGGCCCGACAGGTCGACCCCGAGCGCATTGACCTGAGCAACCCCGCCGCCGATACCCTGACCGATAACGGCAACTGGCTGTATGTTACCGCGCGCGACGGCGTGTATATGCAGCATACCCAGCTGCTGGACCTCACGCGTGACGTCACCCTCTATCGCAATGACGGAACCCTCATGCTCAGCCCCACCGCCGATGTCGACATGCGCCACAACATCATCGTAACCGATAGCTGGGTCCATGCCGAAGGCCCGGTGGGCGTGCTCGACGCGCGTGGCGGCATGGTGGATACACGCGGCGGCATCATGCTGTTTCGTGGTCCGGGCCGCATGATCCTCAATGCAGCGGAAAGATCGAACTGATGGCGCGCCTCTTCCCTCACCTGTCGCTTGGCGGCGTCCTGCTCGGGCTGGTGGCGGCCACCCCCGCCATGGCGCAGGGGCTCGACATGTCGCACGGCCAGCAGATCAACGTAACGGCCGCAGGCGGCTTCGACTGGGACCAGAACGCGCAGACCGTCACCGCCTATGACCGCGCCCAGGCCATCCGTGGCGACGTGACCGTGCGCGGCGACAAGCTCATAGCCTTCTACCGCAAGAAGGCCGCGACCACGCCCGCGCCGGGGCAGCCCACACCCGGCGCGAATACGCCCGCCGCCCCCGGCACGCAGGCCGCAGGCAAGCCGCCTGGCCCCGATGCGCCGCTCGGCGCCCATCTTGGCGTCGCCCCCCCGCCCGAGACGCGCAGGCCCCATATTGTCGATGAGACGCCCGCCCCCGCTGGCGCCACGAACACGCCCCCACCAGCCAGCACGCCTGCCACCACGGCCCCCGACAGTGACCCGGATGTGGATACGAGCCTTGCCACCCCATCCGACGTGCTGCCGCAGGATCTGCCCATTCCTGACCGGCCCGACCCTATCGGCGCGCCCGGCAATGGCCCCGCCAACGGGCCAGCGGGCGCGGCTCAGGGGACCGCGCAGGGTGATGCCGGGGGCGGCGCCGCCGCGGGCGATGGTGGTTCCTCGGGCGGGTCGAGCGAGGTCTACCGCCTTGAGGCCATCGGCCACGTGCACGCCTTCAACCTCAATGATCAGGCCTGGGGCGACCATGCCGTGTATGACGTCGATCAGGCCATTCTGGTCATGACCGGCGAACACCTGAAGATGACCGCGCCGCAGGATATCCTGACCGCGCGCGACGTGCTGGAATACCACTCGCACGAGCACATGTCGGTCGCCCGCGGCGACGCCACCATGACCACCAATGACGGCCGCCAGATCCGCGCCGACGTGCTGGTGGGCTACGACAAGCCCAAGACGCAGCGCACCAACAGGCGCAAGGAATGGCGGCAGACCCACCCCAACGGCAAGAACCCCCTGCCCGATGACGCCACCACGCCAGAGGACGCGGCAGCGGATGACAAGCCATCCCCTGGCGCGGGCACGATGGACCATGTCGATGCCTTCGGCCACATCATCATCCGCACCCGCACCGAGACCATAACCGGGGATCGCGGCGTGTACGTGCCCGATACGGGCATTGCCCGCCTGGTGGGCAACGTGCATATCACCCGTGGGGAAAATCAGGTCAGCGGCACATCGGCCATCGTAAACCTGCATACCGATATCTCGACCCTGACCGACAACCCCGGCTCGCGCGTGAGTGGCCTGGTCATTCCCAACCAGGCTGGCAAAGGTGGCAAGGCACAAGGCAAATGAACATGACCCCCCCGACCGACAGCCCCGACCCCACGGAACTGCCCATTCCCGCGCCCTCGGCCGGGCTGATCGCTAGCGGAATCGGCAAGAGCTACAAGAAGCGGCAGGTGGTGCGTGACGTGTCGCTGCAGGTGCAGCGCGGCGAGGCCGTGGCCCTGCTTGGCCCCAACGGCGCGGGCAAGACCACCAGCTTCTACATGATCGTGGGGCTGGTGCGGCCCGACATGGGCACGATTACGCTTGATGGCGCGGACATCACGCAACTGCCCATGTACCGCCGTGCGCGCATGGGCATTGGCTACCTGCCGCAGGAGTCGAGCATCTTTCGCGGGCTCAATGTCGAGCAGAACATCATGGCCGCCCTCGAGATCGTGGAACCCGACCCCGACCGCCGCCAGACCATGCTTGACGGGCTGCTTGGCGAGTTTGGCATCACGCGGCTGCGGCATTCCTCCTCGCTGGCCCTTTCGGGCGGCGAGCGGCGGCGGCTGGAAATTGCCCGCGCGCTGGCCAGCCAGCCACACTACATCCTGCTGGACGAGCCGCTGGCAGGCATCGACCCCATTGCGGTGGGCGAAATCCGTGACCTCGTGGCCCACCTCAAGGACCGGGGCATTGGCGTGCTGATTACCGACCATAACGTGCGCGAGACGCTGGAAGTGATCGACCGCGCCTACATCATGCATAGCGGGCAGGTGCTGACCGAGGGGCGGCCAGAGGAAATCGTGGCGAACGAGGACGTGCGCCGCGTCTATCTGGGTGAGAAGTTCACTCTCTGATCCACACTTCCATGAAATTATAAAAGTTTTGGGACGCCGCCTTTTTTCAAAAAGGCAGCGTTTTCCTGAAGCTTTTTGAAACAAGCTTCACAGAAACCTTTTTCATCCGCCAGCCAGCGCGCCCCTGTATCCGTTGCGCTTTACGCAAGGGCTGCGGGCTGAAAAAAGTACCGGTCCTGCATGCAAGGAAAGCATGGACAGCAAGGGGGCAACCATGCCCAAATACATCCGTTCGCTGTCACGTACCCGATAGGTACGACGCAACAACCACTGTTACGCAGACCTTACGGGAAGGATCGTTCCCTTTTACTTCATAGCCATTCGCCAAAAGCACGTCTTCCTTCTGCCCGTAAGCCACCGCGTTACGACCATGTAAGGAGTTGCCCCTTATGCACATCAGTGTCGCCGGAAAGCAGATCGCCCTGTCCGATGCCCTGAAACACAGGGTAAGCGCCCATCTGGACCGCATATCGGAAAAATATTTCGGACAGGCCATGGAAGCCCGCGTCACCTTCAGCCGCGCGCGTTCGTTCTTTACATGCGACATCAACCTCCACGCCACGCGCGGGCTCACCCTGCGCGGCGAAGGCGAGGCCGCCGATGCCCATTCGGCCTTTGATGACGCAGCCGAGCATATTGCAAGCCGCCTGCGCCGCTACCACCGCAAGGCCACCAAGCATGGCCACCAGAAAGCCCGCCAGCAGGTGCCCGAAGTGGGGCGCGGCTATGTCCTGCGGCCCGGCATGGCCAGCCTTTCCACCACGGAAGACGATGTAGCGACCGAGGATGAGGACAGCGCGCTGCCCGTAACCGGCCCCTACGCCACCATCATTGCCGAGCACCCGACCGAGATCCCGACCCTGAGCGTGAGCGAAGCGGTAATGCGGCTTGACCTGGCCGACTGCCAGATCCAGCTCTTCCGCAACAGCAAGACCGAGACGATCAACGTGCTCTATCGCCGCCCTGACGGCAATATTGGCTGGCTCGACCCCTCGCTGCGCCCCAACTGATCCCTGACCGGCAACGCCCCCCCAACCGGGGGCCTGCCCCAAACAGAAATGGCCCTGCCCCCGGATATGGGGACAGGGCCATCTGTCATGCAGGGCAGATTGCGCTAGTGCAGCGGCACCAGCATCATGTCGTGCTGGACAATTGCATTGACCGCATCATCGCGGTCGTCGGCTACGGCAAGCGGCGTGCCATCGGCAGCATGGATGGCGAAGGCGTTCTCGCCCTCGACCTGCACCGCGCGGATATAGGCCACCGCTTCCATGCCCAGCCCGCGCAGTTCGCCCGTGCTGATCATGTGGGGGCTGGTTGCGGGCTGTGCCGGTTCGCCTTGCAGCAGCACCCGGCCATTGCGTGTCGTAACTCTCATGGCGTCATCTCCTGCATCATGAAGGGTCTCCATCACCCTTCGTCTCCGCATCGCAACAGGGAACCCCTGATTGCGCGGGTCAGTCCTCGTCAATCACCCTGACAACACGTTGCTTGCGCCCGGCGGGCACATCAACCACCGGCGCAACACGATCATGCGAGGACGAGGGTGAGGCTGAAGGGGCGCGGGCAATCTCGATCTTGCGCACGCGCACTTCAGGCTGGGGGCGGGCAAGTTCGATATGCAGCAGCCCGTTATCCATCCACGCGCCGCCAACCTCGATTCCCTCGGCCAGTACGAACGCCTTCTGAAACTGCCGCGCCGCAATGCCACGATGCAGGAAGATACGTCCCTGCCCGTCGTCGCTCTGGCGGCCACGGATGACAAGCTGGTTGTCTTCCTGCGTTATGTGCAGGTCTTCCATCACGAACCCCGCCACCGCCAGCGTAATGCGCAGCGTGGTGGGGCTGACCTGCTCTATGTTGTAGGGCGGATACCCGTCCGATGCATTCTTTGATGCCCGTTCAAGCATCTGCTCCAGATGATCAAACCCAAGGAACATGGGCGACCCGAAAACTCTTCCCGACAAATCGGCCTCCTCTGCTGTGAGCGAGACAGGAAACGGAAAAGACGGACCCGAAACGGCATCCGCCCTCCGTTCCCTTACGATATGGGAGAATAATAGAAATGCACAAGGGAGCAGACCGCACCGCGCTGGTGCATTTTGAGTGCATCACCACTGGTATCACGCGGTCGGAAACGCTAAATGGCGATCTATGATTGATCATGATGTCATCGCTCAGGCGACCCCCATGCCGATCCTGGTCGCGCCCCAGGCGGTCCTGCGCCAGAAAACCCGCCTTGTCCGCCCCGAGGACATGAGCGACCTGCGCACCACCATCCCCCGCATGTTCGCCGCCATGTACACGGCCCCCGGCATCGGGCTGGCCGCACCCCAGGTGGGGCTTGGCATGCGCTTCGCCATTGTGGACGTGTCCGACAAGGACGAGGCCCGCAACCCGCTCGTGCTGATCAACCCCGAGGTGATCGCCGAGACCGAGGACATGGCCGTGCGCGAGGAAGGCTGCCTGTCGCTGCCCAACCAGTATGCCGAGGTCATCCGCCCCGAGGCCGTGCGCGTGCGCTACCAGGACATGGAGGGCAAAAAGCACGAGCTTGAGGCCAACGGCCTGCTGGCCACCTGCCTGCAGCACGAGATCGATCACCTTGAGGGCATCCTGTTCGTCGATCACCTTTCCACCCTCAAGCGCAACATGATCATGCGCCGCCTGGCCAAGGAACAGCGCCTCAAGCACTGAGTGCTGAGCGCGGACCCCCGCCGCCGGAACCCGACCTGTCACGCCAAGGGTTCCGGCCCAGACAGAACGGACCCACCCACCATGCGACTGGCCTTCATGGGCACGCCCGATTTTGCAGTGCCCGCCCTGCGCGCCCTGCATCAGGCCGGGCATGACATCGTTACCGTCTATAGCCAGCCCCCCCGGCCCGCAGGGCGTGGCAAGAAGCTGCGCCCCTCGCCGGTGCATCTTGCCGCCGGGGAACTCGGCATTCCCGTGCGCACCCCGCTCTCGCTGCGCCGCAATGCGGAAGAACACGCCTATTTCCGTGACCTGAAGCTGGATGCAGCAGTGGTGGCCGCCTATGGGCTGATCCTGCCCGTGGACATGCTTGATGCTCCCGCGCGCGGCTGCCTGAACATCCATGCCAGCCTGTTGCCGCGCTGGCGCGGGGCCGCGCCCATTCAGGCCGCCATTCTGGCCGGCGACAGTGAAAGTGGCGTGACCATCATGCAGATGGATGCCGGACTGGACACCGGGGCCATGCTGCTGCGCGACCATGTGGCGCTGACCGACCACACCACGGCCACCACCCTGCATGATGACCTTGCCGCCATGGGCGGCCGCCTGATCGTGGAGGCGCTGGCGCAACCGCCCCACCCCGGCACGCCACAGCCCGAAAGCGGCGTGACCTACGTGCAGCGCCTGAGCCGCGAGGACGGACGCATCGACTGGACCCGTCCTGCTGCTGAAATTGATCGGCAGGTCCGTGCGCTGACCCCATGGCCCGGCACGTTCACCACGCTGGGCGGACAGGTGATCAAGATCGGGGCCGTGAGCCTGACGCCAGGCAGCGTGCAGGCCGCCCCCGGCACGGTGGTGGATGATGCGCTGCGCGTGGCCTGCGGCGGGGGCACGACCCTGCTTGTCACGCGCCTGCAACGCCCCGGCCGGGGCATGATGGAGGCTGCCGACTTCCTGCGCGGGCAGGCCGTGGACGCTGGCACGCAACTGGGCATGGCGTAACCCCGCGATGACCGAAACCACACCCCCGCTCCCTTCCATTCCCACAATCCGTCCCGATGACATCGCGCCGCCTTCCGTGTGCCGCTGGGCCGTGCTGCTCGAATATGATGGTCAGGGCCTTGTCGGCTGGCAGCGGCAGTCCTCGGAGGATCTCGTCTCCGTGCAGGGTTTGCTGGAGGGTGCCGCGCGCAACCTGACCGGCGGCCGCACGGTGCGCAGCATCACGGCAGGCCGCACCGATGCGGGCGTGCATGCGGCGGGACAGGTGGCGCATCTGGATTTTCCCGCCGATGTTACGCTATCGAGTGCCACGGTGCGCGACGGGCTTAATTTCTACATGAAGCCCCACCCGGTGGTCGTGCTCATGGCGCGCCCGGTGCTGCCGCACTGGAATGCCCGCTTTTCCGCCTGCGCGCGTGCCTATCGCTACCGTATCCTCAACCGTTCATCGCGCCCGGCCCTTGATGAGGGGCGGGTGTGGCACATCAAGGCCCCGCTGGATGTGGACATCATGCAGAGCGCGGGGCGCTGTCTGCTCGGGCGGCATGATTTCACGTCCTTCCGCGCTTCCGCCTGCCAGGCGCGCAGCCCCGTGCGCTCGCTCGAGCGGCTTGATGTGCGCCGCGAGGGCGAATACGTGGTGATTGAAACCGCAGCCCGTTCCTTCCTGCACCATCAGGTGCGCAACATGGTCGGCACCCTGAAAATGGTAGGCGAAGGCCGGTGGGAGCCAGAGCGCGTTGCCGAGGCCCTTGCCGCCCGCGACCGCCGCGCCGCTGGCCCCACCGCCCCGCCCGACGGGCTGTGCCTGACGGCGGTGGGGTATGAGGACAATCCCTTCAGCCGGTAGGGCATTTTTGAAGCTTACGGGTTCAGGTGGTCATCAAGCCTGTACAGAACCAGAAAGGCGTTGCCCTGTCGCTCGCGATAGGCCTCGGTATAGGCCTGCCTGATCCTGTCATACACAATGGCCCGGACCGCTTCGTTCTCATCCACCCGTGGCGGCGTATAGGTCATGATATAGGTGGGGTTCTTACGCAGCACGTTCCTGACTTCCGTGGCCGGGTCCATGCCGGTTGCCCTGTTTTCGACAATAGAATCAAAGTGACCGGGAAAAGGATGATCCGTCAGCCTGCATGGCGGCAGGAAATCATAAAAAACCGCTGATCCGTTATAAATGAACAGACAGCCCTTCTGTTTTGAAATGACATCCAGAACATGATGAACTGTCCGGGCATTGCCATTGTTCTTCTGGTTTTCCAGAACCATGGCCTGCCCTTTCACCGTGCCCAACCCCAAAAGCACCACGAGCCAGATGCGGCCGACAGGACTGGCGAACAGGGATGCGGATGCAATGGAAAGCGGCAGAAAAGCCGGGATGGCGTAATGGTTATACCATTCCCCGATCAGAAAGACCCCGATCACCGCGCAGACTGACCAGGCATTGAAAAAGAAGGCGCATCTGCGCTGCACCACGCTCCGGTTGCGGCACAGGATCACCTGCAGGAAAATATTCAGGAATAGCGGACCGATCAGCAGCGCAATATTCATGAAATTATACGCAAGAATCGCCGGAGGTTCCTTGCTGCGACAAAAGATCGACAGGATGTTGGCAAACCACCACTGGCTGCCATAACCGCACAGCCAGTATGCGCCCCCCACCATCACGGTAGGCAGCAGGGCAATGGTGGCGAACAGCGCCAGGTATCGGCCCGTGGCAGGCCATGAAAACCGGTTCTGCCTGAGGATATATCCCAGGAAAATACCCGCAAAGCAGCCTTCAAAAACCGTTGTATACTTGATCTGGAGCGACAGGCCGAACAGCAGCATGGCCATGCTGCCCCTTTTGATGATCTCGGCCTGCGTGAGCTTTTCCGCGCTGATGAGCCTGACGATGTTCAGCATCGCGCACCCCACCAGCAGGTTATAGAATACGGGGGACTGGCCGCCCTCGCCGCCCGCAAGGTCCAGCCAGGCCACATAAAGCAGGGCGGCAAACAGGGCGCCCGTTGCCGATGCCACACTCCGCGCCATCTTCATGGCCACGATGCCGGTCAGGCACACGCTGGCCAGCGCGCCAATCTGATAGGCCCAGAGCCGATAGGGACCGAACAGGTGAAAAAAAGCGTAGAGGATAAACAGGCCCAGCGGCTTCCTGTCCCATACATCCACAAAGGGGATGGCGCCGTGCAGCATGTCGCCGCCGACAAACAAGTAAAACCCTTCATCCACATTGATCAGCGGATTACCGAAAGACGAAAAGCGGCAAAGAATGCCAAAAACAGCAATTATGATGAAATATTTTAATGACCCATGACCATCATAAGCTTTTTTCGTGCCCATTTTGGCAATCCTGAACCTGACTTAAAACGCACGGACGCAATGGGGGTGACTATACGCTACGGCTTGATCGAAATCTGCGCTTTAGTGGCCGATAAACTGTTTGAAAACAAATTATTGATGAAAAACAATAATGGCATCAGGCGACTGCCTTTTTTTAAAAAGGCAGCACTTCATGAAGCTATTTTATGATTTCTTTTACAGGCGGCAAACCGGCCCTTAATGCGGCTGGGCCTGCTGGACCATCAGCGGGTAGAGAAAATCATGCCATGCCCGCTGATGCGGCGAAAGCAGCCCTGTTGCGGCAACCAGCAGCCCAAGGCTACCCAGAATGGCAAGGACCAGCACCACAGCCTGCCCGCGCCGCAGCAGCAGTCCCACGCGGGCGACGTACCAGGTCAGCCACAGGCTGTAGCCAAACTCCACGCCATTGAGAATGCCCGCCCCCGTTGCCGATTGCAGCAGCCTCGGCGAGGAAATCGCCATGAGCAGCGCCACCACGAGGCCAACAAACAGGGTGACCCAGTCCGTCCACCATGTCGCGGTGATATAGCGCATCCACAGCCCTTCACGCTTCCAGTGGCGGGCCAGGGCATTGGTCACGACCGCAGGCAGCAAGATCAGGCATAGCGCGAACAGCACCTTGACGCCGCTGATGGCCTGCGGGGCAGTACCCAGCGTCAGGCCGCCAAGCACCAGCCACATCGCCAGCCGGGGCGCGAGGGCAGCGAGCACGGAATCGCGCGTATTGCCAAAATAGGCGATTCCTTCCGCGCGCCCCCGTCCCAGCAGCATCATGCCTTTGAGAATACCGCCAAACCCTGATGCGTTCGGGGTTGGAGAGGGGCCGCGATCGGACATTAGCCCATTACCTTTTCAAGAAAACCACAATAGATCGCCGTCAGCTGCGTCAGGTCGGTCAGCGCCACATGCTCATCCACCTTGTGCATGCTGGCCCCGACAAGACCGAACTCGGCCACCGGGCAGTAGCGGCTGATGAAGCGGGCGTCAGACGTGCCGCCCCCCGTATCGAGCCTGGGCACCTGGCCCGTTACCGCGCGCACGGCCCGGCGCAGGGCCTCGACAGGAGCATCGGGACTGGTGAGGAAGGATTCCCCGCTGATGGCAATGGCCACATCAGCCTTTGGCGCATGCCGGGCCACCACCGTGCGGATCCAGCCTGCAAGGTCCGCGCCGGTATGCAGGTCGTTGAAGCGGATGTTGAGCCGCGCCTGCGCCCGTGCCGGTATGACATTGGTGGCCGTATTGCCCACGTCAAGGCTTGTGACCTGCAGGCTTGAGGGTTCAAACCACTCGCTGCCCGCATCAAGCGGGGCCGCCGTCAGTTCGCCAAGCAGCGGAAGCAGCCGGTGAATGGGGTTATCCGCCCGGTGCGGGTAGGCCACATGCCCCTGCGTGCCGTGAACGGTAATGCAGGCATTGAGGCTGCCACGCCGCCCGATCTTGATGACCTCGCCCATCTCGCCCGGATTGGTGGGCTCGCCCACAAGGCAGAAATCGGGGATCTGCCCGTTGGCCTGCATCCACTCCAGCACGCGCACGGTGCCGTTGGTGGCAGGGCCTTCCTCATCACCCGTAATCAGCAGGCTGATCGTGCCCCGGGGCTCAGGCGTCTTTTGCAGGTAAAGGCGCACGGCGGCGACAAAGGCGGCAATGCCACCCTTCATGTCACACGCGCCGCGGCCGAACAGGATGCCGTCGTGTATTTCGCCGCCAAAGGGATCGTGCGCCCAGGCGGCATCGCCCACCGGCACCACATCCGTATGGCCCGCAAAGCACAGATGCGGCTGCCCCGTGCCAAGGCGGGCGAACAGGTTGGGAGTGCGGGCCGCCCCTTCGCCAAAGGGCAGCAGGGTCACGCTGAAGCCGATGCCCTCGAGCACGGCTGCGAGCGCGTTGATGCCACACCCGTCATCAGGCGTGATGGAAGGGCAGCGGATCAGTTCGCGCGCCAGTGCTATAACGCCACCGGGGTCCTGTTCCAAACCAGCCATTCCATCATCCGCCATCAGGTGTGTCTCCGTTGCCGATCAGCCGCGCAGCAGTTCGTTGATCGAGGTCTTGGAGCGGGTGCGCTCGTCCACGCGCTTGACGATCACCGCACAGTCAAGCGAAGGCAGCGGCTTGCCATCGGTCGAAGTGGCCTGGCGCGGCGGCAGGGTGCCGGGCACCACCACCGAGTAAGCCGGAACCCGGCCCATGAAGACCTCGCCCGTGGCGCGATCCACGATCTTGGTGGATGCGCCAAGGAACACGCCCATGGACAGCACGCTGCCGCGCTCGACCACAACGCCCTCGGCCACTTCCGAACGCGCGCCGATGAAGCAGCCATCCTCGATGATGACGGGCGCGGCCTGCAGCGGCTCGAGCACGCCACCAATGCCCACGCCGCCGCTGATGTGGCAGTTCTTGCCAATCTGCGCGCAACTGCCGATCGTGACCCACGTATCGACCATCGTGCCGCTATCAACATACGCACCGGCATTGACGAAGCTCGGCATCAGCACCACGCCCGGCGCGATATAGGCGGAACGACGCACGACGGAGCCGGGCACCGCGCGGAAACCGGCGGCGGCAAAGGCGGCCTGGTCCCAGCCAGCAAACTTCAGCGGCACCTTGTCGTAGCTCGGCGCGCCCGCGCCACCGCCCTCGACCAGACGGTTGTCGTTGAGGCGGAAGGACAGCAGGACCGCCTTCTTGAGCCATTCATTCACCACCCAGCCGCCAGCGCCCGGCGTGGCCACGCGCAGCTTGCCCGAATCCAGCGCCAGAAGGGCGGCTTCAACGGCATCACGGTCGGCGCCTGTCGTGGTGGTGGACAGCGTCTCGCGACGCTCCCACAGGGCCTCGATCTGGCTCTGGAGGGATGTATCGGTCATATCTGCAAAATCCTGTCTGGGCTGGTTTTCCGGGCCTGTCGTGGCCGCAAACCTGTATTAATTTGCCAGCGGACCATGCGGAGGATCAGGGGGAATGTCAACGCATCCCCCCGCCCGCAAGCCCGCAAGGCACTGCGCATCATGCGCTGCGAATGAGGGTTCCAGGCCCGGCTTCGGTAAAGAGTTCGAGCAGGCAGGCATGCTGCACCCGGCCATCGAGAATGACGGCAGCCTTGGCACCGGCGCGCACGGCCTCAAGGCAGGTTTCCACCTTGGGGATCATGCCACCCGAGATCATGCCGCTGGCAATGCCCTTGCGGGCGTCCTCGGCGGTGAGTTCGGGGATCAGCTTGCCATCGCCATCCAGCACGCCCGGCACGTCGGTCAGCATCAGCAGGCGGCTGGCATTGACCGCGCCTGCGATGGCACCAGCGGCCGTATCGGCATTAATGTTGTAGGTCTCGCCACTGGCACTGCTGCCAATCGGCGCAATGACCGGAATCAGCCCCGAGCCAGACAGTGCATAGATCACGCGCGGGTCGATGCGCTCGGGTTCGCCCACGAAGCCAAGGTCGAGCAGGCGGTCGGTTTCAACGCCGTTTTCACGCGCGCGGCGAAGCAGCCTGCGCGCAGTGATCAGGCCGCCATCCAGCCCCGAAATGCCCACAGCCAGTGCGCCAGCGCGGTTGATGAGGCCGGCCACCTGCTTGTTCACCTTGCCGCCAAGCACCATCTCGATCACGTCGATCATGGCGGCATCGGTCACGCGCAGGCCGTCGATGAAGGTGGATTCGATCTGCAGGCGCTTGAGCATGGCGCTGATCTGCGGGCCACCACCATGCACCACGACCGGGTTGACCCCCACCTGCTTGAGCAGGGCGATGTCATGGCCAAACGCGGTGGAAAGCGTGGTGTCAACCATGGCGCTGCCGCCATATTTCACCACTACCGTATCACCCGCATAGCGCCGCAGATAAGGCAGCGCCCTGGCCAGAACCTCGGCGCGCGCCTGTGCGTCCTGATCAGCTGATCCTGTTCCTGTCATCCGAACGGTTCCTTCGCTCCTGACTGCTTCATATCCATTACCCCCGCCCTGTATCAGCGCAGGAGCAGGCGTGCATGCGGCCTAGACCGGGTTGGCGAGGCGGGCGAGTTCGGCCCGCAGTTCCTCGATCCCGGCCCCGGTCGTGCTGCTCGTGGCCAGCACATCGGGGAAGGCTGCGGCATGCGCGCGCACGATCTCGCCCACCGCGCGCAGCTTGGCTGCCAGCGCTGGCGGCTTGGGTACGTCGCACTTGGTCAGCACGACCTGAAAGGTCACGGCCGCGCGGTCGAGCATCTTCATGATCTCTTCGTCGCTGGCCTTGAGTTCCACCCGGCTGTCAAGCAGCAGCACCACGCGGCGCAGCGTGGGCCTGCCGCGCAGGTAGGAGAACATCATGCCCTGCCAGTCTTCCTTCACCGCCTTTGCCGCCTTGGCAAAGCCGTAGCCCGGCATGTCAACGAGCGTAAGACGGTCGGCAAGCTCGAAGAAGTTGAGCTGCTTGGTCCGCCCTGGCTCGGACGAGGCGCGCGCCAGCGCCCTGCGCCCGGTCAGCGCGTTGATAAGGCTGGACTTGCCCACGTTGGAGCGACCGGCAAACGCGATCTCGGGCAGGATCGGGTCAGGCAGTTGCCCGAGCTTCTGCGCGCCGAACACGAAGTTGAATTCACCGGCAAACAGCACGCGACCGGTTTCACGGTCGCGTTCCATTTCCTCTGGCGTGGGGGCTGGGGTCGAGAAATCCACGATGTTGGTCCCTGCGGTCATTTCTTCCCGGCGGGAAGCTTGGGCTGGCTCGCGGCCCCTGCGGCCTTGGCGTTCATGCGGCGCTGGATCACGGTCTGCTGCAGCATGGTCAGCAGGTTGTTCCAGCAATAATAGATCACGAGGCCAGCAGGCTGACGCGCCATGAAGAAGGTGAAGATGATCGGCATGAACTGGAACATCTTCTGCTGCGCCGGGTCAATCGAGGGCGCCGGGTTCAGCTTCTGCTGGATGAACATGGTCAGCCCGAATGCCATCGGCCACAGGCCAAGCTGGAGCATGGGCGAGATGACCGCAGGATCCCACGGGATCAGCCCGAACAGGGTGAACAGGTTTGTCGGGTCAAAGGCCGACAGGTCATGGATCCAGCCAAAGAACGGCGCGTGACGCATCTCGATGGTCACGTACAGATCCTTGTACAGGCACCAGAACACCGGGATCTGCAACAGCATGGGCAGGCAGCCGCTGGCGGGGTTCACGCCTTCCTGCTTGTACAGCCCGATCATCTGCTGGTTGAGCGCCATCTGGTCGTCTTTATAGCGCTCGCGCAGGGCTTTGATCTTGGGCTGGAGCTGGCGCATCTTGCCCATGGAATGAAACTGCTTGGTGGCCAGCGGGAAGAACAGCGCCTTGACCAGCAGGGTGAACGCCATCAGGGCCAGGCCAAAATTGCCCAGCATGGTGTTCAGCCAGTCCAGCACCGTGAAGATGGGGCGCGTCAGGAACGCAAACCAGCCAAAATCAACCGCTTTCCAGAAATCGGGGATATGCAGGCTGGACTCGTATTTCTCCAGCAGCGGCACTTCCTTCGCACCGGCAAAGACATGGCTTTCGGTGCTGGCCTCACCGCCTGCCGCCACGACAAGCGGGGCGCGCGCGGTAAAGCCGACATCATAGATGCCCTTGTCCCCGCCCTGCGAGAGGAAGGCGTAGTTGGCGGCCACATCGCTATCCTGCTGCGGAATGACGGCGGACAGCCAGTACTTGTCGGTAATGCCGGCCCAGCCACCCTGGCCGGACTTGGACCACGCGATATTGCCCGGCGGCACGGCCCCCTTGCGCAGCGACTTGTAGGAGCTTTCATCAAGCCGGTGGTCAATGACCGAGATCGGCCCCTCATGCACCAGGTAGCCGCCCGTCTCGACCGGGGTGTAGCCACGCTCCACGCGTGAGAACGGATAGAGGGAAACCCCCTCGCCGCCATGGTTGACCACCTTCTGCGTGACCGAGAACATGTAGTTCTGGTCAATGGCGATGGCGATCTGGAACACCTGGCCCTGGCCGTTATCCCAGCTCAGGGTCACGGGCTGCGCCTCGGTCAGCTTATCGTGGTCGGCGGTCCATACCGTATTGGCGTCGGGCACGCGCACTTGGCCGCCGCTGACATTGGTCCAGCCCACCTCGACAAGATTGGGCTGCTCTTCGCCACGCGGCGCGAGCACGCGCACCAGCGGGCTGCCGTCCTTGACGGTTTCATGGTAATTCTTGAGCACAAGGTCATCGAGCCGCGCGCCACGCAGGTCGAGCGAGCCCGCCACCCGGCCGGCATCGATCGTAATCCGCGGATCGGGCGCATCAGGCTTCGCCGCCTGGTCGGCAGCCGGGGTGGCCGCGCCATCGGCTGTGGCGGGCACGGGGGCCGGTGCGGGCGCAGGAGCCTGCTGCTCGACCGTCTTATGGTTCTGCTGTGGCAGGAAATATTCGAAACCGACCAGCACCACGGCAGACAGTGCCGTTGCCACCATAAAACGCTTGATATCCATCAGCGACCCGCCAGACTTTTACTGTTTTGCATGCCACAGCCGCAGGCCGTGCCGGGAACAGGGTCGTGACCGCCCGCGTTCCACGGGTTGCAGCGCAGGATGCGCCACCCGGCCAGCACGCTGCCGCGCCCTGCCCCATGAAGGGCAATCGCGTCACGCGCATAATGACTGCATGAAGGAGAGAAACGGCAATGCGCGCCCCATATGGGGCGGATCACCAGTTGATATGCGCGAATCATCGCGCGCAGCACATGGGCAGGCAGGCTGATGGAAGACGTACTCACGATCCTTCCTTCACCCCGGCCTTGCTCAGGGCCTTGCGGTAATCGGCCAGAAGCGACTCGAAGCGCCGCCCCCGCGTGCCAGAACGGCCTATGACCACGATATCGACGCCCTCAAGCGCCTGTTCGCGGCCCAGAATCCGCACCACCTCGCGCAGGCGCCGCCGCACGCGGTTCCGCACGACGGAATTACCTACTTTTTTGGTAACGGTAAAACCAAAGCGGGCGGCATCCGCATCACCGCGTTCAAGCGCCTGCAGCACCAGCCCCGGCATGGGGGCCTTGCGACCTTTGGCCGCGACCCGCAGGAACTCGGCGCGTTTTTTAAGACGCGTGGACTGATCGGCCACTTCAAGCCGCCCCTTTGTAGAGACATTCATCGTTGCGGGCTCCTGAAAGCCCGTAACGTAAAGACGTCACCTGCCTCAGGCAGAAAGACGCTTGCGGCCCTTGCTGCGACGGTTTGCAACAATCTTGCGGCCACCAACGGTTTCCATACGCGAACGGAAGCCGTGGCGACGCTTGCGGACCAGCTTCGAGGGTTGATACGTGCGCTTCACAACGGCACTCCCAGATTGACAATGACAGACAGGTTACGGAATAAATTCCATCAGGCCCCGCACCATGCGCACGACCCGAGCGGCGCCTTATACTGCCGCTTTCGGGCAACGTCAATGCTGCCCGTCCCTTGAGCCCGAACCGGATGATTTCCATGTCCAGCCCAGCCCCCGACTCCACCACCGCCATGACCGAAGCGCTCAGGCGGCACATCCACGACATCCGTGGCCACCTCTCGCCCGCCATGCTGCGGGCGGATTCGCTGGTGCTGAGCAAGGACGAGCGAACCCGGACTGCGGCGCGCGACATCATTGAAGCGCTCGAGGCCACCACGAAGGAACTCAGCGCCATGCGCCGCCTGCTGCCCGCGCGCCAGCCCTGAGGGCAGTCAGGCGTGGGGCTTTTCGATCAGTTCGATCTTGTAGCCGTCCGGGTCTTCTACAAAGGCGATGAAGGTCGTGCCAAATTTGACCGGCCCCGGCTCGCGCGTGACCTTGCCGCCACCCGCGCGCACCTTCTCCACCAGCGCCTTCACATCTGGCACGCCCAGCGCGAAATGGCCGAACCCGGTGCCCACGTCATAGCCGTCATCCTGGCCCCAGTTATAGGTCAGCTCAATTTCAGCCTGGCCGGAGGCATTGTCACCATAGCCAATGAACACAAGGGTGTATTTACCTTCCGGCACCACCTTGCGCCGCAGTTCCTGCATGCCCAGCAACTGGTAGAAGGCAAGGCTTGCCTCGAGGTTGCGCACGCGCACCATGGTATGGAGATAGGTTCCCACTGGCGTTTGTCCCTTCAGGTTGTTTTTGCGTCCCCGCCTGCAAATCCGGCCAGGAACACTCCGGCCTCATCCGCCATGGCAATGCAGGCGGCGGGATCGGTAATAAGCGTGGCCCCGGCCTCGATGGCAATGCCACGCAGTCCTGCCGCCACCACGCCAGAGACCGTGCGCGGCCCGATGGTGGGCAGGTCGGCGCGGCGCTCCTGGCCGGGCTTGGCCATTTTGACCAGAACGCCGCCGGGTCGGTCGGGTTGCCGCAACGTGCCCACGCGCCCGAGCATGCAATCGGTGCCTTCCAGTGCCTCGACCGCCAGCACCAGCCCACCCTGCACCACGCAGCCCTGCCCGATATCAAGCGCACCCAACTGGCGCACCACCCGGCGGCCAAGCTCCATGTCGGCCAGGGCAGCGTCATCAGGCGCGTACTGCCCCATCGCGCCCTGACGGGCCACGGAACCGGCAAGATATTCATGCGCGCCGCGAATGGTGAAGCCTTCCTCGCCCAGCACGCGCACGATTGCGCCAAGCAGGCCGTCATCGCCCGCGAACAGGGCCTTGCCGATGCGCGCGAGAATGCGGGCACCCGTGGCATCAGGCCGTAAATTGACAAGGGAAGGCCGCCGCACCGGGCCAATCAGCACCAAGTCACGGCAGCCATGTTCATGCAGGGCGGACAGGATTTCACCCGCCGCGGCAAGGCGGATCATGCGGTGGGGCCAGGGGCCGATCACATCCGGCTCGGCAAACCCCTGAAAGCCGACAATAAAGACCTGCCCCCCCGCCTGCGTTACCGCGCGGGCCACCTGCCCGGGCAGCGGGCCGCCACCGGCAAGGATACCGACACACTGCCCCGCAAGCCGACCGGCTTCCCGCTCAGGCGCCATCGCTCTCGATCATGTCGCCGCCCTGCACGCGCACAAGCCCGCGATGGCTGGGAGCTGCGATAAAATCGAGAATTTCAACCACGCGCGCATCATCGGCATAGGTCTTGCGCACATGCTCGAGCCGGGTCTGGAACACGGTGCCGGTGGCATGGGCCGCCTTGGGGTATAGCCCACGGAAGGCCTGGCGCATGCGCCGGATCTCGTCGGGCTGCACGCCGTTGCGCCGCAGCCAGATCCAGTGCAGCCCCACCAGCCGCGCCCGGTTGCCCAGCACGCTGCCATACGGGATCACATCGGCTTCCACGCCGCACACGCCGCCCACAAGCGCTGCATGCCCGATGCGCACGAACTGGTGCAGCGCCGCAGCGCCCATGATGCGGGCATCATCACCAATCGTGACATGACCGCCCATGACCACGTTATTGACGATGATCACCCCACGCCCGAGCGTGCAGTCATGCGCCACATGGGAGTTGGCCATGATCAGGCAGTCCGGCCCGATGCGGGTGACGCCCGTGCCGGTGGCCGTGCCACGATGGATGGTTACGTTTTCACGGATGATGGTCCGGGGCCCCACCACGCATGCGGTCGGCTCGCCCCTGTATTTCAGATCCTGCGGCGCCATGCCCACGGTGGTGAACGGGTAGCACACGACCCCTTCGCCCAGCGTGGTATGCCCGTCAATCACCACATGCGAGATCAGTTCGACATTATCGCCAATCTCGACATCCGGCCCGACCGTGCACCACGGCCCGATCCGGACCCCGCTGCCAATGCGCGCCCGGCTGGAAACAATGGACGACGGATGGATTTCAGGCGCTTTGTCACGCCGTTCATCCAGTTGGGTACCGTTAGATGAACTTCCTGCCAGAATAGCCTCCATCCCCGCAAGTAACTATGGCTTCGAAAACCGCAGCCGCACAGCGGCCCGTTCCCTGCGGGATTACCCCATGATCATGGCGCTGAACGTCGCCTCGGCAACGGACACGCCATCAACGCGCGCAACGCCCTTGAACTTCCAGACATTGGCGCGGCTGCGTTCCTTCTCCACATGAATGTGTAGCTGGTCGCCCGGGCCTACGGGGCGGCGGAACTTCGCGCCATCAATGGTCATGAAATAGACCAGCTTGCCCTCGAAGGCCTGCCCGAGCGTCAGCACCACGAGGGTTGCTGCGGTCTGGGCCATCGCCTCGATGATGAGCACGCCCGGCATGACGGGGCGGGCAGGAAAATGCCCCTGGAAATGCGGCTCGTTGACCGTGACATTCTTGATGCCGACCGCCGACTGCCCCAGCACGATATCGACCATGCGGTCAATCAGCAGGAACGGATAGCGATGGGGAATCGCTTCCATGATCCGCATGATGTCAATCGATTCCAGGGTCGCAGGCTTTGCGTCCGCTGGCAGTGCCTCTACTTCTTTATCCACGTCGTCCAACCACTTGTTCGGTAAGGAGGGAAAGCCTGCCACCAGATGGGCCAGGCGCCTCCTACCGGTTGAATATCTGATGACGTCTGGCGATCAGGCCTTGTCAGCCTTTTCCCCGCCGCCATCCTGCGTCGTTTTCCTGGCCATTCGACGCAGAAAGGCCACGTTCCGGAAAAATTCCCGGAAAGGCATCGCCGGACTGCCGATCACGTCGGCCCCGGCATCCACATCGGACATGACACCACACTGCGCCCCGATCCGGGCCTTGGCACCGATCTTGATGTGTCCGATCAGCCCGGCCTGCGCCGCGACGGTCACGAAATCACCCAGTTCGGTGGAACCGGAAATCCCCGCCTGGGACACGACGATACAGCAGCGTCCCAGCCGTGCATTATGGCCAATCTGCACCAGATTGTCGAGGCGCGAGCCTGCGCCGATCACCGTATCACGGATCGACCCGCGATCCACCGTGGAATTGGCGCCGATCTCGACCCCGTCTTCCAGAATGACACGGCCAAGCTGCGGCACATTCTCGAAGCCTTCGGGCGTGACGGCAAAGCCGAACCCGTCCTGACCGATACGCGCGCCGGGCAGCAGGGTCACCCGCTCGCCCAGCAGCGCGTGCGAGATGGCGACATGCGCGCCAATGCGGCAGCGCGCGCCGATCTCGACACCCGCGCCAATGCTGACATGGGTGCCGATATCCACCCCCGCCCCCACGCGCACCCGCTCACCGAGCACGGCAAACGCGCCAATGGCGGCGGTAGGATCGATCTCGCAGCCCGCGCCGATCACGGCGGTAGGGTGAATGCCGGGCGCCACCGGCGGCGCGGGATAGAACAGGGCGGCAATGCGCGCCCAGGCCTGATACGGCGCGCGCGACACCAGCACCGCCGCATGCGCGGGCACCTTGTCCGCAAAGGCGGGGGCCACGATCACGGCCCCTGCGTCCGTGCCTTCAAGCAGGGGCAGGTAACGCCGGTTATCAAGAAAACTGACCTGCGCGCGCGTGGCGGATTGCAGGGGCGCTATGCCGGTAAACCGGCGCGCCTCACCACCATCCTTCGCTGCACGCAGCTCGGCCCCGCTACACCGGGCCAGGTCAGCCAGCTCAAAAGGCCCCTGCGTGACAAAGAAGCGTGGATCGCCCGGTATGTTGTCCGGCGTCACTGTCATGAAACGAACCTTAATGCTTGGCGGGTGCTGTAGCCGCCGGAGCGGGTGCGGGCCTGTCGGCATCGGCCGTGGTGGGCATGGTGCCCGATTTTGCCAGCACTTCAGGGTCGGCATCCGCTGCGGGGATGAAGACGGTAGGCAGCACCGCGTTGAGCTGGGTTGCCACCTGCTGCGTGATGTCAAGCGGCTCCTGGCTCAGGGCCACCTGCTCGCGGTGCAGCACAAGGTTCATGCTGCGGCTCGCGGCCACCTGGCGAATGATCTGGACCAGTTCACGCTCGATCTGGCCAAGCGCCACCTGGGCTGCCTCCTGGATCACGCGGTTGCGGTTGCGAAAATCCTTCTGCGCCGCCATGACCCGCTCCTGCAGCTTGCGCTCCTGGGCCTGGATCTGGTCCGACGACATGGTCTTCGCCTGGCCCTGCAGCTTCTGCTGCTCATCGCGCCAGCCCGCCTGCTCCTTCTGCGCCTCGCGCGCGAGGTCATCACGCCGGGCGCCAAGCACGCGCTCGGCCTGCTGGGCCGCACTCGACAGGCGCATCACCTCGGGCACGCTGATCACGCCAATAACGGGTGCCGGCGGCGGCGCGCTCTTGGGCACGTCAGGCGCCTTGGGCACGGGCGGCAGCGGCAGGATCGGCGGATTCTGGGACTGCGCTTCCTCCGTATCGACCGGGGCAGCGGCGAGCGGCATGGGCGGAGCCGCCTCATGCTGGGGGGCACGGGCTGCGGGCTGCGCGGCCTTGGGCACGAACCACCCGGCATTGCCGCCGGTTCCCTGCGCATGCGCGCTCGATACAGCCTGATATCCCCACCCGAGCAGAGCGGTTGCGGCAAGCAGACGGATGCCGGATTTACGCAACATTATCACCTCAGAATTGTTGGCCGAAGCCGAAGCGGAGCAGCTGGGTCCTGTCATTGGTTCCCTTGTGCAGGGGAACACCCAGATCGATATTCACAAGACCGAACGGACTCTTCCACGCAATGCCCACGCCTGTCGAGACAACAGGCGTCAGCGTATCGTCATAGACCGGCGTATATTTCGGCCAGTCCTTCATGGAGGTGTAGCGACGGCGCACGCGCAGGCCGTCAAGGCCACCCATATCCACGAAGTAACGCCCCTTGATGCCCATGGCCGAGGCAAACGGAATGGGGAAGTCCACCTGCGCCGAGGCCGTGTACATGAACCGGCCGCCAAGGAAGTCCTGCTGCGAATGCATCGGATGCCCGTCACGTGCGGGAATCGCGTAGCTTCGCGGCCCGACGCCACCATCCATGAAGCCGCGCAGCGAGTTACCACCAAGGTAGAAGTTATCGATGATGTCGCTACGGCCGCCGCCCCAGTTCACGATCTCGCCCGCGCCGCCACGGAAGCTGACGGTCCATTCATGGTTACCCATGATGCTGTCGAGCGGGATATAGTAGGCGGCATCGACCTTGCCACGCACATAGCGCTCGTTACCACCGATACCCGCGAAGTCACCGCCCACGCGTACCACGAAACCTTTATGCGGCTGCTGCCGCCGGTCGCGTGTATCATATGTCAGGGTGGTACTCAGCTGCGACAGCAGCGACCAGCCGGACTGATCCTGCACGTAGTACGATGAATCCGACCACGTATCGTCCACCTGCCGGTCGGTCAGCGTATAGTTCCACGACTGCGACAGATGGTTGTTGTAGGAATAACCCATCCGCAGCGTGATGCCATACCGGCCTTCAGAATAGCTCTGATAGGTCATGTAATGGTTCTGCATGCCGAAGATGTCGATGCCGGCCACGAGGTTGCGGTTGAGGAAATACGGGTCGGTCAGCGAGATGTCGGCCTGGTCTTCATAATACGCGGCAGTGCCGGTGAAGCCGGCATCAATGCCGGTGCCGAGCAGGTTATGCTGCTTGAGGCCAAGGTTGCCGAGCACGCCGGCATCGGTCGAATAACCGCCACCAAGCGAGAACTCGCCGGTGGGCTTTTCCACCACGTCAGCCGAGATGTTGACCTTGTCCGGCGCGGAACCCGGGGTCTGGTCGATCGACACGGTCTTGAAGAAGCCGAGATCTTCAAGAATCATCTTGGAATATTTGCGGTCGAGCGGGGTGTACGGGTCGCCTTCGGCCATGGGCAGCTGGCGGCGGATCACCTTGTCCTCGGTAATGGTGTTGCCATTGATGTCGATGCGCTCGACATACATCCGCGGCCCTTCGCTGATGTCAAACAGCAGGTTGACGGTGCGCTTTTCAGGGTTGCGGGCAATCTCGGGGTGCACCATGGCAAAGGGATAGCCCTTGCCCTGCAGCAGTTCCTGCATGTTGGTGGCGTTATGCTGGATCGCGCTGCCATCGTACCACTGCCCATGGAAGAGCGTGATGTACTTCTTCATCGAATCCGCCGAGACGTGCCGCAGCGAGGACTGCACGCTCATCTTGTTCAGGCGGTAGCGCGGGCCTTCTTCCATCGTATAGGTGATGTAGAAGCTCTTGCGGTCGGGCGAGAGTTCGCCCGTGGCGTTCTTGACCTGAAAATCGACAAAGCCGTTCTTAAGGTAGAAACGATGCAGCAGTTCGGCGTCATATTTGATGCGCTCGGGGTTGTACTGGTCGCTTGAGGCAAAGAAGCGGTACCACGCCGTCTCCTTCGAAGAGACGATACCCGCGAGCTGCGCGCTGCTGAACGACTTGTTGCCAACGAACGTGACCTTCTTGATCAGGGTCTTCTGCGCTTCGTTGATATGGAAGATCACATCCACCCGGTTATGCGCGAGCCGGATGATCTGGGGGGTGACGGTGGCGGCGTAACGCGCCTTTTCGGCATACACGCCCAGAATCTTCTGCCGGTCGGCCGAGATGCCCTGCGGCGAGTAAACCGCGCGCGGACGGAGCGAGATGACCTTGGTCAGGTCCTCGTCCTTGGCGGCGTGATTACCCTCGAACACGCTGCGGTTGACGATCGGATTCTCGACCACGTGCACTTCAAGCACGTTGCCCACGCGCTTGAGCGTCACATCATGGAACAGGCCGGTGGCATAGAGAGTCTTGAGCGAACGGTCGAGCAGATCCTGATTGAACCGGTCACCGGGCTGCACGACCATGTAAGACAGGATGGTGCTGGTCTCGATCCGGCTGTTGCCCTTGATGTCAACCGCCTCGATCGGGTCCTCCAGCGGGGGGGGCTTGATCGCCTCGACCTGCGGGGCCTGCGCTTCTTCCCCGCCGGCGGGCGCCATCTCTCCGCCGAATGGCGTGTTCTGTGCCGCTTCATCCTGTGCGTAGGCGCCAACGGTCCAGAACAGCGGCACAACGCAGGCAGACGCAAGCAGCGCTGAACGTTTACTCGACAATATCGCTATTCCTCACCACTCGGCATGCGGATCAGCCATGCATTAAGACCGGATGGAGGGCCGGCTCCCTTCCTGTCATGTATCAGCCTTGGTGGCGCACCTATCCGATATACACCACAATGTGCAAGCACTTGTATCACTCAGTGCACCTTACCCGTGTCCAGCGCGCGAGGCGAGCCACTGAAATAGCCCAAAATGTGACAGGTCGTTAAATGTCGAAAACAGGAACAGCCCGGCAATGAGGGCAAAGCCAACCTGAAAGCTGACTTCCTGCACCCGGCGTGAAACCGGCCGCCCCAGAATAGCCTCAAAAATATAAAATACCAGCCGTCCGCCATCAAGAATCGGCACCGGGAACAGGTTGATCAGGCCAAGATTGATCGACAGCAGCGCCATGAAGGAAACGAGGCTCGCAACACCATACTGCGCCACCTGCCCCGACATCTGGGCGATGCGCAGCGGGCCGCCAAGATCCTTGGTGCTGTGCTTGCCGGTAATCATCTGCCACAGCCCGTCGAGTGTCTGGACCGAGACGTTCCACGTCTCCTGCACCGCCGAGACAAAGGCGCGTGGCAGGGACTGTGGCTTGCCGATTTCAACCGCGAAGACCACGCCAAGCTGGCCGTGCGGCGTACCGCCCTTTTCCGTAACACTGCCGATATGGATGGGCAGCGTGCTGTCACCGCCATTGCGGTGAATGCCCAGCGTGGTGTCCACGCCCGCGAGCCCGCCCACAAAGGTGCGCAGGTCGGTTGCGTCACGCACCGCATGGTCGCCCACGCGCGTGATCACGTCGCCCTTTTCCACCCCGGCCACCGCGGCGGAACTTCCCGGCGCCACCACATCAACCTGATTGAGCACATGAGGCTGGCCAGACGTGGCGTACAGCCCGGTAAACAGCACGATGGCGAGCAGGAAGTTGAAGACAGGTCCCGCCAAGATCACGATGGCCCGCGACCCCACCGGCTTGTCATGGAAGGTGCGGCCGGGCTGCCATGCGGCCTTCTGTTCCTCGGTCGCGTCTTCCGGGCCTTCGAATCCATGCGGGCGCACGTAGCCGCCCAGCGGCACCGGGCACAGGCGCCATTCCGTGCCCACGCTGTCATGCCAGCGCAGCAGCGGGCGGCCGAAACCGATCGAGAACACCTCGACATGCACGCCACGCCAGCGGGCGGCAAGATAGTGACCAAGTTCGTGGATGAAGACCAGCACTCCCAACACAAGGGAGAACGCCAGAAGGGTCCGGATCAGATCATGCATGAATGCTAAGCTATCCCCCGATGGCCGCCGTGACCATCCACAATCACATCAAGCCGCGCGGGCAGCAGTACGCAGGCGGGCGATGCGACGGGCCTCGCCATCCCAGTGCAGGACTTCTTCCAGCGTATCCGCGCGCTGCGGGCCGATGGACTGCATCACGTCCTCGACGATGCGGGCAATATCAAGGAAGCCGATTTCGCGCTTGAGGAAGGCCTCGACCGCAATTTCGTTCGCCCCTGACAGGATGGCGGGCATGGCCCCGCCCACGCGCAGGGATTCGCGCGCAAGGCGCAGCGCGGGGAAGCGGACCTCATCAGGCGCTTCAAAATCAAGCCGGGCCAGGGCCGCAAGGTCAAGCCGGGGCGAGTTGGTGGGCATGCGCCTGGGCCAGGCCAGCGTGTGGGCGATGGGAATGCGCATGTCGGCCGAGCCAAGCTGTGCCACGATGGAGCCATCGGTATACTGCACCATGCCATGCACGACCGATTGCGGGTGCACGACCACGCCAAGCTTGTCCTCGGTCACGTTGAACAGGCGGGCCGCCTCGATCAGTTCCAGCCCCTTGTTGAACATGGTGGCGGAATCGATGGTGATCTTGGCCCCCATGGTCCAGGTCGGGTGCTTGAGTGCGGCTTCAAGCGGGGCCTTTTCCATTTCCTCCAGCGTAGCGCGGCGGAACGGGCCACCCGATGCGGTGAGGATGATCTGCTCGACCTCATCGGCCTGCTTGTCGGCCATGGACTGGAATACGGCGTTATGCTCGGAATCGACTGGTAGCAGCGTGGCCCCCGCATCGGCCACGGCCTTGAGCATGACATCGCCCGCGCAGACCAGCGCCTCCTTGTTGGCAAGGGCCACGGCATTGCCGTTCTTGACCGCCGCCAGCGTGGGCTCCAGGCCGGTTGCGCCCGTAATGGCCGCCATGGTCCAGTCAACCGGCAGGCTTGCCGCCTCGATTACGGCCCTGCGGCCGCCAGCCGTCTCGATATCCGTGCCTGCCAGCAGGGTTTCCAGTTCCGGCAGCAGGCTTTCATCGGCAATGACCGCGCGGCGTGCGCCCAGAGCGCGGGCCTGCTCGGCCAGCTTCGCCACATTGCGCCCGCCCACCAGCGCGCCGGTGCTGAACTGCCCGGGCGCCTGCAGCAGCAGGTCCACCGTAGAGCAGCCGATGCTGCCCGTACTGCCCAGAACGGAAACTGTCTTCATTGCAACCTTATTCCCCAAAACGTCCCATGCCGGGACCGTGGCTTCAGTGCTGGCCCACATACCAGAAAGCCGCCCGCCCCGCCGCCCCCAAAGACAGCAGGGCCGCCATGGGGGCCGCGACCAGCAGCCCGTCAAAACGGTCGAGCAGGCCGCCATGGCCGGGCAGAATGGTGCCCGAATCCTTTACGCCACGCGCCCGCTTGAGCGCGCTTTCCGCAAGATCACCCATCTGGGCCGCAAGTGCGATCACCCCGCCAAACACCGCGCCCCGCCACAGCACGCCCGGCTGGACCGTGGGCATGAGACCTGCAATCAGCATGCCGCCCAGCACCGCGCACACAAGCCCGCCGATGGAGCCTGACCAGGTCTTGGCGGGTGAAATGCGCGGCGCCAGCTTGGGCCCGCCAAACAGGCGGCCCGTCATGTAGGCCCCGGTATCGCTCAGCGCCACGCAGGACACGACAAACAGGACCACGCCCGCGCCCGGATCGCTCATGGTGCGCAGCCACAAAAGCGATAGCCCGGCACAGCCGATGGCCACCTGCCCCGCCCCGAGTGCGGGGCCAAGCACGAGACCCGCCACCATGACCAGCAGCGCGCCGCTCCAATGACCAGCCACAGCGGCAATGCCGATGCACGCGGCCCAGGCCATGCAGAGCTGGCCGCGTCGCGTCTCAAGCCCGAAGCCGAACATCCGCGCCCACTCGACCGCCATGCCCGCCATGGCCAGCACGATCATCGCGCCATAAAGCAGGCCGCCATACCACACGCACAGCCCGACGCACGGTATCAGCACCGCAGCCGACAGCACGCGCGCGCGCAGATCTTTCCAGTTGCCGGATTTTACAGGGGGAGCGGAAACCGCCGCTCCTTCAGGTCGGTCTTGCACCGAATCGCCTTTCACGCCGCGAATAGATCTCGAGCACCGTATCGAAATGCGCTTCGTCAAAATCCGGCCAGGGCGTGTCAAGAAAGACCAGTTCGGCATAGGCCGACTGCCACAGCAGGAAGTTCGACAGGCGGCTCTCGCCACTGGTGCGCACCACAAGGTCGGGGTCTGGCATGCCTGCGGTCAGCAGCGCGCTGGCAAAGACGGACTCGTCAATCTCGTCAGCCGCGATGTCGCCCCGCGCCACGGCCTGCGCCATGCGCGCCGCCGCCTGCACGATATCCGCCCGCCCGCCATAAGACAGCGCAAGAACCAGCACCAGCCGGTCATTGCCCATGGTCACCTGCTCGGCACGCCGCGCTTCTTCCTGAATGTCAGGGGGGAAGCGTGTCAGGTCGCCGATGATGCGCAGCCGCACCCCTTCGCGCGACAGTTCAGCCACCTTGTGGCGCAGGTAATAGCGCAGCAGCCCGGTCAGGTCAGCGACCTCGCCGGGCGTGCGCCGCCAGTTTTCCGATGAAAAGGCATAGAGCGTGAGCCATTTCACGCCCCGCTTGATAGCCACCGTAACAGTACGCTGCACCGCCTCCGCCCCGGCGCGGTGGCCCGCAAGCAGCGGCAACCCCCGCGTATTGGCCCAGCGCCCGTTGCCATCCATGATGATGGCAACATGCTCGGGCAGGCACGCAGCGCCTGCAACCGGATGATCTGACCCGGACAAGACCTGATCGTCCTCCTTAGTCATGCGCGATAGGGGGTGGGAAAAGCGGGGCAGGATGCACGGATGGGTCAGACCTGCTTGATCTCGCGTTCTTTTTCGACCAGCAGGTCGTCCACACGCTTGACGTACTGGTCGGTCAGCTTCTGGATCGCGTCAGACCATGTCTTGACGTCGTCCTCGCTGATGTCGCCCGCCTTCTCCAGCTTCTTGGTCTGGTCCATGCCATCGCGGCGCACGCCACGCACGGCAATCTTGCCATTCTCGGCATATTTGCCAGCGGCGCGGGCCAGTTCGTTACGGCGCTCTTCCGTCAACTGCGGAATGGGCACGCGCACGGTCTGGCCATCAGCCGCCGGGTTCAGGCCCAGACCCGCATCGCGGATCGCGCGCTCGACAGCGCCCACCAGCGTGCGGTCCCACACCTGCACGGTCAGCATGCGCGCTTCAGGCACGGCAATGGAGCCGACCTGGGTCAGCGGCACTTCGCCGCCATAGGCTTCAACCCGCACCGGCTCAAGCAGGGCCGGGCTGGCGCGACCCGAACGCAGGCCCGCGAAATCACGGCGCAGGCTTTCGATGGCGCCGTCCATGCGGCGGGTCAGATCCGCCAGCAAACTTTTCTGATCGACAGACACTGTGGCCCTCCTTTTAATAATCAGTCCATCGCCGCAGGGCCTGCGCCCCGGGCACGGCGTATTTCAGTCCGCCGCCACGATGGTGGTAAAACGCCCTTCGCCCCGCATCACGCGCGAGAAGGGTTCCTTCCCGTGAATGTTGAAGACCACGATGGGCAGGCGGTTCTCGCGCGCCAGGCTGATGGCGGCGGCATCCATGACATTGAGGTCATTGGCCAGCACATCGCGATAGGTCAGGGTGTCATAGCGCGTGGCATCGGGGTGCTTGCGCGGGTCGGCGGAATATACGCCATCGACCTGCGTGCCCTTGAACAGGGCGTCGCATTCCATTTCCGCTGCCCGCAGCGCGGCACCCGTATCGGTGGTGAAGAACGGGTTGCCGGTACCTGCGGCGAAGATCACCACCCGCCCCTTTTCCATATGCCGCACGGCGCGGCGGCGGATATAGGGCTCGGCGATGGAAGACATGTGGATGGCGGTCATGACCCGCGTGGGCACGCCGTGGCGCTCGAGCGAGTTCTGCATGAGCAGCGCGTTGATCACGGTAGCCAGCATGCCGGCGTAATCGCCCTGCGCACGGTCCATGCCCCGGGCCGCCGCCGCAACGCCACGGAAGATGTTGCCACCGCCAATGACAAGGCACACCTCAACCCCGGTCTGCGCTACGGCCGCCACGTCAACCGCAATGGCGTCAACCGTTGCCGGATCGACGCCGTAGGACCCGCTCCCCATCAGGGCCTCGCCTGACACCTTGAGCAGAACACGCTTGTATGACGGGGCGGGGGATTTGACGGGCTGGGTCATTGGGCCTCGGAACAGGTCAGGCAAACAGGGCTAGGGACGGGCAGGCCGCCCGGCCATGCCCTGTCATATAGACGGATGCCCCCCCCCCACAAGCCGATGATGCCGCTCTTTTAAGGATTCAGGAAATGTCATCCAGGCCGATGGCCCGCAGGCGGGCGCGCTCCTCGTCCCATCCCGCGCGTTCCTTCACGTTGAGGAAAAGGTGGCACGTGCGCCCCAGAAGGCGGCCAAGCTCGCGCCGCGCCTTTTCGCCAATGGCGCGAATCCGGCTGCCATGCTCGCCGATCAGGATCGCCTTGTGCGAGGCGCGCGTGACGTAGATCGTCACCTCGATGCGCACCGAGCCATCGGGCCGTTCCACGAAGCTTTCCGTCTCCGCCGTGGCGGCATAGGGCACTTCCTGGTGGGTCTGCAAAAACACCTGCTCGCGCACCATCTCGGCGGCCAGCAGGCGGTCGGGCAGGTCGGTCAGGTCATCTTCGGGGTAGAGATAGGGGCTCGTGGGCAGTTCGGCCGCCAGGCGGTCGAGCAGGTCGTCCACCCCCTCGCCCGAGCGCGCGCTAACCATGAACACATGCTCGACCGGCAGGATGGAGGAAAGCGCCGCCGTGAGCGGCAGAAGCGCGTCGCGCTTCACGAGGTCGGTCTTGTTGAGCACCAGCCACAGCCTGCGCTTCTGCTCGGCCAGGCGGGTGGCGATCGCGCGCAGCGCATCGGTCATGCCCGCGCGGGCATCGACGATGAGCAGCGTGATGTCCGCATCTTCCGAGCCGGTCCAGGCAGCGGCGACCATGGCGCGGTCGAGCTTGCGCTTGGGCTGGAAGATGCCCGGCGTATCGACAAGCAGCATCTGGGTCGTGCCGCGCATGAGAATGCCCAGCACCCTGAAGCGCGTGGTCTGCGCCTTGGGGCTGACGATGGACAGCTTGGTGCCCGCCATGCGGTTGAGCAGCGTGGACTTGCCCGCGTTGGGCGCCCCCACAATGGCCACGAAACCGCAGCGTGTCGTATGATCTGTATCCTGGCCGGTCATTGTCCCTGCCCTTTACGGTTCGTGGTTATGGCGGCCTGGCTGTCCACGCCCAACTGGCGCAGCAGGTCCGATGCGGCATCGCTTTCAGCCGCGCGCTTGCTGCCTGCAATGCCCTGGCCGGTCTTGCCCTGCGCATCGACCGCAATGACAAAACGCGGCGCGTGCGATGGCCCGTCCGATGAAACGACACGGTATTGCGGCAGCGGCAGGCCGCGCCCGAGCACCCATTCCTGCAACGCCGTCTTGGGGTCCTTGGGCGGGCGGGCCTGGGCTACGATGGCCTCGCGCCACATGCGCCGCACGAAGGCGCGGGCCGGGTCGAGCCCGCCATCAAGATAGAGCGCGCCGAGCAGCGCCTCGACCGCATCAGCCAGCACGGTGGCCATCTGCCGCACGCCTGCGCGCGCTTCATGCTCGGCTACGTCGAGCGCCGATTGCAGCCCCATCTCATGGGCCACCTGCGCCAGCACCGTGCGCGAGACCAGATGGGCATGCCGTGGGCCAAGGGCGCCTTCCTGCTCATCGGGGAAGCGCTCGAGCAGCCATTCGGCCATGACCAGCCCGAGCACCCGGTCCCCTATGAACTCGAGGCGCTCGTTCGATCCCGCCCCGCGCCGGGCCACACTGAGGCGCGTGCGGCGGTTGCCGCTGCGCTCATGCGCCGCCGAGCGGTGCGTGAGCGCACGCAGCAGCAGCTCGGGGCGGATGAAGTGATAGCCCAGGCACGCCTCCAGCCGCCTGATCTCGGCTGCGGGAACGCGCTCGACCTCCATGATCAGTGCACCCCCATGAACAGGCGGCCCCAGCGGATCTCGGTGGGCCAGTACCACACCTGCCAGAACGGGTGCGCGTTATCGACCGACATGAAGATCCACTTCGCCTGCCCCACCAGGTTCTCCATCGGCACGAAGCCGAGATCCTGCGGCTCATCGCCCATGAAGCGGCTGTCGGCGCTGTCGTCGCGGTTGTCGCCCATGGCGAAGAAATAGCCCGGCGGCACGACATATTCCGGCGTGTCGTTCTTGCCGCCCTCATCGGTCAGCTTCAGGATATCATGCGCCACCGGGCCATGGCCGCCACTGCCGGGCAGGATCTCGCGGTAGCGGTCGCCCTCCATGCGGGTGCGATGCTCGTCGATGGCGGCATAATCGCCCTCGGCCTCGCGGGGCACTTCGCTGCCGTTGAGGTAGAGCTTGCCCTCGCGCATCTGCACCGTATCACCCGGCAGGCCAACGATGCGCTTGATGTAGTCGATCGAGGTATCCTTGGTGAAGCGGAACACCGCCACGTCGCCGCGATGGGGCGTAGCGTTGAAGATCCGCCCCTCGAACAGGTTGGGTGCGCCTGGCAGCGCGAAATGCGAGTAGCCATAGCTGTATTTGGCCACCCAAACGTAATCGCCCACCTGCAGCGTCGGGATCATGGAGCCGGAGGGGATGTTGAACGGCTCGAACAGCACCGTGCGCACGGTCAGCGCCAGCACGCCGGCTATGACCACGGTGCGCACGAGTTCCATCAGCCCGCCGGAGCGGCGTTCGGTCTCGGCCTGCGAGAGAATTGTCTTGTTATCGTCCATTGACATGTCTGTATCTTCAATCCGGCTCTGGCATCGACCGGACAGGCTGCGCCGGACGAATAACGTGCGGATCAAGCCCACGCACGCCCTGCCTGTCAAGCATTGCCCAAGGGCGGCCTGCGGGCATCAGGCCGTGGCTGCCCTCTCCGCCATGATCATGACCTGAGCAAAGGCATAGGGGTGCTCATCGGTCATGGTCAGGAATATGCGGGCTTCATGGCCTGCGGGCAGCATGCTCTCAAGTCGTGCCTGCGCCCCGCCCGTAAGCCGCATGACCGGCTGCCCACCGGGCAGGTTTTCCACGCCAAGGTCGCTATGGAACACGCCACGGGCAAAGCCGGTGCCCAGCGCCTTGGCGCAGGCCTCCTTCGCCGCCCAGCGCTTGGCGTAGGTGCCAAGCCGCGCATTGCCCTGCCTGCGCGCGGCCGCCTGCTGCTCGCGCGCGGTGAACACGCGGGTGATGAAGCGCGTACCGTGCCGGGCGAGGACCGTCTCGATCCGCCGCGCATCGCACAGGTCCGAACCGATGCCGATCAGCATGGCCTGACTAACCCCTTGCCCGTTCAACCTGCACCACGCCCTTGGCGGCCCGCAGCGCCACCATGATGGCGGTCAGGTGCCGCAGGTCGCGCACCTCGATATCGGCAAGGATCTCCATGAATTCAAGCTGGCGGTTGACGATGCGCAGATTCATCATCACGCCCTCATGCTTGGCGGCGATGTTGGTCAGCGTGGCCAGCATGGCGGGCTCGTTGGCCGTGACCACGCTCAGCCGCCCGGTATGGTGGCCGGTGGCGTTGCGCGCGATCAGGTCGTAATCCCAGTCCAGGTCCATGAACCGCTCGGGGGTGGCGGCAAAGGTTTCCAGCGTCTGGCAGCCCAGCGTATGCACCGTAATGCCCTTGCCGGTGGAGACGATGCCCACGATCCGATCGCCCGGCAGCGGGTGGCAGCACCCGGCAAAATGCACCGCCATGCCAGCACCCACGCCCGCAAGCGCCATGCCGCCCGCAGCCGGCTTGCGCCGCCCCGGACCACCACCCAGCGGCCCGCCCGCAGGCGCACGCATGGACAGGCCCGGCACCATGCGCGGGGCGCGCGGGGCGCGGCGCAGTTCGGGGTAGGCAAGCTGCACCACCTCGCGCGCGGACTGGTTGCCATTGCCCACGGCCACGTACAGGTCAGCCACGCTTTGCAGGCGCAGGTCCTTGAGCAGGCTTTCGAGCACCTTTTCCGAGCCATCCACCCCTTCCTGCCGGAAGGCCTTGGCCAGCGCCACGCGGCCACTTTCCAGATGGGCCTCGCGCTGCTGCAGCGCCACATGACGGCGGATGCGCGCGCGCGCCTTGCCGGTGGCGACAAACCGCTCCCATGAGGGCGAGGGCGTGCCGCCACGCGCGGTCATGATCTCGACCTGATCGCCATTCTGCAACTCGTGGCGCAGCGGCATCAGGCGGCCATTGATGCGGGCACCCACGCAGGTATCACCCACCTGGCTGTGCACGGCATAGGCGAAATCAACCGGCGTCGCCCCGCGTGGCAGCGAGATCAGCTGCCCCTTGGGCGTAAAGCAGAAAACCTGATCCTGATAAAGTTCGAGCTTGGTGTTCTCGAGGAACTCATCGGGGGCCGATGAATCCTCAAGGATGTCGAGCAGGTCCTGCACCCAGCGCAGGCCCGAGACCACGCCTTTGGTCGCACCCGTTGCCGCCGCATCGGGCAACTGCTTGTACAGCCAGTGCGAGGCCACGCCGTTCTCGGCCACGTCGTGCATTTCCGCCGTGCGGATCTGCACCTCGATCTTCTGGTTGCGCGGGTGGCGCAGCGTCACCCCGGTATGCAGGCTCTGGTAGCCGTTGGCCTTGGGGGTGGAAATATAGTCCTTGAACCGCCCGGCAATGACCGGATAGGCGGCATGCACCGCGCCAAGCGCGATATAACAGGCCTCGCGCGAGGGCACGATGATGCGGAAGGCCATGATATCGGAAAGCTGCTCGAAGGCGACATTGCGCCGCTGCATCTTTTCCCAGATGGAATAGGGCGTCTTTTCCCGCCCCGTCACCTCCACGCCTTCCAGCCCGGCATCGATGCACAGGGCCTGAAGCTCGCGACGGATCTCCTCGATCACGTCGGCCCCCTGCCCGCGCAGGTAGTTGAGGCGTGCGCGGATGGTGGCCATCGCCTCGGGCTCGAGGGCGGCGAATGACAGGTTCTGGAGTTCGACCTTGACCTTGTCCATGCCGATACGGCCGGCAAGGGGGGCGTAGATCTCCATCGTCTCGCGCGCGATGCGCTGCCTGCGGTCGATGCGCTGCACGTAATGCAGGGTGCGCATGTTGTGCAGGCGGTCGGCGAGCTTGACGAGCAGCACGCGGATATCGCGCGACATGGCCAGCACGAGCTTGCGGAAATTCTCCGCCTGCTTGGTGCGATCGGACTGGAGTTCGAGCCGGGTGAGCTTGGTTACGCCATCAACAAGTTCGGCAACCGTATCGCCAAACTGTTCGCGCAGCTGCTTCTGGGTAACGCCGGTATCTTCCACCGTATCGTGCAGGAGCGCTGTCACGATCGAGGCGGTATCGAGATGGAAGCCCGCGAGAATGTTGGCCACGGCCAGCGGGTGGGTGATGTAGGGGTCGCCGTTATCGCGCGCCTGCCCCGCATGGGCAGCCTGGGCCACGGCAAAGGCCCGGCGGATCAGTTCCGCATCGGCGGTGGGGTCGTACGCATGGATGCGCCGGATCAGCCCCTCGCATGAAAGGGCGCGCTCCCCGCCCTCATGCCGGGCGGGAAGGGTGGCCGCAGGCGCAGCCACGCCACCCGTGACAGGCACGGGCAGGGAAGAAGATGTCGTTTCCGATCGGGTCGGGTCAGTCACCTTCCACCCTCTCGTCAGGTGTTATGGGCGCCAGAAATTACCGGCCCCGTCCGCTCAGGGCCGACTCAACCGATGCCTCGAGTTCTTCAGCCGACATGCCGCTGGTGGAATGACGGGCCTCTTCCTCGGCCGAGACATCCTGCAGGCCGAAGATGTTCTGCTCGGTCGGGATCAGGTCGACCACTTCCTCATCGGCAGGCTCGGGCTCGGGCGCACGGGCGAGCGAACGCACGAGGTCGCTGCGGATCTGCTCGAGGTTAATGGTCTGGTCCGCGATCTCGCGCAGGGCGACAACGGGGTTCTTGTCGTTATCGCGGTCAATCGTCATTTCCTCGCCGCGCGACAGGGCGCGGGCGCGCTGGGCTGCCAGCAGCACCAGTTCAAAACGATTGGGAACCCGCTCAACGCAGTCCTCGACAGTGACGCGTGCCATCAGGCCTGAACTCCGGTTGTTAAATAGGTGTGTTGATAAGAATTTACCTTATTACGCCCCTGCCTGTCGTGATGCAAGCCTTATGCGCCCTCCGGCCCCGCCATGCGGCTGATGGCCTGCCCCGCGACACCGGGCAGGAAGGCGTCAATCCCCTGCCCTGTCACCGGGTCGCGCCAGTCAGGCATGACATCGCGCAGCGGCAGCAGCACGAAGGCGCGCTGCGTCGCGCGCGGGTGGGGCACGATGGGGTCAGGCGCCGCGCGCACTAGCCCACCCATGGAGATGATGTCGAGATCAAGCGGGCGGGCGGCGTTGGCTACCGTGCGCCTGCGCCCGGCGGCGGCCTCTATGGCGTGCAGTTGCCCCAGCAGCCAGGCGGGGTCGACATCGCCCGCCATGCGCACGACTCCGTTCACGTAAGGGGGCTGGCCCGAGGGCGGCACCGGCGCGCTCTCGTACCACGCCGAGACGCCCACCACCGAAAGGCCGGGAATGCGGGCCAGTTCGTCCACCGCCCACAGGCAGGTCATGGCCGCAGTTTCACCACTTTCCCGTGGCAGGTTGGCGCCCACCGCAATAAAGGTGTCTGTGATGCAGGAGATGGATTGCGGCATCTTCATCTGGAAACTATGGTCCGGCAGCCTGCGCTCGGTTAGTAATCCGACCGTCAGGGAACTTCTGTGAGGATATCTGCTTCTATATAACCGGACCGATTGCTACCGCACAACTTCCACATCACAATAAAATACATGCCAGTCGAAATTTAACACGATCGCAACATATTCACTTTTTTGTTTCAGGGACTGAACACAAATGTTTTTTCAACCCGAGGAGCGGCTCTGCCTTTTTATTGATGGCACCAGCCTGTATTCCGCATCACGTAACCTTGGTTTCGAGGTTGATTACCGCAAGCTGCTGCAATTCTTCCGCTCGAAGTCAAACGTATTGCGGGCCTATTATTATTCTGCCGTGCTCGATACCGAGGAATACTCCCCCCTCAAGCCACTGACGGACTGGCTGGTCTATAACGGCTATTCCCTCGTGACCAAGAACGCGCGCGAGTTCATCGACCATAACGGTCGCCGCCGCGTGCGCGGCAACATGGACGTGGAACTCGCGGTGGACATGATGGAAATGGCGCCGCGCATCGACCATGCCGTGCTGTTCAGTGGTGATTCCGATTTCCGCCGCCTGCTTGAATCCGTGCAGCGCCAGGGCGTGCGCACCACCGTGGTCGGTTCGATCAAGACTACGCCGCCGCTGATTGGCGATGAACTGCGCCGTCAGGCCGACCAGTTTGTCGAACTGGCTGACATCGCCACCCACTTCATGCGCCGCCACCTTGAAAACCGCCCGCCACGCCACAACAACAACGCGCCCCCGCCGGTGCGCCACCCGGCGGACCAGATGAGCGAACAGGACGGCGACTGATACAAAAAACCCGCCCGGGCCAAGGCCCGGGCGGGTTTTTTACACAAACGGGTTTTTAACCCTCAGCCATCAAGCTGCAGGGCGGTACGGGTGCGTTCGCGCACCTGCGCGCACAGGGCCGCATCCTGCCCGAGCTTGATGCCATAGGAGGGCACCATCTCGCGCAGCCGTGCCTCCCATTGCGGCAGGCGGTCGGCAAAGCAGCGCTGCAGCACCGTGAGCATGATGGGGGCTGCGGTGGAGGCACCGGGCGAGGCACCAAGCAGCCCCGCGATGGACCCGCCGCCACCGGTCACGACCTCCGTGCCGAACTGCAATACGCCGCCCTTCTTGGCGTCTTTCTTGATGACCTGCACGCGCTGGCCTGCGGTAATCAGCTCCCAGTCCTCCTTGCGGGCGGTGGGCACGAAATCGCGCAGCGCCTTGAGCCGGTCCTCGTTGGACTGCATGACCTGCTGGATCAGGTATCGGGTCAGTGGCATGTTGTCGCGCGCGACCGCCATCATGGCCCCGATATTGTCCATGCGGATGGAGCGCGGCAGGTCCAGCCACGACCCCTGCTTGAGGAACTTGGTCGAGAACCCGGCATAGGGGCCAAACAGCAGGCCCTGCTTGCCATCGATCACGCGGGTATCGAGATGCGGCACCGACATGGGCGGCGCACCGACCGAGGCCTTGCCATACACCTTGGCATGGTGCTGGCTCACCACATCGGGGTTGGTGCAGCGCAGGAACTGCCCGCTGACGGGAAAGCCGCCAATGCCGCGCGCTTCGGGGATGCCGCTTTTCTGGAGCAGGTGCAGGGCGCCGCCGCCTGCGCCAACAAACACGAATCTGGCGCGCACCTTGCGTTCGCCCCCGCCATGCACGGCACGGACCGCGATATCCCACTGCCCGTCGCCCGTGGGGGTCAGATCCTCCACCTCATGGGCAAGGTTGAGGTCAAAGCCGGGCTTGCTGGACAGCAGGTCGATCAGGCGATGGGTCAGTGCGCCAAAATTCACGTCCGTGCCCGCCGGGTGCCATGTGGCGGCCAGGGGCTGGCCAGGCGCGCGGTCGTGCATGACCAGCGGCATCCACTGGCGCAACTGGGCTTCATCGGTGGTGAACGACATGCCCTCGAACAGCGGATGCTGCTGCAGGGCCGCGTAACGGCGGCGCAGGAAATCGACATTCTCCGCCCCCCACACAAAGCTCATGTGCGGAATGGGGTTGAGGAAATCACGCGGGGAAGCGATCTGCCCGGTCTCGACAAGATAGGACCAGAACTGGCGCGAAACCTGAAAGGCCTCGTTCACGTTCACGGCCTTGGAAATATCCACCGTGCCATCGGGGCGCAGGGGGGTGTAATTCAGCTCGCACAGGGCGGAATGGCCGGTGCCTGCGTTGTTCCAGCCATTCGAGCTTTCCAGCGCCACGTCATCAAGCCGCCCGAACAGGGCGATGGACAGGCCGGGCTCAAGCTGGCGCAGCAGGGCGCCGAGCGTTGCACTCATGATTCCACCACCAATCAGGACCACATCGTAAGTGGAGGCGGATGAGGGATTCGAGGTCATGGCATTCTCCGGATCGGCATCGGAAACCCGCTGCGTGACTGTTCATCGGCTGGACCGGGCAGCCTGCCCGGCGGCGCGGGACACCCGGCCTGATTACATTCATGTTGGCGCCGGTGGCACCCGGCGCGCCGGCCCCATGCGCAATGGGCAACCGGACTGTCAGCCCTTTCCTTGCCACCATGTGCGCCAGGGCGCTGCATCATCTCTACGCGAGGACGCCATATTACCGCCCCAATGGCCCCCGGCCGCCTGCCCCCGGCACGGCAAAAACCGGCCCGCGCGCAGGCGCTGGCCTTTCCCTACACGCATCGCGGCGCGCCGTCATCCGCACTGATCCATGTGCGTGGGCAGAGTCCCGCCATAGCCGTGGCGGATCATCACCGCCGCTACCATGCATGACAGCACGCGCACCGCCACCTGGTCGGCCCGGCTGGTCAGGATGACCGGCACGCGCATGCCCATGACAATGCCCGCCGCCTGCGCCTGCCCGATGAAGGTCATCTGCTTGGCCAGGATATTGCCCGCCTCAAGGTCGGGCACCACCAGAATATCCGCCAGCCCCGCCACGGGCGAGACCACGCCCTTGCAGCGCGCGGCCTCGGGGCTGACGGCGTTATCAAGGGCGAGCGGCCCGTCCAACACGGCGCCCGTGATCTGCCCGCGTTCGGCCATCTTGCACAGCACCGCCGCATCCAGCGTGGAGGGGAGTGCGGGGTTGACCACCTCCACTGCCGAGAGCACCGCCACCTTTGGCTGCGGCAGGCCCAGCATATGGGCGAGGTCGATGCTGTTCTGCACGATGTCGCGCCGGGTTTCGAGGTCAGGCGCGATATTGACCGCCCCATCGCTCACCAGCAGCACGCGCGGGGCCTGCGGGGCATCAAGCACATAGACATGGCTCATGCGCCGGGCCGTGCGCAGCCCGCCCTCGTGGTGGCCAAGTTCGTGCAGGAAAATGCGCGAATGCAGCGAGCCCTTCATCAACGCCGCCACCTCGCCATCCCGCGCCATGCGCACGCCGTGGCGCGCGGCGTCCTCCGCCGTGGGCAGGTCAATAAAAGCGCAGCCTGCAAGCGACACGCCCGATGCCGCAGCCATCTGGCGGATATGCGCCTCGGGCCCGATCAGCGCCGGCTGGGCCAGACTGTTTCGCGCCACCTCGGCCGCGGCCTCAAGGGCGGGCAGGCTGCACGGATAGACCACGCCCAGCCGCATGGGGGCATGGCCGGACAGGGTAAGGGCCAGATCATCAAAAAAACGCAGGCTACGCATCATGCCTTCTTTCGGGTTGCGGGCAGAACCTGCTCCCCTGATGCCACAGCCCCCCGTATCCGCCCGCCATCATCTTTATGCGAGGGCGCAACCACCCCCGCTCCGCATGACACAGATGTGACCGCTGGCTGCCCCGGTTTGCGGGCACGCCCGCACGCGCGCCACCGTTCAGACCCAGGGCTGCGCCACCTGCGCAACAGGGCGACCGGCACCCCCCGTGACAGGCCCCACGCCCCTCATGCATGCTGGGGCACAATAGGGGCACGCGGCCTGAACGGCGCCCACCATTACAAGGAGACTATCCATGTCCACCGCTTCCCTGATCGGTTTTGTAGGCTTTGGCGCCATGGCGTCGCGCATGGGGGCCAACCTGGCCAGGGCGGGCCATAAGCTCGTGGCCTATACCCCCTCGGGCAAGGGGGGCGATGGCAGCACGCGCTTCGTGCCCACGCCGCGCGCGCTGGCGCAGGAGGCGGATATCGTGATCGTGTGCGTGCCGGATGACGAGGCGCTCGAGGCTTCGCTGCAGGGGCCCGACGGCGCGCTGGCGGGCATGAAGCCCGGCGGGCTGCTCATCAACACCAGCACCGTCGCCCCCGAGACCTCCGTAGCCCTGGCCGAACAGGGCAAGGCGCTGGGGCTGAGCGTGATCGACGCGCCCGTGGCAGGCAGCACGCCAGAGGCGGAATCAGGCAATCTGGTCGTGCTCGCGGGCGGCACGGCAGACGAGATCAGCCGCGCCCGGCCGGTGTTTGACGCCATTGGCCGCCTGACCATCCACGCAGGCCCCGCCGGCAGCGGCTCGAAGCTCAAACTCGTCATCAACGGCATCATGGGCGCGACCCTGGCCGTGGTGGCCGAAGGCGTGACCTATGGCCTGGCATCGGGGCTGGAGCGCGACATGCTGTATGACGCGCTTGATGCGGTGCCGGTCATCTCGCCACACCACAAGCGCAAGCTCAAGGCTGCGAAGGCAGGCGATTTCAGCCCGCAATTCCCCACTCGCCTCATGCAGAAGGACATGCGCCTGCTGCTGACCGATGGCGCCCGCCAGATGGCCCCCCTGCCCGCCATGGCCGCCGCCACCCAGAGCCTGTCGCTTACCCGCAGGCGCTACCCCAACGAGGATTATTCCGCCCTGTTCGCCGTGATGGAAGCCATGGTGGCCAATACGCCCTGAGAAAAGGCCGCCTGTATCAAAATGTTCTGGTGCAGCTTTTTCTGAACAAGGGTGGCACCAAAAGCTTTTGTTTTCATCAATATGCGGGTTCCAGGCCCACTTCAGATCCGCCCGCGCATCCGGGCTGCCATGACCGCCAGCCTGTCGCCCATGCCACGTGGCGGGCTTGCAGGCAGGGCGCGGGCTTTCATGTCGCGCAGGCCCATTACTGCGGGCAGGCTGGCCGCAAGGGCCGGGTGCGGCAGGCGTCCGCCCATGCGCGCCTGCGCCAGCCAGTCCTGTCCCTGCTGGCGCAATTTCATACGCAGGGCCTCGATCTGGCCGGGGCTGGCGTGGCCGGTGCGCAACCCGTCGCGCGTAAGACCCGCGTCAGCCAGCATGTCGTCTGGCAACGGGCAGCGGCCTGCGGCCAGCACGGCAGGCAGGTAACGCACCAGCGCCCCCACCCCGTACACCCCGCCATACAGGCGCACCCGCTCCAGCACCGGGCCAGCCTCGACGCCTGCCGCCATGGCCATGGCCACCTGCACGCCACCTGCGCCCGCCAGCATCGCAGCCTGCCAGTTTTCGCGGTCTGGCAGGCCGTCGAGTTCATTCTCGCGGGCCGTGATGATGGCCTCGATCGTGTCGCGCCGCACCCGCCCTTCGGCCAGCAGGCCAAGCAGCGCGCGGGCGGTGTCGTGGCGCTGGGCGTTGCCGCTTTCCACCACGTCGCGCCACCATTGCAGGCGGATCAGCCCAGCCATCGGCCCCGCCACCGACCACGAGGCAGGCGTTGCCACGGCACGCACGCATTCATGGTTGAAGGCGATCAGCACCATCGCCGCAGCCCTTGCGGCAGCAGGCAGGAACAGCGCGCAGAAGAAACGGTCCGGGTCAGCCGCGCGGGCGGCATGCAGCATGGACACGCCATCGTGCGCGACATGGGATGCATCCATCGGGCCGGTCATGGCGTTTGGTTCCGAAGGCATGGGAGGCGCACGTTCATATGTCCGTCACTTGACGCACCGGGCGCGCCCCCATAGCAATCTTGGTATGGCGGCCACGTGCCGCCCCTTGCAATTCCCAGGAGAATGTTCATGGCTTTCGAATTGCCGTCCCTTCCCTTCGCCTACAATGCCCTTGCCAACCGTGGCATGTGCCAGGAAACGCTGGAACTCCATCATGACAAGCACCATCAGGCCTATGTGACGGCGCTGAACGGGTTTGTCGAATCCAAGCCGGAACTGCAGGGCAAGTCGCTTGAGGAAATCATCCTCATGGTCAAGGGCAAGCCCGACCTTGCCCCCGTGTTCAACAATGCGGGACAGCACTGGAACCACATCCTGTTCTGGCAGAACCTGGCCCCCAAGGGCGGCGTGATCCCCGATTCCCTGAGCAAGAAGATCGTTGAGGATCTGGGCAGCATCGAGAAGTTCAAGGCTGACTTCAAGGCCGCTGCCGCCTCGCAGTTCGGCTCGGGCTGGGCGTGGCTGGTTCTGGGCTCCGACGGCAAGCTGAAGGTGACCAAGACCGCCAACGGCTCCAACCCGCTGGCCGAAGGCCAGGGCAAGGTGCTGCTCGGCCTCGATGTGTGGGAGCACTCCTACTACCTCGACTTCCGCAACCGTCGCCCCGACTACATCGTCAACTACCTCGACCAGCTCGCCAACTACGAGTTTGCCGAGGCGCAGCTTCAGTCCGCCTGATCGCGCATCAGGCACATCGGCTACGGAAAACCCGGCTTCGCGCCGGGTTTTTTGTATCTATCGCTTTTCGGGCGGGGCATCGCAGCCCAGCGCGCGCAGCTTCGTGCCGCGCATGAGTTCCGCCTCGATCTGCTCCAGCGTCATGCCCCGCGTCTCGGGCACGCGCAGCACCACCATGACCATGAATGCCGCATTGAGCGCCGCATAGACCCACAGCACCCTGCCCGCGCCCAGCACCTCAAGCCCGGTGAGGAAGGTGGCGCTGACCAGCATGTTGGCGATCCAGTTCGCGCAGGTGGAGCACGCCATGCCGAACTCGCGCCCGCGCAGCGGCAGGATTTCGGCGCAGAGCAGCCACGCCAGCGGCCCGGCTGAAAACGCGAAGGCCGCGACAAACACCAGCATGCACACCCCCATGAGCAGCCGCAGCCCCGGCATGGGCGGCACGCCGCCTGCCAGGATCATGGCCTGCCCCGCCATGGCCAGCGCCATGACCGCGAATCCGCCAATCAGCATGGGCCTGCGCCCAATCCGGTCCACCCAGAACGTGGCGACACAGGTGGAAAGCAGGTTGATGACCCCCACCCCCACCGGCCCCCACACCTGCACGTAATGGCTGTAGCCCACCAGCCCGATGATATAGGGCGCATAGTACAGCACCGCATTGATGCCCGAGAACTGCTGCGCCACCTGCAGGCCCACCGCCAGCCACATGGCGCGGCGGCAGTTGGGGTCGTTCATGAAATTGCCGATTCCGTCCTTGCGCGCCGCCAGCCGGGCCATGATGGCGTTGCGCTCGGCCATGACCAGCCGGGGCAGGCCGCGCAGTTCGATCAGCACGCGCCGCGCGTCACGCTCACGCCCCTGGGCAAGCAGCCAGCGCGGGCTGGGCGGCAGGAACATGACCCCCATCATGAACACGAGGCCCGGAAACCCCACGATGCCCAGCATCCACCGCCACACGCCAAAATAGGAGAACAGCCCGTCCGACACGAACGCCGCCAGCAACCCGCACGAGATCATGAGCTGATAGCCCAGAATCATCGCCCCCCGGCGGCCGGAATCGGCAATCTCGGCAATATAGAGCGGGGTGGTAAACGTGGTGGCTCCGGTGGCCACGCCCAGCAGCAGGCGGGCGAACAGAAGCATGCCGAACGATGAGGCCTCGGCGCACATCAGCGGGCCGATGACGAACAGCCCCGCCGTGAGCACCAGCGTGCGCTTGCGCCCCCATGCGTGCGAAAGCCATGCGGCGACGATCACGCCAAGGGCCGCGCCGAGCAGCATGATGGCCACGATCGATTCGCGCTGCAGGTCGGATAGGGTGAATTCCTGCGCGATCAGGTCGAGCGCGCCGGACATGACCCCTGTATCCAGCCCGAACAGGATGCCCGAAAGGGCTGCCAGCCCCCCGATCAGTCCCGCGCGGCCACGTATGGCCGGAGAATGGTGGGTGGCTGCAGGTTGGCCTGTCTGCGCGATACCGGGCTGCCTGTGCATCCTGCCTGCTCCTGCTGTTGACAGCAGCAACGATGCAGCCAGAGGGAAGTTCGCCCCAATCCGGGGCGAACATGAAGGCGTGGGGTGCGATCAGCCCTTTTTGGCGGTCTTTTCGGGCGTGCTGTCATTGGCGGGGGTGGCAGCGCTGGTAATGACCGAGCTGATGGTGTCGCGCAGCACGCTCACGCGCACGCCCGGCGCGATCTCGACCTCGACCTCGTTCGACTCCGCCGAGACCTTCTGCACCACGCCGATGATGCCGCCAGCCGTCAGCACCCGGTCGCCCCGGCGCAGCGCGGAAAGCTGGCCGCGCAACTGCTTCTGCTTGACCTGCTGCGGGCGGATGAGCAGGAAATAGAAAATGCCGAACATGGCCACATAGGGCAGCACCGCCATGATGCCATCGCCGCTCAGCAGGCCGCCACCAGTAGCCTGTGCATGGGCGGGCGTAGTCAGTAAGTCATTGAAAATAGAGGCCATTGCAATCTTTCCGGCAGAATGAAGGGTTGAACGGGTTGCAGGTTTGACATGCGGACCATAGTTTTCGCCTGTTTCCCGTCAAGGCGTTCGCCTGGCCCGTGTCAGCCAACGCGCTCCGGATTGCCCGGTGGCATGCGCCACCGCCCTGTCATGCCCGAAATCAGGATCGACGATGGACCAGACCACCCTCCCCGTTCTCGCACGCATTGCCGCGGCCCTCGAGCGCCTCTCGCCCCCCGCGCCCTCGCTTGCCGGGCTGGAGCAGGCAGATGCCTTCATCTGGCACCCTGCCCTTGGCCGCCTGACCCCCGTGGCCCACGTGGCGCATGTGGAGATGGGGCTTTTGCAGGGCATCGACCGGCAGCGCCAGATGCTGCTCGACAACACGCTGCACTTCGCGCACGGCCTGCCCGCCAACAACGCCATGCTGTGGGGCGCGCGCGGCATGGGCAAGTCCTCGCTCGTCAAGGCAGCGCATGCCCAGGCCAACCTTGTTGATGGCAAACCCGCGCCCCAGGGCAAGGGGCTGCTGGTGCTTGTCGAGATCCAGCGCGAGGATCTGTCCACCCTGCCCGACCTGCTTGCCCTGCTGCGTGAAAGCCCACGCCGGTTCATCGTGTTCTGCGATGACCTGTCGTTCGAGCGCGAGGATGCGGACTACAAGGCCCTGAAATCCGTGCTTGATGGCGGCATTGCGGGGCGGCCACACAACGTGCTGTTCTATGCCACGTCGAACCGCCGCCACCTCATGCCGCGCGAGATGATCGAGAACGAAAGCTCGAGCGCCATCAACACATCCGAGGCAACGGAGGAAAAGGTCTCGCTTTCCGACCGTTTCGGGTTATGGATCGGCTTTCACAACTGCGCGCAGGATACCTTCATGGACATGGTCCGCGCCTATGCGAAGGAACGCGCCCTGCCGATCAGCGATAAGGATCTCGTGCGCCGCGCCAATGCGTGGTCGCTCGGCCGCGGGGGGCGCTCGGGGCGCGTGGCCTTCCAGTTCATCGAGGATCTGAGCGCGGAACTTTCTGCCCGGCCATGATCCATCACAAGGATTGATCCGTGCGGCTGCTGGCATGCTGGGCGTGTTCCATCTCCCCCGATGGGTCACCACAGGCCAGCACAAGGTCCGATGCGAAAGGATGCGCCGACTACGTTACAAAACATGACGGCACTGAACCATTTGCCCTGCCCGTAAAAAACATCCTTAATATCGCCATGGCGGCAGGATAATGTTCGGAATGCGTCGCAATATATGTTGTACCCGACGTCCTGCCCATGGCACATCCGGCTGCCATGCCCTGTTAACAGTCAAGAGAGACAATGGATCAGTCGTTACCGCCTGACAGCATGCAGTCCTCCGCCCCGGCCAGCGGGCGGGATCTGCGCCGAATCCGTGCCAACCCCGATTTCTGGTATCCCGTTGCCTGGTCACGGGAACTGAAACCCGGCAAAACCATTGGCACCCGCTATGCGGGCCAGCCCATTGCCCTCATCCGCCCGCGTGAAGGGGGCAGCGTTTTCGCGCTTGAAGACCGCTGCGCCCACCGGCAGGTGCCCCTGAGCAAGGGCACGGTCAAGGGCGACTCCGTGCAGTGCTGTTATCACGGCTGGGCCTATGGCCGCTCGGGCCGATGCATTGACGTGCCCTATCTGGGCAAGGGCAAGCTGCCCAACGGCGTGCGCACCTACCCCGTGCGCGAGGTTGACGGGCTGATCTTCGTTTTCCCCGGTGATCCGGCCAAGGCGGAGGCAACGCCCTTCCCGCGCCTGGCGGAGGTGGCGAACCCCGCCTACAAGACCCGCCGCTTTGGGCAGCTGGTGCATTGCCACTACAGCTTCATGCACGAGAACCTGATGGATATGAACCATCAGTTCATGCACATGAAGCAGATGGGCCAGATGAAGCCGCGCTTCCTGGGCCAGGAACGCGGCCCCGGCCTGGTGGAGGCGCGCTACAGCTTTGCGCGCACAAGCGGCAAGCAGCCGATTGGCGAGGCGCTGATCTTTGGCCAGAAGCGCGATAACAGCGAGAAATTCGCCCATCGCGATGTCATGACCATCCGCACCACCTATCCCTACCAGACCCTTCATATCCAGACAGGCGACAACCCGCCGGTCATGGATCTGTGGATTGCCTACGTGCCGCAGGATGAGGCGGAACTGACCAACCGCGTGTTTGGCCTGCTCTCCATCAAGCGGCCCGGCATTCCCGGCGTGCTGGACCTGGCCTGGCCGTTCCTGACCGCGTTCACCGAGCGGATCTTCCGCGAGGACCGCGAGATCGTGGAACTGGAGCAGAATGCCTGGTACGAGCAGGGCGGCGACCGCAACCAGGAAATCTTCCCGGTCATCAACAACCTGCGCTCCCTGCTGGTTGAATGCGGCCTGCCCGCGCAGGATGATACGCCCGCACCGGTTGCACGGGGTGCGGCCTCGGCATGATGGATCAGGGGGGACATGGTTCGGCCACCTTACTTGAGGCCGGCGAATATCGCCTGCGTGAAGTCCGCACATCTGATGCGGGCACGATGCACAGGCTGATCAATGACTGGAGCGTGGTGCGGATGCTCAGCCGCGTTCCTTTCCCCTATTCGCTGGCCATGACCGAGGACTGGATCGCCTCCACCATCGAACAGTCGCAGCATGGCGAGGCCTATCACTTCGCCATCACCTGCCCCCAGTCCGACCAGCCCGATGCCCTGATCGGCTGCATCGGGCTGCGCATCAACGCGGCCGACCGCTCGTGCTCGCTGGGCTACTGGGTGGGCCGCGCGCACTGGAACCGCAAGGTGGCCAGCACCACGGCGGGCCGACTTGCGCGCTGGGCGCTGGCCAACCTGCCGGTGGACCGGCTCACCGCATCCGCAGCACACGACAATCATGCCTCGATCGCGGTGCTCAGGCGCATCGGCTTTCGAGAAAATGGCGTCAGCACGCAGGAATTCGTCTCACGCGGGGGAGAATACCCGGTGCGCCTGTTCGAGGCGCGGCATGCCGACCTGTCAGGCGAGGAGATGATGGAAGAGACCGAAGCAGGCGATACGCGCCGGATCGTGCTGGTGGCCGCCGTGGCGCTAGTGGATTCGGATGCCCGCGTGCTGCTGGCCCGCAGGCCCGAAGGCAAGTCCATGGCCGGGCTGTGGGAGTTCCCCGGCGGCAAGGTGGAAGCGGGCGAAACCCCCGAGGCCGCCCTGATCCGCGAACTTGATGAGGAACTGGGGCTGGACGTGGCGCGCTCGTGCCTCGCCCCCTTCACCTTCGTCTCGCATGATTACGGGCATTTTCACCTGCTCATGCCGGTTTATGTCTGCCATCGGTGGAAGAACACGCCCACTGCGCGCGAAGGGCAGAAGCTGGAATGGGTGCCCGCCGAGAAACTGCGCGACTACCCCATGCCCGATGCCGACCGCCCGCTGATCCCGCTTTTGCAGGATCTGTTGTAGGAACCGGGCCGCTCATGCAGCCACCGGGGAGGCATATGATCCACCCCGGACAGCCTGCGTGCAGGCCACAAAAGCGGCCCGTTTTGATCCGACGGTCAAAATTCACCGGGACCATGACGGATAAGAAACAATAAAAGTGTCCGGGGCCGCCTTTTCCAGAAAAAAGGCGGCGGGATGGGAAGCTTTTTTGAAAAAAGCTCCACCAAAAATTTCGTTTTATTGTCAGCATTTTATGGGCATCGCCTACCCCAAATTCTATCCCGGCTGGGCATCAGACGCACGGGCAGGGAAGGCATGCGGCACCTGCCCCGGCACATCCACGCGCAGGCTGAACAGGCTGCCTGCCTGCGGGTAGCGGGCCAGCACGTCATCAGGCGTGTTCTTGCGCGCCGTGGTGACGTACAGCGTGCGCAGGTCCGCCCCGCCAAAGGCCACCTTGGTCACGTTTTGCGCTGGCATGGCAATCGGCTCAAGCCGCGTGCCATCGGGGCGGAAGCGCTCGATCCGCCCGCCATTCCACACACCCACCCACAGCGTGCCCGCGCTGTCCACCACCACGCCATCGGGGTAGCCATCTTCCACGCGGGCAAAGACCCGCCGGTTCGACAGGCTGCCATCAGCCGCAAGGTCAAACACGTAAATCACGCCCGCAGGCGAATGGTTATGATAGAGCCGCGTGCCATCGGGCGAGATGCCGGGGCCGTTGGTTACGACATAACCTTCGTCATGCCGCAGCAGGTCAAGTCCGTGCGCCTGCCGGGTCACGGAATACAACGCGCCGGAGGGCGTGCCCTCGCCATCATCCATGGTGCCGAACCACAGTCGCCCTCTGGAATCGACGCAGCCATCATTGATGCGGTTGCCCGGATGCTCCGGCTCGATTGCCAGCATGCGCTCGAACGCGCCGGTGCGCGGATCAAGCCGGTAAAGCCCATCTTTCAGCCCGCAGACCAGCGTGCCGTCACTGACCGGCACGACAAAGCCGGGCCGCGCCGGTGCCTGCCACGACGCCTTTGCCCCGCTGGCGGGGTCCAGCCGGTGGATGGCCTGCCCTACGATATCGACAAAATAGAGCGCCTGCTCGCGCGTGGACCACACCGGTCCCTCACCAAGTTGCGCCCTGATATCCCATACGCAGCAGGGGTGTTGCGTGGCTGGCGTGTTCATGCGTTCTCCTTTGGGTTAAGCTGGGGGTCGTTACAGGGTGGAGCCAGAATGCGCCCGCCCGCAACCAAGTGGAATGCCGATCATGAACCCCACCGCCTGCCTGCTGGTCATTGGCAACGAAATCCTGTCCGGCCGGACACAGGATGTAAACGTGCAGTATATTGCCCGCCGCCTGTCGGAAACCGGCATCACGCTCAGCGAGGTACGGATCATTCCCGACATCCGCGCCGTCATTGTCCGTAACGTGACCGAGGCGCGGGCAGCATATGACAATGTGTTCACCACCGGCGGCATCGGACCAACGCATGATGACATTACCTCCGCCTGCGTTGCGGAATCGTTCGGCGTACCGTGGGTGCACCACCCCGAGACCTTCAGCCTGCTAGAAGCCCATTTCGCGCCTGGTGAGTTCAATGCCGCCCGCCAGCGCATGGCCACCATGCCGCAGGGGGCAACACCCATCCGCAATGCGGTTTCGGTGGCACCCGGCTTTACCATGGGCAACGTGCATGTGATGGCGGGCGTGCCCCGCATCATGCGCGCGATGTTTGAGGAAGTGCTGCCCACCCTGCCCCACGGCACGCCCGTTACCTCACAGGCATGGCATGCCAATGGCCTGTATGAAGGCACGCTCGCCGCCCCGCTCGAGGCGATACAGGAGCGCTACCCCGCCATTGACATCGGCTCCTACCCCTACCGGCTTGATGAGAGCCAGCGCGGGGTGTGCCTGCTATGCAAGGGTACGGACACGCAGGCCGTAAGCGAAGCCGCCACCGCCGTGCGCGATCTGATTACCCGCCTTGGCTTCGCGCCGCTGCCGGGCGAGCCTGCCAAGGGCTGAACTGATTGAAAAAATAAAGGTTTTTGGCGCCGCCTTTTTTCAAAAAGGCGGCGTTCTTCGAAGCCTAAAAAAAAGCTTCACCAAAAACTTTTAGCTGACCAAAGCCCTCAGGTGACGGCTTCACGCCCCATGGCCAGGAATTTTTCGCGGCGCTGCGCCTTGAGCAGCACCGGATCCTTGGCCAGCAGGCCGGGCAGTTCGGCGGCAATGGCGTCGCCCACCGCGCGGATGGCGGCCTTGGGGTCACGCTGCGCGCCACCAAGCGGCTCGGGAATGATCCGGTCGATCAGCCGCAACTGGAGCAGATCCTGCGCCGTGATCTTGAGCGCATCGGCTGCGGTGGCGGCCTGCTTGGGGTCGCGCCACAGGATGGAGGCGCAGGCTTCGGGCGAGATGACGGAATAGATGGCGTGCTCGAGCATCATCACCCGGTCACCCGCGCCAAGGGCCACGGCGCCGCCGGAGCCACCCTCGCCAATCACGGTGGCGATGACGGGCACCGGCACGTTCAGGCAGGTCTCGATGGAGCGGGCAATGGCTTCCGCCTGGCCACGGGCTTCGGCATCGATGCCGGGCCACGCGCCCGATGTATCGATAAAGGTCAGGACCGGCAGGCCGAATCGCCCCGCCAGCTTCATCAGGCGCTGGGCCTTGCGGTAGCCCTCGGGCCGGGCCATGCCGAAATTGTGCTTGAGGCGGGTCTCGATCTCGGCGCCGCGCTCGGTGCCGATCACGACCACGGGCTGGTCATTGAACCGGCCCACGCCGCCAATGATGGCCTTGTCATCGCCAAACAGCCGGTCACCCGCCAGCGGCGAGAACTCGGTAATCAGCGCATCGATGTAATCGACCGTGTGCGGGCGCTGGGCGTGACGGGCCACCTGCACCTTCTGCCACGGGGTCAGCTTGGCGTAGGCCGTACGCAGCTGCCGGTCGGCTTTTTCGCTCAACCGGGTGATCTCTTCCGCGATGTTGATCCCGTCCGGACCGGACATCCTGCGAAGTTCGTCGATCTTGTTCTCAAGCTCGGCGACCGACTTTTCGAAATCTAGAAACTGGCGCATGCGCTGCCGATAGCACAGCCTGCGTGCCAGCCAAACATTTTCACGCACGGAATTCGGCCTGCCATGCATTTTTGTCCATTCCGCCCTGCCTGCCGTGGCGCGCGGATACCCGCTGGCAGCCCTTTAATCCGCGCTGTCATGCTCGTGTGCCAGCGGGTGGTGCCGGGCCACGGCATCACGCAGGCGGTCGAGCATGACGTGGGTATAGATCTGGGTGGTGGCGATATCCGCATGGCCGAGCAGCACCTGCAACGCGCGCAGATCCGCCCCGTGGGCCAGCAGGTGGGTCGCGAAGGAATGGCGCAGCACATGCGGCGACAGGCGTTGCGGGTCCAGCCCCGCGCGCAGCGCCACATCGTGCAGGATGCGGTCGAATCCCTGCCGGGTCATGGGCTGGCGCGCGCTGCGGCCGGGAAACAGGTACGGGCTTTCGCGCCCGGCATCGAGCGCCATCAGCGCACGCGCCGCCTCACGCGCGCGGGCCGACATGGGCACCATCCGCTCGCGCCCGCCCTTGCCGCGCACCAGCATCATGCCCGGCGCCGCATCAAGCGCGCGGCGGGGCAGCGACAGCAGTTCCGATATGCGCAGGCCCGAGGCATAGAGCATCTCAAGGGCGGCGCGCGCCACCATGAGCCTGCGCCTGCGCGCGGGGGTTGCATCGGGCTCGGGCACGCAGGCGGCCAGCAGTTCCGTGACCTCGGGCTCGGACAGGAATCGCGGCAGCGGCGTATCGAGCCGGGGCGCTTCAAGCAGGGCGGCGGGGTTGTCGGGCCGCATGCCCTCACGGGCCAGAAACAGGAAATACTGCTTGAGGCACGACAGCCTGCGCGCCTGCGTGCGCGCAGCCAAGCCCTGCCGCGCAAGCCCCGAAAGGTAGTCGCGCAGGTCACTCTCGCCCGCCGTGAGCGGCGTTACGCCGCGGGCGTGCAGGCCAGCATTCATATCCGCCAGATCGCGGGTATAGGCGCGGATGGTGTTCAGCGCCGCCCCGCGCTCGGCGGCCTGCATCTCGATAAAGGCATCAACGCCGCTTGCGCTCACCCTGCCCCCCGTCTGCTCAGCCCGGCGCCAGCGGGGCTACCGGCAGCGGGGCGGGCGCGCCGAGTGCCGGCAGGGCGGCAGGTGGCGGCGGGGCGGCGAAGGGCACATCCTTGTGCACATCCTCCTGCACCAGTGCGGGCGGAAAGGCCCCGAGCGCGAAAAAGCCCCCGATCACGCACAGGGCCAGAACACTGGCCAGGGCAATAACAATACGGATCATTCAACCGCTTTCCTATGCTGCGAACCCCGGCGGCCCCACGACCAGGCGCGCAAGCGTGCTGCCTCACCCACGCGGGGCTGGCCCTGACCACGGACTCTACCGGTCCTGTCCTGCTGTATGTTAGGTTGCGCGGCATGTCACGCCAGATTCCCCCCATTCGGCCCCAGCCGGAGTCCGCATCCCTTGCCATCCCCCTTGACCTGAACGCCGTTGGCCCCGCCAGCCCCCGGCAGCCGGGCAGCGGGCGCACCGTCGTGCTGGTCGGGCTGATGGGCGCGGGTAAGACCACGATCGGCCGCCTGCTGGCCGCGCGCCTGGGCGTGCCCTTTGTCGATTCGGATGAGGAAATCGAGCGCGCCGCAGGCTGCACCATAGCCGACCTGTTCCAGCGCTATGGCGAGGCCGAGTTCCGCCGGGGCGAGCGGCTGGTCATCCGCCGCCTGCTGTCCGGGCCGCCGGTGGTGCTGGCCACGGGCGGCGGCGCTTTCATGGATGGACGGACGCGCGCGAGCGTGCGCGAGCATGCCGTCTCGATCTGGCTGCGCTGCCCGCTCGATGTGCTGGTGCAGCGCGTGGCCGACCGCACGCACCGCCCGCTGCTCAACAACGCAACGCCGCATGCCGTGCTGGCCGACCTTATGCGCCTGCGCCACCCGGTCTATGCAGAGGCGGACATTATCGTTGATTGTGGAGATGACAACGTGGAACACAGCGCCGACCATGTGCTGCACGCCCTGCAGCACAACCAGCAGCCCCTGCGCGTGCCCGTGCGGCTCGACCGCGCCAGCTACGAGGTGCTGATCGGCCCCGACGTGATCCGCCGCGCGGGCGCGCTGCTGGCCCCGGTGCTGCCCCAGAAGCGCGTGATGGTGATTACCGACACCACCGTTTCGCCCCTGCACCTGCCCCGCCTGCTTGAAGCCCTGGCCGAGACCGGCATCCGCGCCGAGACCATCACCATCCCCCCCGGCGAAGGCTCAAAGAGCATCAGCCAGTACGAGCGCGTGACCAACGCCCTGCTCGAGGCGCATGTCGAGCGCGGCACCACGGTCGTGGCGCTTGGGGGCGGCGTGGTGGGCGACCTTTCGGGTTTCTGCGCCGCCACCACGCTGCGCGGCCTGCCGTTTGTGCAGATTCCGACCACGCTGCTCTCGCAGGTGGATTCATCGGTGGGTGGCAAGACCGGCATCAACACGCCCTTTGGCAAGAACCTGCTCGGCGCGTTTCACCAGCCCATCGCGGTGCTGGCCGATACCTCCACGCTCGCCACCCTGCCCGTGCGGGAACTGAAGGCCGGTTACGCCGAGATCGTGAAATCGGGCCTGCTGGGCGATGCGGGGCTGTTTGACTGGTGCGAGCGCCATGGTGCTGCCGTGCTGGCGGGCGATCCGGCCATGCAGGCCGAGGCCATCCGCCTCGCCTGCGCCTTCAAGGCGCGCGTGGTGGTGGCCGATGAGCGCGAGGAGCGCAAGACCGATGGACGCGCCCTGCTCAACCTTGGCCACACCTTCGGCCACGCGCTGGAAGCCGAGATGGGCTATGACGGCAGCCTGCTGCATGGCGAGGCGGTCTCGATCGGGCTGCGGCTGGCGTTCATGCTGTCCGTCCGGCTGGGCTACTGCCCGGCCGAGGATCTCGCGCGCGTCACCCACCACCTCGAGCGCCTGTCCATGCCCGCGCGCATAGGCGATACGGGGCGCAATTTCTCCGCCGCCCAGCTTGTGCGCAACATGCAGTGCGACAAGAAGATGCGCGATGGCCGCCTGTCCTTCGTGCTGGTGCGCGGCATTGGCCGGGGCTTTACCTGCCGCGACGTGCCCGACGAGACCGTGCTCGAGGTGCTGCGCGCGGATGGCTGCACGCCCTGAGGCCTCCCGCCTGATGCGCTGCCGGGGCCTGTGATATTCCGGTCACAGCCCCGTCCGCACCGATATTACGCCCCGTCACATTTACCTTATTTCAATCCTTGCCCCGCAAAACGATCCTGCCATGGATTGATGCGGATGAATGCGATAACGCACCCTGCCCTGACATCCCGCTGGCACTGAATGGCGGCGCATGCGCCGCCCGGATCAACCCGTATCAGGCCAGTGTGGAACATGCCCCCATCTCCACCAAATAAAGAAGGCGTCTGATCAAGCATCAAGGACGGGACCATGCGTCTTCGCGCGGCACTGCTGGCGACTGCATTGACGACAACACCGGTCATGGCCGCCATGGCCACGACCATCACCGGGCCTTACGTCGATATCGGCGGCGGCTATGACCTGACCCAGACACAGCACATGCATTCCTATGATGGGCAGGGCGTAAGCGAGTTCAACAAGAACTTAAATCTGCCCCCTGAGGAAGCAAAGTTCCTCGACTCTACAGTATCTCCGGCAACCCACGCCCGTGAAACCATGCATCATGGCGCGGGCTGGACCGGTTTTGCCTCCTTCGGCTGGGGCTTTGGCAACGGCCTGCGCGCGGAAGTGGAAGGGGCCTATAACTGGTCGGAAACCACCCGCTACACCACCACGTCCTATGGCGGCGGCCACGGCAAGACCAATGGCGCCGACCGCTCCTATGGTGGCTTTGTCAACGTGCTGTATGACATCGACCTCAAGCGCCTGTTCGGCATCGACGTGCCCGTAACGCCTTTCATCGGCGTGGGTGCGGGCTATCTGTGGCAGACCGTGAATGATGAAACGCCCCTCGCGAGCAGCATCATAAACGTGCGCCATAACGGCACCAATGGCAGCTTCGCCTATCAGGGCATTGTCGGCGCGGCCTATGACATTCCCGGCGTGCCGGGCCTGCAGATGACCACCGAATACCGCATGATTGGCCAGGTGGAATCCTTCAGCAACGGCAATCTTGGCCAGACCGTGATCAACGCCAGCAACCAGCCGGTGAACGACCACGATTCCATCCGTTACGACCACCGCTTCAACCACCAGTTCATCGTGGGCGTGCGCTATGCGTTCAATACCGCGCCACCTCCCCCGCCGCCCGCGCCCGCCATCGTGCCGCCCGCGCCAGTCGCGGCCCGCACCTACCTGGTGTTCTTCGACTGGGATGGCGCGGCCCTGACCCAGCGCGCGCGCGCCATCGTGGCGCAGGCGGCGCAGGCCTCAAGCCACGTGCAGACCACGCGACTTGAAGTAAACGGTTATACTGATAACTCCGCCGCCCATCCCGGCCCGCGTGGTGAGAAATATAACCTTGGCCTTTCACTGCACCGGGCGGAGAGCGTGAAGGCCGAGCTGATCCGTGATGGCGTGGCGGCCAGCGCCATCGACATTCATGGCTATGGCGAGGGCCACCCCCTCGTGCCGACCGGCCCGGACACGCGCGAGCCGCAGAACCGCCGGGTGGAAATCATCCTGCACTAGGCCTGAGCGCAATATACTGAAAAAAATGGAGAATCCGGCACGGGTCGCATCTGCCCGCAATCCGTGCCGGAGAATCCATTTCCGGCCCCGAAACGGGTTGGAAAAGACCTTCCGTTTACACCATTGTCCTATGCAAAATGAGGGGGGCTGGAAAAGCAGTTCAAAAAAATCCTTATAAAATCAGGGTTTTTTATAGACTGCTGCAAAGGGGACTGAAAGATATGTGTTTTTTTTGCCACACCTGCCCCGCATGGCGCATTTTGCCCATTCTCAAGCCGGGCCAGACAGGCTAATCCCCGCTTCATAGCTTGCGGGTAATCTCAGGCTGCCCTGTCTCGGGGCAAATCCCATTGCCCGATCACAAGACGGGGCTCTGCCCTGCAACAACAGATTAAGGACTGAAACATGCGTCTTCGCGCAGCGTTACTGGCAACCAGCCTGCTGGCAGCGACACCGTTCGCAGCCAAAGCCACGACCATCACCGGCCCGTATGTCGATATCGGCGGCGGCTACAACCTGACCCAGACCCAGCACATGCGCCCCGGCGGCACGGATGATGGCAACGGCTATGGTCGCGTTGGCCACCGTCATGGCTGGACCGGCTTCGGCTCGGTTGGCTGGGGCTTCGGCAACGGCCTGCGTGCTGAAGTTGAAGGCGCCTATAACTGGTCGGAAATCTATCGCAAGAGCGGTAGCGACAAGGGCAGCGACCGCTCCTATGGCGGTTTCATCAACGTGCTGTATGACATCGACCTGAAGCGTCTGTTCAACATCGATGTGCCTGTCACGCCGTTCGTCGGTGTCGGTGCCGGTTACCTGTGGCAGAACGTGAACAGCAACACCATGGTCGCCATGGGTGGCGCTGGCAGCCCGAACGCCCGCCTGCACGGCACCAATGGCAGCTTCGCCTACCAGGGTATCGTCGGTGCGGCCTATGACATTCCGGGCGTGCCCGGCCTGCAGATGACCACCGAATACCGCATGGTTGGCCAGGTCGAGTCCTTCGGCATGGGCTACATCAAGGGTGCAGCAACTGATGGCAGCAGCGGCGGCGTGCGCTTCGACCACCGCTTCAACCACCAGTTCATCGTAGGCGTCCGCTACGCGTTCAACAACGCGCCGCCGCCGCCGCCGCCGGCTCCCGCCGTCGTGCCGCCCGCACCGACCGCAGCCCGCACCTACCTGGTGTTCTTCGACTGGGACGGCGCAGCCCTGACCGGCCGCTCGCGTGAGATCGTGGCCGAAGCCGCACAGGCTTCCACCCACGTCCAGACCACGCGCATCGAGGTCAACGGCTACACCGATAACACCTCCGCCCATCCGGGTCCGCGCGGTGAGAAGTACAACCTTGGCCTGTCCATGCGCCGTGCTGACAGCGTGAAGGCTGAACTGATCCGTGACGGCGTGCCCGCCAACGCCATCGACATCCATGGCTACGGCGAAGCCCACCCGCTGGTGCCCACCGGTCCTGACACCCGTGAGCCCCAGAACCGTCGCGTCGAGATCATCCTGCACTGATCCCGACCCTATCGGTCAAAGGAAAGGGAGCCTCTGGGCTCCCTTTTTTTGTTTTTGAAACTTTGTTTAATGTTGTCAGAAGAGCCAGCACGACTGTGTTCTTCATGCCACAAAATCTGCAAAATCTTTTGCCATAAGATTGTTTGAAACAGTTAAAATCCTATATAAGTCACTGTTATAAAATAAAAAAATCTTCACCGCCTGTTAATCCACGCCGCATGTTACCTTTGTGCACGGCTGGAACAGCGGGCAACGCGGAACCACATGTCTGGCATCGTGTTTAAGTGAACAGATCGATTAATCATCGCATCACGGCAATGATGTCGTTTACAAAGAAGTAATAACATGAGGAAGGACCACCAGATGCGTCTCCGCTCTGCCCTGCTGGCAACCAGCCTGCTTGCAGCGACACCGTTCGCAGCTAAAGCCACGACCATTACTGGCCCGTATGTCGATATCGGCGGCGGCTACAACCTGACCCAGACCCAGCACATGCGCCCCGGCGGCACGGATGATGGCAACGGCTATGGCCGCGTTGGCCACCGTCATGGCTGGACCGGCTTCGGCTCGGTTGGCTGGGGCTTCGGCAACGGCCTGCGTGCTGAAGTTGAAGGCGCCTATAACTGGTCGGAAATCTATCGCAAGAGCGGTAGCGACAAGGGCAGCGACCGCTCCTATGGCGGTTTCATCAACGTGCTGTATGACATCGACCTGAAGCGCCTGTTCAACATCGATGTGCCTGTCACGCCGTTCGTCGGTGTCGGTGCCGGTTACCTGTGGCAGAACGTGAACAGCAACACCATGGTCGCCATGGGTGGCGCTGGCAGCCCGAACGCCCGCCTGCACGGCACCAATGGCAGCTTCGCCTACCAGGGTATCGTCGGTGCGGCCTATGACATTCCGGGCGTGCCCGGCCTGCAGATGACCACCGAATACCGCATGGTTGGCCAGGTCGAGTCCTTCGGCATGGGCTACATCAAGGGTGCAGCAACTGATGGCAGCAGCGGCGGCGTGCGCTTCGACCACCGCTTCAACCACCAGTTCATCGTAGGCGTCCGCTACGCGTTCAACAACGCGCCGCCGCCGCCGCCGCCGGCTCCCGCCGTCGTGCCGCCCGCACCGACCGCAGCCCGCACCTACCTGGTGTTCTTCGACTGGGACGGCGCAGCCCTGACCGGCCGCTCGCGTGAGATCGTGGCCGAAGCCGCACAGGCTTCCACCCACGTCCAGACCACGCGCATCGAGGTCAACGGCTACACCGATAACACCTCCGCCCATCCGGGTCCGCGCGGTGAGAAGTACAACCTTGGCCTGTCCATGCGCCGTGCTGACAGCGTGAAGGCTGAACTGATCCGTGACGGCGTGCCCGCCAACGCCATCGACATCCATGGCTACGGCGAAGCCCACCCGCTGGTGCCCACCGGTCCTGACACCCGTGAGCCCCAGAACCGTCGCGTCGAGATCATCCTGCACTGATCATATTAAAGGAAAGGGCGCAAAAAGCGCCCTTTTCTCTTTTTCCGGCCCGTTAATTATTCTATCAGACAGCCATTACGGGCCGGGCAATGCTTTGACATCAGTTTATTCCGCCAGCCTGCTTTCCCGGCAATGAAGGGTCATTCTGTGTTCAAAATCCGCTCTGAAAAGCTGCAGCAATTCATCAAATTCGGAATTGTTGGCGTATTGGGGCTGGGGTGGGACACCGCAACGCTTTATGGCCTGCGCCCCTTTGTGGGGCTGACCACGGCCACCATCGCCGCCTATTTCATTGCCGCCTCGATCAACTGGCTGATCAACCGGCTCTGGACCTTTCGCAAGGCAGGGAACCAGCACCATTTCTTCATTCAGTGGCTGCGCTTCCTTGCGGGTAACGCGCTGGGCTTTTTCCTGAACCGTGGCTGCGTGTTCATGCTGTTCCACACATCCCCGGTGTTCAAGGCCTATCCGTTCCTGGCGCTGGCAGCGGGTTCAGTGGCGGGCATGATGGCGAACTTCCATATCAGCCGCAAAATGGTCTTCCATTCCACGCCCTCCGCCACACCACAGAAAACAGCCGAAATCCTGCCCTTTCACGCCGAACGCCCCGTGCCCCAGAATGCAGTCTCGAGCCGCACCGCCGTGGTAAACGCACGCAACAAGGTCGGGTAACGCGCCTGCGCCCCATAGCGGGTGGCCAGCGCATCAAGCTGGCGAATGCCGTCTTCCACCAGTTGCGTATATTCATCCCCCCCATAAAGCGCGATCCATGACCAGTACGGATTGCCCTCGCGCCGTGTTAGCGGGCTTGCATGCAGCCGCGCGCCGACCTCCGCATAGCCGATCAGGCATGGGGCCATGGTCACCATCAGGTCAAGCAGATCACCCGTCTGGGCGCGGTCAAGTATAAAGCGGCTATAGGCAAGTAATTCGAGCGATTCTTCCGCGCTTTGCAGCGCCGCTTCTTCTATGCCCCACTGGCGGCAATAACCCACATGCATGGCCAGTTCGGTGTCGAGTATGCCCGCCATCAGGCTTGCGGCATGGCGCATGTCAGCCACCGTATCGGCCTTGTACACCGCCAGCGCGCAGGCGCGGGCATACTGGATGAGGTACAGGTAGTCCTGGATCAGGAAATTGCGGAACGCCCCGGGCGGCAATGTGCCATCCGCCACGCCGCGCACGAAGGGGTGGCGCACGAAGTCCAGCCACTGCGCCATGCAGTCACGGCGCAGGCGGCCCGCAAGCCCCGTGGTCAGCAGGGGCCAGTTACGTTCGGCCTGCCATTCATCGTCCATGTTCCGTCCTTTCATGCTGGGGTGCGTGCATGTCACGCATTCGCCATCTGGGGTTTACGCGCATGTTGGCACTTCCGGTCTGGTGCTACGTGCGCTAGGTGAATGAATCCGGTTTTACATCTATATCTTTCAATACAGGATCGTCTGTTTCCCGCCATGCCCACAACAAACGACATTCGTGCCACCTTCCTCGACTATTTTGCGGGGAACGGGCATCAGATCGTGCCGTCCTCGTCACTGGTGCCGCATAACGATCCGACGCTGCTCTTTACCAATGCGGGTATGGTGCAGTTCAAGAACGTGTTCACCGGGCAGGAAACGCGCCCCTACTCCCGCGCCACCACGGCCCAGAAGGTCGTGCGCGCAGGCGGCAAGCACAACGACCTGGACAATGTGGGCTACACCGCCCGCCATCATACCTTCTTCGAGATGATGGGGAATTTCTCGTTCGGGGACTATTTCAAGGCGGAAGCCATCGAACTGGCCTGGAAGCTGGTCACGGGCACCTTCGGCCTCCCCAAGGAAAAGCTGCTCACCACCGTCTATGCCGATGACGAGGAAGCAGCCGCCCTGTGGCGCAAGATCGCCGGCCTGTCCGATGACCGGATCATCCGCATCCCCACCTCCGACAATTTCTGGCGCATGGGCGATACCGGACCCTGCGGCCCGTGCTCGGAAATCTTCTACGACCACGGCCCCGAAGTGGCGGGTGGCCCGCCCGGCTCGCCGGATGAGGATGGCGACCGGTTTACCGAAATCTGGAACCTCGTGTTCATGCAGTATTTCGAGAACCCGCCCGGCACCCGCTCGCCGCTGCCGCGCCCGTCGATTGATACCGGGCTGGGGCTCGAACGCTTTGCCGCCATCCTGCAGGGCAAGCGCGACAATTATGATACCGACACCTTCCGCGCGCTGATCCTGGCCTCGGCCGAGGTCACGGGGCAGGACCCCGATGGCCCGTTCAACGCCAGCCACCGCGTGGTGGCCGACCACCTGCGCTCGACCTCGTTTCTGATTGCCGATGGCGTGCTGCCATCCAAGGACGGGCGTGGCTACGTGCTGCGCCGCATCATGCGCCGCGCCATGCGCCACCTGCACCTGATGGGCACGACGGAGCCGACCTTCTACAGGCTCGTCCCCGCGCTGATCCGGCAGATGGGCGAGGCCTATCCCGAACTGATCCACGCCCGCGCCCTGATCGAGGAGACGATGAAGGGCGAGGAACTGCGCTTCAAGGCGATGCTCGACCGTGGCCTGTCGCTGCTGGCCGACGAGACCGAACGCCTCGGCGATGGCGCACCCCTGCCCGGCGATGTCGCCTTCAAGCTGTATGACACCTTCGGCTTCCCGCTTGACCTGACACAGGATGCCCTGCGCGGCACCAGCCACGGCGTGGACGTGGAAGGCTTCAACGAGGCCATGGACGTGCAGCGCAAGCGCGCCCGCGCCGCCTGGAGTGGCTCGGGCGACAGTGCAACCGAGACCGTGTGGTTCGAGGCCCGCGACACTTTCGGCGCGACCGAGTTCCTGGGCTACACCACCGAGACCTCGGATGCCGAGGTGCAGACAGTGGTGGTGGATAACGCGCAGGTCGAAGCCGCAGGCCCCGGCACGAAAATTGCCCTGCTGCTCAACCAGACCCCCTTCTATGGCGAAAGCGGCGGCCAGGTAGGCGATACCGGCACCATCACGGCGCCCGGCCTGCACATCGCCATCACCGATACCCAGAAGAAACTGGGCGACCTGCTGGTGCATTACGGCACCGTCATCGAAGGCACGGTCAAACCCGGCATGGCCGTGACCGCGCAAGTCGATCACGCTCGCCGCAGCGCCATCCGCGCCCACCATTCGGCAACGCACCTGCTGCACGAGGCCCTGCGCCGCCGCCTTGGCGCGCATGTGACCCAGAAGGGCAGCCTGAACGCGCCCGACCGCCTGCGCTTTGACGTAAGCCAGCCCCGCCCCATCACGCCGGAGGAACTGGCCGAGATCGAGGCCGAGGTGAATGCCCGCATCCGCGAGAACACGGATGTCACCACGCGGAGCATGACGCCCGAAGAAGCCATCGAGCAGGGTGCCATGGCCCTGTTTGGCGAGAAATATGGCGATGAGGTTCGCGTCGTGTCGATGGGCGGGCCGGAAGAAGGCCGCGCGGGCTGGTCGATCGAACTGTGCGGGGGCACGCATGTGCGCCGCACGGGTGATATCGGGCTGTTCCGCATCACGTCAGAAAGTGGCGTGTCGTCCGGCGTGCGCCGCATCGAGGCGGTAACCGGCCTTGCCGCGCAGACCGCGACGCTGGCCACCGAGGAACGGCTGAACCAGATCGCCGCCATGCTGCGCGTGCCCGCAGCCGAAACCCCGGAGCGCCTGGCCGTGGTGCTGGAAGAACGCAAGGCGATGGAGCGCCAGATTTCCGACCTGCAGCGCAAGCTGGCCTCGGGCAGCCAGGCCGCTACGAGCATTGTGGAAATCGATGGCATCAGGCTCGATGCCCGCAACGTGGGCGAACTGCCGCCCAAGGAACTCAAGCCACTGGCGGATTCGCTGCGCAAGGAAATCGGCTCGGGCGTGATCGCGCTCGTCTCGACCGCCGATGGCAAGGGCAGCATTGTCGTTGCCGCAACGCCGGACCTTGCCGAGAAGGTCGACGCCGTAACCCTGGTGCGCGCGGCAAGTGCTGCCATGGATGGCAAGGGCGGCGGCGGCCGGCGCGACATGGCGCAGGCCGGTGGCCCGGACATCAGCAAGGCCGATGCAGCACTTGAGGCCGTGCGCACAGCCCTGGCGCAGGCCGCCACCGCCTGATCCGACGGCCCAAAGTTTCCATACGCCAATGCAACGGCGCACCTCGGTGCGCCGTTGTGCTGTACGGAACATGCCGCAAGGCAGAAATACTTCAATGCATAAAGTTAATATTCATTAACTATATTATGATAACATAGTATTTCCGTATAACTTCATAGCGAAACAAATGGGACTGCCAGATGTTTTCATGATATAGATGAAGCGGGACATGCCTCTGACCGGTGCATTGCCCCTTGATGCCACGACAGGACATGACTTCACACCGGTCCGGACATTCAGGTGACAGGATATTACAATGGCCCATACCAATACTGCCCGGGAAACCCTCATCGACCTGCTGCACGGGGTGGAGCGTTTCAACACCGAAGTCTTTCCCCAGAATCGTGACCTCTTCGCCAGCCTGGCCGAGAGCCAGTCCCCCGATACGCTGTTCATCGCCTGCGCCGACAGCCGGGTGAACCCCAGCATGATCACCCAGACCCAGCCGGGTGACCTGTTCGTGCTGCGCAATATCGGCAATATCGTGCCTGCCTATGGCGAGATGCTCGGCGGCGTGTCATCGGCCATCGAATACGCGGTCAGCGCGCTCAAGGTGTCGCACATCATCGTGTGCGGCCATTCCAACTGCGGCGCGATGAAGGCCCTGCTCGACCCGCAGGCCAGCCACCTCGACAAGATGCCCACCGTGGCAAGCTGGCTGCGCAATGCCGAGGCCGCGCGCGCCGTGCTTGAGGCCACCGATGCCGGGCCCGCCACCGTGCGCAGCCTGTCCGAGCAGAACGTGCAGCTCCAGATCGCGCATCTGCGCACCCACCCTGCCGTGGCGGCGGGGCTTGCCCGCGGCACCCTGACGTTGCAGGGATGGTTCTATGATATTGCCAGCGGGGAAGTGGTGGTGCTCGATGAAACCTCGCGCACCTTCATCCATGTCGATGAAGCCATCGCCAAGCTGCGCGCCCAGCAGGCCAGCGACGCCACGGCGTAACCCCCTGCCATGGCCAGCCGCCGCACTGGCGGGGCTGGCCATGATCTGGGCTGCCTGTCCCGCATGGGCGGCAGGCAGCCTGAAGGTTTCAACATGGAACCTGGAATGGCTGACCACGCGCGCGCAGGGCGACCCCGCCCTGCCGCCCGATGTCAGGCCCCGCACGGCAGCTGACATGGCGCGGCTGGCGCATTATGCCACCCGCCTCGCCCCCGATATCGCGGCACTTGAGGAAGTAGACGACCCGGTGCTTGCCGCCCGGCTGTTTCCTGCGCCCGCCTATCATATCTTCATAACGGATGAACCGGTGGTGCAGCGCGTCGCCGCCGCCGTGCGCGCTGACCTGACTGTCGTGCGCCACCCCGATGTCACGGCGCTCGATGTCTATGCTGCCGATGCGCCGCGCCACCTGCGCGCGGGGCTGGACCTGACCGTCGGCACGGGTGCTGACAGCCTGCGCGTGCTTGTGGTGCACCTCAAGGCCGGATGCCGCGATTCAGGCCCCACCGACCGCAGGCCCGCCTGCGCCACCCTGCGGCGGCAGATGACCGTGGTGGAGGACTGGATCATGGAGCGGCAGGATGAAGGCGAGGCCTTTGTCGTACTGGGCGATTTCAACCGCCTGCTCGCCCCTGATGACCCGATGCTGCATGGTTTAAGCGAAAACGGTCCCCTCACGCTGGCTACCGCAGGCCATGCCAGCCCGTGCGGGGCGGGAACCTATTTCATCGATCATCTCATTATGGGTGGCGCGGCCCGCGACTGGCTTCAGCCGGACAGCCTGCGCGTGATGCTCTATCGCGACCGGGCGCAGGACGGCACCGCCCACCTGTCCGATCACTGCCCGGTCTCGGCACGGCTTTCGCTCCCCTGATGGGCAGGCAGTCCTTATTCCGGCCAGATGCCCGAAGCATGCAGGGCGCTCCACCCCACCATCACCACGATCAGCACAAACACCACGGCACCCATGAGCTGGAACAGTTCCTTATAGGGCATGAACGGGGGCGCTGCCGCCGCGTCGGCCGCGGCCTGGGTGGTGGCCACGGCATCATGCGGGGTGGCGACAACCTGCGTCTGGGCCTCGGGCACGGGGCCGGGATCGGGGGTCGTGCTCGCGGCCAGCGACGCTTCATCTTCCTGCACGGCCTCATGCAGGGCCTCAACCGGGTGTTCCACCCCTACGGGCACAGCGGACTGCGCCACCACGGCCGGATCCTGATCGGGGGTATCGGTCATTGACGCTGTACTCCTGCTTTGGCCAAGTCTATGCCATATAGGACAGCCCGGCACGATAACGAGGGCACAGGATAGGACATCCCGTGCCATACTGCCACATGCCCCATGAACAGGAGAGATGCATGCCAGCCCTGAAACCGACCCGCCGGGAGTGCCTTGCCGCGCTGGCCGCCAGCCTGCTGCCCGTGGCCCTGCCCGGCATGGCCCATGCGGGCACGCCGCTGCGCATCGGCATGATCGGGGCGGGGCATGTCGGCGCCACGCTGGGGCGGTTATGGACGCGGGCGGGCCATCAGGTCATGTTCAGCGCACTCGATCACGGGGAAGCGGAAAAACGGGCATCGGCGTTCTATCCCCTCGCCCGCGCGGGCACGGTGCAGGAGGCCGCGAAGTTTGGCGATGCCGTGGTGCTGGCCGTGCCCTATGGCGCCCTGCCACAGCTTGGCCACACGATCGGCTCCATCGTGGGCTCGAAGCCGCTGATCGATGTCACCAACCCCTATGGCTGGCGCGATGGCAAGATCGGGCGGCTGGCGCTGCGCAACGGGGCGGGGCTGACCACGCAGTCGCTCTTCCCTGCCGCCTCCGTGGTGCGGGCCTTCAATTCCGAGGACATGACCACGCTTGCCGCCCAGACATGGCGCACGCCGCCCCGCCTGGCCCTGCCCATGGCGGGCGACGTGATCCAGGCGCTGTACACGGCGGGCTGGCTGATCCATGACGCGGGGTTTGATCCGGTCATGGCGGGCCCGCTTTCAACGGCGAAGCTGTTCCAGCCCGGCGGCCCGGCCTTCGAGGCGCAGATGAACGCCACCGACCTGCGCCACCTGCTTGGCGTGACAGCCAACAACCCCGTTGACCGCGCGCTTGCCAGTCAGTTCGCAGGCGGGATGTAATTCGCCTGCCGCAGCGCGAAGCCGAACTGCACCCAGCCAATGCCCGCGGCGATCAGCTCAACGGCAATGAACGTGCCGATCAGCCACAGCCCCGACCACGGCAGGGTTATGTACAGGCACACACCCACCAGCAGGCTGATCAGCCCGCCAAGCAGGATGAACCACCACCCCTGCAGCCCGCGCTGCTGGAACGCCATGATGATGCGCGCGATGCCCGATATCACCAGGCAGGCGGAAATGAAGATGGTGATGACCATGGAGCCGGTGCTCGGCTCCTCCATCATCATCGTGCCCGCAAGGATATAGAGCGCGCCGCCCGCAATCGACATGAGCCGCCCGTTCCAGTCGCGCACCACGAAGGCGTGCACGAGCTGCACCGTGCCCGCCACGAACAGAAGCACGCCAAACAGGATGGTGCTGGCCAGCGAGACCGCCAGCGCATCCACCCATGCCATGATGCCCAGGCCGAACGAGATCGCACCCAGCCCCACAAACAGCGGCCAGCGCTGCGTAAGTGACGTATCCATTGACTGAAGTTCCTCCTGATTATTGATGGATGGATTCATCCGAGATGCTGTCCGTTTCATAACAGGCGGCCCCCCTGATGCGATACAGGCTTTGTGGCAATGATTGACACGCACCCCCCGGTACTTCTATACGCGCCCGACTGCCGGGAACGTGGACGATACGGCTGGTGCCCATGGGTGATTGCTCCCCGGTGCCGGTAATACGGATCGCGCCCGCCCTGTTCATGGGGAACAGGGCCTACCGGTGCCACACCATGGCCCGTGGCTCAGCCACAGGCCGTGCAGACAGAAGAGAAGAGAGCGCACCATGAGCAAGCGCCTTGAGAGCAAGTATAAAATCAACCGCCGCCTTGGCGTAAACCTGTGGGGCCGCGCCAAGTCGCCGGTCAACAAGCGCGAGTATGGCCCCGGCCAGCACGGCCAGCGCCGCAAGCAGAAGCCCTCTGACTTCTCCGTGCAGCTGATGGCCAAGCAGAAGCTCAAGGGCTACTACGGCAACATCGGCGAGAAGCAGTTCCGCAAGTATTACGATGAGGCCGTGCGCCGCAAGGGTGATACCTCCGAGAACCTGATCGACCTGCTCGAGCGCCGCCTCGATGCGGTGGTGTACCGCCTGAAGTTCGCGATCACCCCGTTTGCCGCGCGTCAGTTCATCAGCCACGGCCACATCACGGTCAATGGCCGCAAGGTCAACATCCCCTCCTTCCTGGTGCGTGATGGCGACGTGATCGAAGTGCGCGAGAAGTCCAAGCAGCTCGCCATCGTGCTCGATGCCGCCCAGAGCGGCGAGCGTGACGTGCCGGAATACATGGAAGTGGACCACCGCCAGATGAAGGGCTCCTTCCTGCGCAGCCCCAAGCTGTCGGATGTGCCCTATCCGGTGCAGATGGAACCGAACCTGGTCATCGAATTCTACTCTCGCTGATCAAGTCCCGGAACCGGGCAGGCGTGACGCCGGGCGTGGGGATTTTTCCCTGCGTCCGGCGTCCGCGTTTCTGGCCCCTGCCCGCTTCCGCCTCCCTTCCGCCAGGCCAGCCGCAGGAATGGACAAGACCGTGACCGCCACCGCCGCCGAAACCCCGCTTGCCGCCGAGATTACCCGCAGGCGCACCTTTGCCATCATCTCGCACCCTGATGCGGGCAAGACCACGCTGACCGAGCGCATCCTGCGCGCGGGTGGCGCGATCCAGATGGCGGGCAACGTACGGGCCAAGGGCGAGCGGCGGCGCACGCGCTCGGACTGGATGGGAATCGAGCGCGACCGTGGCATTTCGGTCGTGACCTCGGTCATGACGTTCGAATATGGCGGCTGCATCTTCAACCTGCTCGACACGCCGGGCCATGAAGACTTCTCGGAAGATACCTACCGCACGCTGACGGCGGTGGACGCCGCCGTGATGGTGATCGACGCCGCCAAGGGCATCGAGGCCCGCACGCGCAAGCTGTTCGAGATCTGCCGCCTGCGCGATATTCCCATCGTCACCTTCATCAACAAGATGGACCGCGAAGCGCAGGACCCGTTTGCCCTGCTCGATGAAATCTCGTCCTCGCTGGCCCTTGATGTCTCGCCCGCCACGTGGCCGGTGGGCCGTGCCGCCAAGTTTGTCGGCACCTACGACATCCATAAACGCGAACTGCATGTGACCGAGGAACTCGACCAAAGCGACCCGCGCATGGTGCAGCTTGGCGAGGAACTCGAACTCGTTGAAGCCGCCTTGCCGGAATTCGACCTTGAAAGCTTCAATGCAGGCCATCTGACGCCGGTTTTCTTCGGCAGTGCGATGAAAGAAATCGGCGTGACCGACCTGCTCGACGCGCTGGCCGCCTTCGGCCCGCCCCCGCGCGACCAGGCCACCGAGACGCGTAATGTCCGCGCCGATGAACCGGCACTCACCGCGCTGGTGTTCAAGATCCAGGCCAACATGGACCCCAACCACCGCGACCGCATGGCCTTTGCGCGCATCTGCTCGGGCAAGCTGCAGCGCGGCATGCGACTCAAGCACGTGCGCATTGGCAAGCAGTTCGCACTGCACACGCCGCAGTTCTTCTTTGCCCGTGACCGGCAACTGGCCGAGGAAGCCTTTGCGGGCGACGTGGTGGGGATTCCCAACCACGGCACGCTGCGTATTGGCGACACGCTGACCGAGGGCGAGGATCTGCGCTTTACCGGCGTGCCCTATTTCGCGCCCGAAATCCTGCGCCGCGTGCGGCTCGATGATGCGATGAAGGCCAAGAAGCTGCGCCAGGCCTTGACCGAACTGGCCGAGGAAGGCGTGGTCCAGCTTTTCCGCCCGCAGGATGGCGCGCCGCCCATCGTGGGCGTGGTCGGCACGCTGCAGCTTGATGTGCTGCAATCGCGCCTCAAGGGTGAATACGGGGTGGCCATCGGATTCGAGTCGACGCCGTATAACCTCGCCCGCTGGGTCACCGGCCCGCGTGACAGGCTGGAAGCGTTCTGCATGGCCAACCGCACGGCCATGGCGGATGATATTGATGGCGACCCGGTCTTTCTCGCCTCATCGGCGTTCATGATGAAGCGCACGGCGGAAGGCAACCCGGAGCTTACGTTCCATGACATCAAGCAGATCGGCCAGGAAATCGGCTGACCGCGCGGGCAAGGCCCTTATGGGGTCTTGCCTATCCCTGCCTGTCTGCCCCATCTAGGCGCATCATGTCCGACATACAGCCCCGCCTGCACCTGCACGATAGCAGGACACGCAGCACCGTTCCCTTCACGCCGCTCGCCCCTGACAACGTGCGGGTCTATTACTGCGGCCCCACGGTCTATGACCTGGCGCATATCGGCAACCTGCGCGCCATGCTGACCGCCGATGTGCTGGTGCGCCTGCTGCGCCACCTCTACCCACACGTGACCTACGTGCGCAACATCACCGACGTGGATGACAAGATCAACGCCCGCGCCCGCGCCAATGGCGAACCCATTGCCGACCTGACCGCGCGCACGATCCATGATTTCCATGAAGATCTGGCCGCCGTTTCCATCCTGCCGCCCGATATCGAGCCCCGCGCCACGCACCATATCGGCGAGATGCAGGACATGATCGCCCGCCTGATCGAAAGCGGCCATGCCTATGAGGCCGAGGGCCATGTGCTGTTCGCGGTCGACACCTACGCCTCCTACGGCGCGCTGTCAGGCCGCAGCCCCGATGATCTGATTGCGGGCGCCCGCGTGGAAGTGGCCCCCTACAAGCGCAATGCGGGCGATTTCGTGCTGTGGAAGCCATCCGATGCCGAAACGCCGGGCTGGGACAGCCCATGGGGCCGGGGCCGTCCGGGCTGGCATATCGAATGCTCGGCCATGTCGCACCGCTATCTGGGCGAGAGCTTCGACATTCATGGCGGCGGCTCGGACCTTCTGTTTCCGCACCACGAGAACGAGCGCGCGCAGAGCATGTGCTGCCACCCGCACGGGCACTTCGCCAATCACTGGGTGCATAATGCCATGCTGCTGGTGAACGGGGAGAAGATGTCGAAATCGCTCGGCAACTTCCTGACCGTGCGCGATGTGCTGCGTGACACGCCTGCCGAGGCCCTGCGCCTTCTGCTGCTGCGCGCGCAGTACCGCTCGGTGCTGAACTTCACGCGCGAAGGGCTGGACGAGGCCAAGCAGATGCTTGACCGCTTCTATCGCGCGCTCGAGGCCTTTGACCCCGCGCAGGACACTGTCGCGCCGCCTGAAAGCGTGGTGAGCGTGCTGTGCGATGACCTGAACACCCCCCGCGCACTGGCCGAGATGCACACGCTGGCTGACAGGGCCGTGGCGGGTGACAGCCTAGCCGCAGCCCAGCTCAAGGCGGCAGGCAACCTGATCGGCCTGCTGCAGGATACGCCGGAAACATGGTTCCGTGGCGGGGCGAAAGTCGATCCGGCCGAAATCGAGCATCTGATTGAAGAACGGCTGGCCGCCCGCAAGGCGCGTGACTTCGCCCGCGCGGACGAAATCCGCAACACCCTCGCGGCACAAGGCATTGTGCTGGAAGATGGCCCGCAGGGCACGACATGGAGGCAGGCATGACCGGCCGTGATGGCGGGGCGGATATCGGCCCCATTGGCAACAGCCCGGTCGTGATCCTTGTCCGGCCCCAGATGGCCGAGAACATTGGCACCACCGCGCGCGCCATGGCCAATGGCGGGTTGTTCCACATGCGCCTCGTCGCCCCGCGCGATGGCTGGCCGCTTGAGCGCGCGTGGCGCAGCGCCTCCGGCGCCGACCGTATCCTTGAATCCGCACAGGTGTTCGACACTGTGGATGATGCGGTGGCCGACCTGCACCACGTCTTCGCCACCTGCCCGCGCCCGCGCCATATCGTCAAGCCCGTGCTGACGGCACGCGGCGGGGCTGCCGAGCTGCGCGAGATGACCGATCGCGGCCTGAAAGTGGGCCTGATGTTCGGCCCCGAGCGCGCAGGGCTGGATAACGAGGACATGGCCCGCGCCGATGCCCTGATCCGCTACCCGCTCAACCCCGCCTTCATGTCGCTCAACCTCGCACAGGCGGTAATGATCATGGCCTATGAGTGGTGGATGGCGAAGGACGATACCCCACCGCGCACGCTCATGACCAACGAGACGCATGTGGCCACCCGGGGCGAACTCGACAACTTCATGCGCCACCTGATTGGCGACCTTGATGAATGTGGCTTCCTGCGCAATGAGCAGAAGCGCGCGGGCATGGTGCGCAACCTGCGTCACTTCTTCCTGCGCGGCGAGGTGACGGAGCAGGAGCTGCGCACGCTCCATGGCGTGGTGACCGAGCTTTCACGCGGGCGCAAGGCGCGGCAGGGCAGCAAATAATAAAAGTTGGTGCCGCCTCTTTTCAAAAAGGCGGCATTCTCTGGAGCTTTTTGAAAAAAGCTTCACCAGACACTTCTTTTACAAAAAAGGCCCGGTGCGTAACCGGGCCTTTTTTGTATCAGCGTGCAGCGACCTGAAGCCGGTCGGCCACGCGGGCGCGGCCCATGAGCGGCAGCAGGTCACGCATTTCCGGCCCGCTCTCCTCGCCCGTCAGCGCCAAGCGCAGGGGGTGGAACAGGGCGCGACCAGTGCGCTCCGTGCTCTCTTTCACCGCAGCGGTCCACGTCTTCCACGTGGTTTCATCCCACGGCTCGGCAGGCAGCGACTCCAGTGCGTGGAGCAGGAAGGGGCGGTCGGCCTCATCAATCACGGGCGGCACGATCTCGCCCGCCACCACATCCCACCAGTGGCGCAGTTCACCTGCCATATCCACATTGCCCCGCACGGCCAGCCAGAAGGCTTCGGTCGCCCCCTCGGGCAGGCGGGCGCGGATTTCCTCAAACGGCATCGCGTGCATGATGCGGCGGTTCAGCCCCAGCAACTGCCGCATGTCAAACCGCGCTGCTGAACGCGAGACACGGCCCGGGTCATAGGTCCTGGCCAGTTCATCAAATGACAGCGGGGCCGGGTCATCCGCGCTGCCAAGGCGGGCAAGGTAGGAGACGATGGCCGAAGGCTCGACCCCATCCTGCCGCAGGGCCCGAATCGACAGGCCATCAAAGCGCTTGGACAGCTTGCCCCCGCCCTCATCCAGCAGCAGCGGCAGATGCGCGAAGGTGAAGCGGTTGCGCTTCGCCCCCAGCGCCTCGGCAATGTCGATCTGCACGCCGGTATTGGTCACGTGGTCCTCGCCACGGATGATGTGGGTAATGCCCAGTTCCATGTCATCCACCACCGAGGCCAGCGTGTACAGCACCGTGCCATCGGCCCGCACCAGCACGGGATCGGAAATGGCAGGCAGCTTGACCCGGCACGAACCCATGACAAGGTCGTTCCATTCCACCGTGCGATGATCGGACAGCCTGAAGCGCCAGTACGGCACCTTGCCATTGGCCTCGGCCTGTGCGCGCTGCGCGGGCGTCATGCGCAGCATGGCGCGGTCATAGACCGGCGGCTTGCGCATACGGATGCGGGCCTCGCGCTTTGAGGCCAGTTCCTGCTCGCTCTCGAAGCACGGATACAGCCGCCCGCTGGCCTTGAGCGCCTCGATGGCCAGCGCGTAGCGGTCCAGACGGTCGGACTGCCGCACAAATTCATCCCACTCCACACCCAGCCAGCGCAGGTCATCCTGCAGGGCCTGCACGTATTCCTCCTTCGAGCGGGCACGATCGGTATCGTCAATCCGCAGCAGGAAGCTGGCCTTGTGGCGGCGGGCAAACAGGGCATTGGCAATGGCCTGACGCGCATTGCCAACATGAATCAGCCCGGTCGGGCTAGGCGCAAAACGGAGTTTCATGCCCCTTATATGCGGCGATTACGCCCCGAACGCCAGAGAGCACGCCTGCTCGCGCGCCCTGGCATGGATAAAAGTTTTCAGGTGTCGCCTTTTTTCAAAAAGACGGCGTTCTCTGAAGCTTTTTGAAAAAAGACCCTGCGGGGCTTTTACGCTTCGTCCTCATCATCGCCCCGGCGCGGGTCGAAGGCGCGCCAGTCGCGCTCCATGGGGGTGGCCGCATGGGCTGCGAAATCATCGAGTTCATTGGCTGAGCGCCAGCCCTGCTCGCCTGCTTCAAGCACCTCCGCATCCTCGCCAAACGCGAACCAGGCCTTGAGGATGTCGGCCGCCGAAAGGCCTGCCATGCGGCAGCGCTCGATGCTGTCACGCACATAGGCGCGGGCAAAGGCGTTGGCCTGGATCAGGTCGGGAAAACCGCCCACTTCCTCGACAATATTGTCCTCGGCACCGCCTGACAGGTCGATGATGCGCACGCGCCAGCCGCCCTCGGGGGCAAAGATGTTTTCTGACAAGATGAAGCCTTTCGTTATTCGGGAGCGTGTGGCGTGCGGCGCAGCAGGAACTCGCGCCCCGCCTTGACCCGGGGCACGTCGTCATACGCCACGATATCCGCCGTGGCGTAAGTCTCGGACCAGCGATCAGGGATGAACGAGCCCGTGCCGATCACATCCACCGGGGCATGGGCATCGGCCATGCTCAGGCATTTTTCCACGCTGAAACCCGATGAGGCGATAATGCGCACATGCGGGAACCCCGCCTCATCCAGCACCTCGCGCATGCGCCAGATGGCCGCCGCCGAGACCCCGGTGCCCACAAGGTGGCTGAGTTCCTTGTCCGAGCGGTAGCGCCGGATGGTGCCCGGCGTGTGGCGCTCGAGCACGTCATAGGAGGATTGCGGGTCCAGCCCTTCAAGAAAGCGGCCCCCATGCGTGTCGAGCCGCACGGACAGCCGCCCCTGCGCCGCAAGTTCGGGAAAGTGCCGGCACACTTCCAGCGCGTCCGTCACCTCGCGGCCAAAATAGTCAACCAGCACGACAAGGTCCATTGCGGGATAGACCTCATGGAACATCTCGGCCGCCCGCAGGGTCGAGCCCGCATAGCCTACCAGCGCGTGCGGCATGGTGCCTAGGCCATGGTTGGTGCCAAAATAATGGGCCGTGGCATCATTCGCGCCGCCAATGAAGCCATGCGCCCCTTCCTTCTGGGCGGCATGGCTGCCAACAGAGGCGGCATAGGCCATCTGCTCCTGCATGCCAAAACCCGCGCAATGGCGGGCTTCCATAGCCAGAAAGCGCACATGTGGCAGCGCCATGGCCATCTGATAGGCATTATGGGCCGCGACGCAGGCCGGGCCAAGGCGCTGGAGCGCCAGTGTCTCAAGCGGGGCAAGGGCTGCGAACGAGCCGGTTACGTAGGCCAGCGGCTCGCCCGCCCCCACCCATGTACTCTCGGGGTACAGAACCGTGGTGTCGATGGTGATGCCGCCCGCGCTGCCCACCGCGCGCAGCCACTCGGTCATGAGCCGGGGGGCGGAAATGACGGGGCGGCGCAGGAAGATGGCATATGTCACCTTCCTGTCGCCAAAATGCTCCACGATGGCGCGCGTGCGGTTGAAATACGCATCCGTGCGGGCTGCGATCATGTCATCCGCCGCGCTGGCCAGCCTGTCACGGCCTGCCGGTTCACCCTGGGTCATTTACCCTCCGTTCCCGCTTTTCAGGGCGGGGTCAGCGTGCCCCGCCAGCCATCCGGTGCATCCGCGTCTTCAGTTCCTCAGACAGACGGAATGCCATCTCCAGCGACTGTTCCGCATTCAGGCGCGGATCGCAAAAGGTTTCATAGCGCTCGCCCAGATCATCTTCCGTCAGGCGATGGGCGCCACCGATGCATTCGGTCACGTTCTGGCCCGTCATTTCAAAATGCACGCCGCCGGGGCTGGCGCCCGCGGCCTCGAACACATCAAAGAAGCCGTGGATCTCGGACAGGATGGCATCGAACGAGCGGGTCTTGACGCCTGTCGAGGTCGAACTGGTGTTACCGTGCATGGGGTCACACAGCCACGTGACGGTGCGACCCGTGGCCATCACTTTCTCGAGCAACGGCGGCAGGTGATCGCGCACCTTGCCCGCCCCCATGCGCGAGATGAGCGAGATGCGCCCGGCTTCATCCGAGGGGTTGAGAATGTCGAGCAGCTGCTCGAGGTCCTCGATGGTGGTGGTGGGGCCAACCTTGATGCCGATGGGGTTGCGCACGCCACGCAGGAACTCGACATGCGCGCCATCGGGCTGGCGGGTGCGATCACCGATCCATACGAAATGGGCCGAGCAGTCATACCATTCGCCCGATGTCGAATCGATGCGGGTCAGCGCCTGCTCGTAGGGCAGCAGCAGGGCCTCGTGCGAGGTGTAGAACTCGGTCTCGTCGATCTGGGGCGTGGTGGTGGCGTTCAGGCCGCACGCCGCCATGAAGTCCAGCGTCTCGCCAATGCGCCCGGCCAGTTCGCCATAACGCTGCGCCAGCGGCGAGCGCTCGACAAAGCCGAGGTTCCAGCGATGCACCTCATGCAGGTTGGCATAACCGCCGCTGGCGAATGCGCGCAGCAGGTTCATGGTGCCAACCGACTGGAAGTAGCCGGTTTCCATGCGCTTCGGGTCAGGAATGCGCGCGGCTTCGGTAAAGTCGGAGCCGTTGATGATGTCACCGCGATAGGACGGCAGGGTCACGCCGTCCTTCGTCTCGGTATCCGATGAGCGCGGCTTGGCGTACTGGCCCGCCATGCGCCCGATCTTGATGACCGGCACCTTGGCGCCAAAGGTCAGCACCACCGCCATCTGCAGCAGCACGCGGAAGGTGTCGCGCACGATATCGGCGGTGAATTCGCTGAAGCTTTCGGCACACGCCCCACCCTGCAGCACGAAGGCCTGCCCCGTGGCGGCCTTGGCCAGGTGGGCGCGCAGGCGGCGGGCCTCACCGGCAAAGACCAGCGGCGGGTAGCGGCGCAGGCGGGCCTCCACGCCGCTCAGGGCTGTCTCGTCGGGGTATCGCGGCATCTGCCGCGCGGGAAACGACCGCCAGCTCTCCGGCGTCCAGGCCTGCCGGGAAGAACTGTTGTGGCTGTGCGTCGCACTCATGGGTCGGATCCTAATTCCTCTTGATACAAGACACCCTTTCCACCCGCAGGCGGAAGGGCCGCCTTTATGTCGAAAAAACCAGCATATGGCAAAGCCTGTTCGCGGCGCTTTGTGATATGGGTGGCGGGACAGGCCCCATAAATGTTGCATGGGAGCCACAAGTCAGGCTGCTTGCGGCCCCTTGGGGTCGTATTGCGCAGCAGGCCCGCCCATATGTAAAAGAGGTATGGTTGGCCTGCCACGTCACCGCTTCCCTTAGCAAAAAAGCCTTGGCATGCTGCCCTCTCAGGTAAAAGGATTACGGATCATGGCCACCTCACGTGGGAAACTCATAACCGCCCTCTCGGCCGGGCTGTGCCTGTTGAGCGTGACGGCCATGGCGGCCCCGGCCAGCCAGGACGACACCAGCAGTTCAGATCAGGACCGGATGACTGTTCACGGCCAGCGCGGCCATCTGCCGCCCGGCTATGAGGAAGCACCGTCGATGGAACTCAACCACGGCCCGGACCCCGATCATCTGGAGCACGTGCATCGTGATTCGGTCACGGGCACGGACCTGTCGCGCTTCGGCACGGCCTACCAGAGCAGCGGGATCAACGGCGATGGCCAGCTTGGCGATTCCACCGGCAATGGCTGGGTTGCCCCCCGCTAAGCCGGATACAGAAAACCGCTGCCGGGGCTGACCCCGCAGCGGTTTTTTATTGGGCAGGGCCTGAATCCAGATAAAAGTTTTTGGTGAAGCTTTTTTCAAGAAGCTTCAAAAGACGCCGCCTTTAAAAAAAACGGCGCCCAAAAACTTTAACTGTTTTTGACCTTCTTTTAACCCGCGCTGCGCGGCGTAACCCGCGTGCGGGTGCGCATGGTCACGAATTCCTCCGCCGCCGTGGGGTGAATACCGATCGTGCGGTCCCAGTCGGTCTTTTTCAGCCTTGCCGTCACGGCAACGGCCAGCCCCTGCATGATCTCGGGCGCATCATCACCCAGCATGTGGGCACCGACCACCACCTGGCTGGCCTGATCGACCACCAGCTTCATCAACGTGCGCTGCGCGCGCCCGCTCAGCGTGTTGCGCATGGGGCGGAAGCGGCTGACATACACATCCACATCCCCTTCCTTCGCTGCTTCCGCCTCGGTCAGGCCAACGCTGGACAGGGTGGGGGTAAAGAACACCGCCTTGGGCGTGGTGGCATAGCACCATTCGCGCGGGGGCGCCTTGCCAAACAGGCGGTCGGCAAGGTTATGGCCCTCGGCAATGGCGACCGGGGTCAGGTTGAGGCGGTTGGTCACGTCGCCTATCGCGTAAATGCCGGGCACCGTCGTCTCGCTCTTGTCATCAACGATGATGCGCCCGTTCTCCTCCATCGCCACGCCAAGCTGCGTAAGCCCCAGCCCGGTGATCTTGGGGTGGCGGCCGGTAGCGAAGAATACGCAGTCGGTCTCGATGCGGGTGCCATTATCAAGATGCACCACGAAGCTGCCATCGGCCTGTTTTTCAATCGCGGTGGGCGAGGCCGCCACGTGCTGGCGGATGCCACGCAGGTCGATCGCATCATGCAAAGCGTGGCGCAGATCGGCATCGAAGCCACGCAGCGGCAGGTTCTGGCGGTAGACCAGATCAACCGATGAGCCCAACCCACGGAAGATACCGGCGAACTCCACGCCAATATAACCACCCCCCACCAGACACACGCGGGCGGGGCGCTCTTCAAGGTGGAAGGCCTGATCGGACGAGATGGCGTATTCCACCCCCGGCAATTTGGGCAGGGTGGGCGTGGAGCCGACTGCAATGACAATGCGCGCGGCGGTGACGCGGCGCGGGGCTTCATGGGGCGCGAGTGGCGAGGGATCGATGCGCAGGGTGTGCGCGTCCTCGATGGTGGCGTGGCCGGTGAACAGGGCCACGCCAGCCTTTTCCAGCATCGAGACATAGATGCCGTTCAGCCGTGCGATCTCGCGGTCCTTGGCGGCGATCAGGGCGGCCCAGTCATTGTGGCCACGCTTCGTGTTCCAGCCAAAGCCGTGGCTGTCATCCACCCAGTCGCCATAATCGCTGGCCTGCACCATCAGCTTCTTGGGCACGCAGCCCAGATTGACGCAGGTGCCGCCCCAGTGGCGGCTTTCGGCTACGGCAACCCGTGCTCCGTGGCTGGCGGCAATGCGCGCGCAGCGCACGCCACCGGAACCCGCGCCAATGACAAACAGATCAAAATCATAACTCATGCCGGTTGTGCATCCTGTCTCGGCCGGACGGGACACAGCACGCCGCATTCCGGCAATGACCCGCCATGCGCGGGGCGGGGCCAATAAAAAACCCCGGCCATGGCAAAATGGCCGGGGGTGATGTGGGCGGGATCAGCGCTCGGCGAACGCCTTTTCCACCACGTAAGCGCCGGGGTGGGAGTTGTTGCCCTCGTCGAAGCCACGCTCCTGGAGCATCTTCTCGGTATCGGCCAGCATCTCGGGCGAGCCGCAGATCATCACGCGGTCATGCTCGGGGTCGAGTTCGGGGATGTTGAGATCGGTGAAGATCTTGCCCGTCTCGATCAGCTTGGTGATGCGGTCGGTCACGGCAAACGGCTCACGCGTAACAGCCGGGTAGTACAGCAGCTTGCCCTTCACGTCCTCGCCCAGGAATTCATGCTCGGGCAGTTCGTGGCGGATGTGGTTGGCATAGGCCAGCTCACCCGAAATGCGCACCGTGTGGCTCAGGATCACGTGCTCGTAACGCTCGTAGCATTCCGGGTCCTTGATCAGGCTCATGAAGGGCGCAAGCCCCGTGCCGGTGGACAGGAAATACAGGTTGCGGCCCGGGCGCAGGTTATCAAGCAGCAGCGTGCCCACGGGCTTGCGGCCGATCAGCACCTTGTCACCCACCTTGACGTGGCGCAGGCGCGAGGTGAGCGGGCCATCAGGCACGGCGATGGACAGGAATTCGAGGTGGTCCTCGTAATTCGCGCTGGCAATGCTGTAGGCGCGCAGCAGCGGCTTGCCCTCGACCTCGATGCCGATCATCGTGAACTGGCCGTTCTCGAAGCGCAGCGCAGGGTCGCGCGTGGTGGTGAAGGTGAACAGCCGGTCGGTCCAGTGATGCACGGACAGCACGGTCTCGGCATTCAGGTGGCCGTATTCCTTGGTGGGCTCGGCAAGGTGGAACACGCCGGGCTGCCCCTCGACCGGGGCGAGGCCGGTGAGCATGGTCTCACTGGTTGGCATAATCAACGTATCGGACATCTGGTTATCATTCTCCCGGCTGGATATGACGCAGACACAGGATTTCCTGAAACATGCGCCGCCCACAACGATATGGCTAAGGGGGGCATGTTTAGGCCATCCACAACGTGGATTTCCAGCACAAAACAAACATATCACGCACCACGGGCGGCTGAACCTGCCGCATAAGGCCCGTTCCGGGGCGCGCGTGTCACGTCAAACGCGTACGATGAAGGCTTCTATTCAATGATTTCCCATGCCGATGCAAGCCGGAGTCCATTGTCCCCGCCGCATGGATGACGCACATAGGAAGCATGAGTTCAGAATTTTCCGATCGCGACGCGTCCACCGCAGCCCCTGCCGCGCTGGCGCTTGATGCGGCCATCGCCGCCACCGGCCTGCATGTTGAAACGCGCGAGCGCCCCAAGCTCGAGCGCGTGATCGCCCGCACGCTCGCCCCCGGCGCTGACCGGGTGGATGACGCAACCTTCCGCGCCGCCCTGTGCACCGTGCGCCGCAAGCCGTGGGGCTCGCGCCTGATGGACCTGACCCGCCGGGCAGGCCAGGTCTGGGTCACCCGCGCGGATACCGAGGCCGCAGCGAAAACGGTCGAGACCCCCGAGCCCGATGACGCCACCCTGCTCGCGGCCCTGACCCCCGTGCTGCACGAGAAACTGCGCGCCCAGGGTGATACCCCGCAGATGGCGGTGGAGAACATCCGCTCCGACCTGTTCGATGGCACGGGGCGCATGCTCTCGCCCGGTGAACTGCACACCCTGGCCCTGGCCGTGGCGGATGCCTTTGCCGTGGCCGACCCCGCAGCGTTTGCCGCCAGCCTCGATGCGGCGGAAAGTAGCCGCAAGGATCGCGATGCCCGCATAGAGGACACGGCGCGTGCCCGCCGGCGCGAGGAAGTGCAGCGCCTGCGCGAGTGGGAAAAGAGCCTTGTGCCCTTCAGCGACGTGCCCGGCCTGCTGCGCTGCTCGCAGCGCGAGGCCCTGCGCTGGATTGCCGAGAACCGCCTGCCCGTCGCCCGCCGCGTACCGCAGGCGGGCGGGCAGGAACGCTGGGAGTTCGACCCCACCGAACTCATGGCCCTGCGCCAGAATCTGCCCGAATGGCGGCGCGAGGGACCGGAAAGCGACAAACGCGCCCCCCTCGCCCCCGATCTGGGCAATAAACGCGTGGGCAATGCCGTGATCGCGCAGGTGGCGGCGCTCGACCGTTACGCAGCCCATTTCCGTACCGCGCGCGCGCTCAACCGCCGCATCACGCTGGTGACCGGGCCGACCAACAGCGGCAAGTCGCACACGGCGCTTGATGCGCTGGCACGCGCCGAGAGCGGGCTGGCGCTGGCGCCGCTGCGCCTGCTGGCCCATGAGTTTCGCGAGTCGCTGACCGCGCGCGGCGTGCCGACCTCGCTCGCCACGGGCGAGGAACGCATTGACGTGCCCGGCAGCCGCCACCTTGCCGCAACGGTCGAGATGTGCCCGCTGAACAACCCGGTCGATGTCGCCATCATCGACGAAGCCCAGATGCTGACCGATCCCGACCGGGGCGCGGCCTGGACGGCGGCAATCATGGGGGCCCCTGCGCGGCACCTGTTCATCCTTGGCGCGCCGGACTGCATCCCCATGGTCCGGCGCATTGCCGAACTGTGCGGCGACCCGGTGGATGAAATCCGCCTTGAGCGCAAAAGCCCGCTGGTTGCCGCCGAACGCGCGGTCAGCCTGCCCGAATTGCAGAAGCATGATGCGCTGATTGCCTTTTCGCGCCGCGAGGTGCTCGACCTGCGCGCCCTGCTGCTCGCCCACGGCAAGCGGGTGGCGGTGGTGTATGGCGCGCTCAGCCCCGAAGTGCGCCGGGCGGAGGCGCAGCGCTTCAATAATGGTGATGCCGATATCCTGATCGCAACCGACGCCATCGGCATGGGGCTGAACCTGACCATCCGCCGCGTGGTGTTTGCAGCCCTGCGCAAATATGACGGCAACCAGACCCGCGACCTCAACCCGCAGGAAGTCAAGCAGATCGGTGGCCGCGCCGGGCGCTTTGGCAAGCATGAACAGGGTGTGGTGGCGGTGCTGGAGGGCGTGGGCAGCCCGTCCTTCATCCATGCCATGCTGGCCGCCCCGCCGCAGCCGATCGAGGACATGCGCCCGCAGGTGCAGCCCGATGCCGACATCGTGCAGGCGGTTGCCGCCGAGATCGGCTCGGACAGCCTGTTCGGCGTGCTGGTGCGCATCCGCCGCGCGGTGCTGCGGCGCGATGACCCCAATTACCGGCTGGCCAACATGGAGCAGGCCTTCGCCATCGCCACAGCACTCGAAGGCGTGCCGGACCTGACACTGGCCCAGCGCTGGGTCTATGCCATGTGCCCCGTCGATGACCGTGATAACGGCATCCAGCGCCTCGTGCACTGGGCGGCGGACCACGCCGCAGGCAACAGCGTGCCGCCGCCGGGCACGGGCCGCCTGCCCCCTGCCGAACGCGCCGAGCGCACGGAGCTTGAACGCGCCGAAAAGCGCCACAAGCGGCTGGTGGCATGGCGGTGGCTGGCCCTGCGCTTCCCCGAGGCCTACGTCAACCGCGAGGATGCGGAGGAAACCACGGCCCGGCTGAATGACTGGATCGAGGACGTGCTGCGCCAGCAGAGCGTGCGCGCACGCGCGACATCCGCCTCACCCTTCCGCCCCGACAGTCGCGCCAACCCGCCGGGCCGCAGGGGGGCCAACCGCGATGGCGGCCCGCCCAAGGGCAAACGCCCGCACCGTAAAAGACGCTGAACGGAAAGAAGTTTTTGGTGAAGCTTTTTCCAAAAAGCTTCAAAAGAACGCCGCCTTTTTGAAAAAAGGCGGCGCCCAAAAACTTTTATCTGCTGTCAGCGGATGACTTCAATTCCACCCATATAAGGCCGCAGCACCTCCGGTACGGTGATGCTGCCATCCTCGTTCTGGTAGTTTTCCATCACCGCAATCAGCGTGCGGCCCACCGCAAGGCCGGACCCGTTGAGCGTGTGCACGAAGGCGGGCTTGCCGTCGGCCGCGCGGTAGCGGGCATTCATGCGCCGGGCCTGAAAGTCGCGCGTGGTGGAACACGACGAGATCTCGCGCCAGGCCTTCTGACCGGGCAGCCAGGCCTCGAGGTCGAAGGTCTTGGCCGCGCCAAAGCCGGTATCGCCCGCGCATAGCAGCAGGCGGCGATAGGGAATGCCCAGCTTCTTTAGCACCATCTCGGCACAGCGGGTCATGCGCTCGTGCTCGGCGTCGCTTTCCTCGGGCGTGGTGATGCTGACCATCTCCACCTTCTGGAACTGGTGCTGGCGCAGCATGCCGCGCGTATCACGTCCTGCCGCCCCCGCCTCGCTGCGGAAGCATGAGGAAAGGGCCACCAGCCTGCGCGGCAGCACATTGGCGGGCAGGATCTGGCCCGAAACGCTGGCCGTCAGCGGCACCTCGGCGGTGGGGATGAGCCAGCGGCCATCTTCGGTGCGGAAGGACTGGTCGGCAAATTTGGGCAGCTTGTCGGTGCCGTACATGGCCTCGTTATTGACCAGCACCGGCACGGCAGTTTCCTCGTAGCCGTTATCGGTGGTGTGCAGGTCGAGCATGAACTGACCGAGCGCACGCTCCATGCGGGCGAGCGCGCCACGCAGCACCACGAACCGCGCACCCGACAGGCGCGATGCGGTCTCGAAATCCATCAGGCCGAGGGCTTCACCGAGTTCAAAATGCTCACGCGGGGTGAAGCTGAATTCGCGCACCACGCCATTGCGGTGCACTTCCACGTTCGCACTTTCATCCGCCCCATCGGGCACGGAGGCGTCAAGCCGGTTAGGCAGGCTTTCGAGCGTGCCGCGGACCTGGCTGTCAAGTTCATCCACGCGGGTCTGGAGTTCCTCCATCCGCGCCTTGCCGTGTGCCACGCGCTCTTCCAGCGCCGAAGTATCCGCGCCGGATTTGCGTAAACCCCCGATCTCTTTGGAGATTTTCTTGCGGCTGGCCTGAAGCTCCTGCAGTTCGGTCTCGGCGGCGCGGCGCTCCGTGTCCAGCAGCAGCACGCCATCAGCCACGGCGGGCGCCCCGCGCCGTTTCAGGGCGGCGTCAAAGCCTGCGGGGTCGGCGCGTAGGGCACGCAGGTCGTGCATCAGGGGGTCTCCTCGGTTTCTTCAGGCGGTCTGCGCGGCTCGACAAGGCGGGCGCAGAGAATGGAAATTTCGTACAGCCCGATCAGCGGCACGGCCAGGCCGGTCTGGGTAATGACATCGGGCGGGGTCAGGATGGCGGCGGCCACGAACGCGCCCACATAGGCGTAGCGGCGCACCTTCGCCAGTCCCTTTGACGTGACCAGCCCCACGCGGGCCATCAGCGTCAGCACCACCGGCAGCTCGAACGCCATGCCGAACGCCAGGATCAGCTTCATCACCAGCGAAAGATATTCCGACACCTTGGCCTGAAGTTCGATCTGCAGGCCGTCCTGCCCGTCCGCCGTCTGGAACGACAGGAAGAACTTCCACGCGGCGGGGAAGATGAAATAATAGGCCAGCGCCGCGCCAAGCGCGAACATGATGGGCGTGGCAACGAGGAAGGGCGCAAAGGCCCGCTTCTCGCTGCGGTACAGGCCGGGTGCGATAAAGATCCACGCCTGCACCGCCACCATGGGGAAGGACAGGCAGGCCGCGCCAAAGAAGGCGACCTTCATGTAAGTAAAGAAGGCCTCGTACAGCGCGGTATAGATCAGGTGCGGCTGCTCGCCTTTCTGGCGCATGATGTCGCCCAGCGGCTTGGCGAGGAAGAAGTAGATCTGCTCGGAATAGTAGTAGCAGACCGCAAAGCACGCCACGAACGACACCATCGACCACAGCAGCCTGCGCCGCAGTTCAACAAGGTGCTCGAGCAGCGGCATGGGCTGGTCATCAATGGCGTCCGGGTTCGGGTTTTCGTCTTGGGCGTCCATCGTGTTCCTATTCCTGCCCTGCGGGGGTCACGCCAACGCGCTGGCCACGGTGAATGACCCGGACTGGCGGCAGGAAGGCGGGAGGGGTAAGGCGCGGCAGTTCGGCGGCAATGCGCCGGGCGGTGCGCGGCGGCAGGAAATCGGGCGCATCGGGTGCGTCCTCCTCCGCAGGGCTGTCATCAACAAGGGGCGGAATGTAATGGCGTGAGGGAATGGCCTGCTCGGGCAGGGCCGATGCAGGCGTTGTTACGGGTGCCGACATGGCGGACTGCGCCGCCTCATGCGTATCATCAAGCGAGCGGCGCAGGGCGCCATCCCCATCAATCGCACTCATGATCTTGTCGCGCACGTTCATGCGCTTGAGCCTGCCAAGCTGGTCGCGCGCCTCGGTCAGGTCGGCCTCGCGCACCATTTCATCCACATGCGACTGGAACTCGGTGGCGAGGCCGCGGGCCTTCTTGATCAGCCCGGTTACGGTGCGGATGGCAACAGGCATGTCCTTCGGCCCGATCAGCAGCAGGCCCACCACCCCGATCAGGGCAAATTCAGACCATGCAAAATCGAACATCAGCCGTTCCTTCCCTACCGCGCCCGCCCCTTGCGGTCCGCGCAGAACCGTACACCATCATCCTGCCCCGCACACCTATCACGCCCCGGGCGCGTCAGGAACCTCATCCGGCGCATCATCGCCACCCTCCACCGCCTGCGGGCCATCAGGCGGTTCGGGTGCTGCATCGGGCACATCCACCAGCAGTTCCTCGCGCCGGGGCAGGTCGCCCAGATCCTTGAGGCCAAAATGGCGCAGAAAGCCGTTTGACGTGCCCCACAGGATCGGCCGTCCCGGCACTTCCTTGCGGCCCAGCGGCATGATCAGTTCGGCCTCGAGCAGGGTGTCGAGCACCTGCTGGCTCAGGCTTACGCCGCGGATTTCCTCGATTTCGGCGCGCGTGCAGGGCTGGTGGTAGGCGATGATGGCCAGCGTTTCCATGGTCGAGCGCGCCAGCCTGCGCGGACGCGGCATCACGCGCGTCAGGCGCGGAGCCAGATCGGGGGCGGTGCGGAACTGCCAGCCCCCCGCCACCTCGACGAGTTCCACCCCCCGCCCGGCATACTGCGCGCCAAGGGCGGCCAGCGTCGCCGCCACATAGGCATCGCGGTCAGCGGTATCATGCGGGATGCCGCCCTGCGCGCCAAGCACCTCGGCAATGGCGCGGGTGCTGAGCGGGTCGGCGCGGGCAAAGATCAGGGCCTCGACAAGGCGCAGCGAAAAATCCCGCACCGTGATGTCTTCCACCACGTCCTGCACCGGCAGGATAAGGTCAGGCTGCTCGGGGTCGTTCATCAGGGCCTCTCCCCTTCAGGTTGCATTGGGGTGGCGGGGTCTTCCGCCACCCGCTCACGCAGCAGGATACGGCCAAACTGTTCCGCCTGCCGCAGTTCGATCGTGCCATTACGCGCCATCTCCAGGCTGGCCAGCAGCGTGCCCGCCACGGCGGCCCTGCGGCCGGTCTCGGCCAGGGGGCCAGCACTGTCCACCCCCGCGGCAGGCGGCAGAAAGGCCTCCAGCCCGCACCAGTCTACAGGCATGAGCGTGCCCAGCATGCGCCGCAGCCGCGCCAGCGCGTCCTGCACGGTCCAGAACCGTGGCGGGCGCGGCTGGTAGGTGGCCTTGCGCGCGCGCCGCCGCATGGCGGCCATATAGCCGCGCATGAGTTGCGGCACATCCACCGCCAGCCCCGAGCGGTCAATCGCTACAAGGCTTTCGGCCTGCCCGCGCTCAAACACTTCATGGCCAAGCTGGTCGCGCGCGCCAAGCCAGCGGCCAAGCTGCACCATGCGCTCAAGTTCGAGCAGGCGCTCGTGCAGCAGGGTAGCTGCGTCCTCGGCATCGGTGTCCTCGCCATCATCCTCGGGCAGCAGCAGGCGCGACTTGAGCCAGGCCAGCCATGCCGCCATGACCAGCCAGTCCGCCGCCTGCTCCAGCCGCACGGCAGGGATGGAGCGCACCACCGCCAAAAACTGCTCGACAAGCTGAAGGATGGAAATGCGCCACAGATCCACCTTCTGCGCCCGGGCGAGTTCAAGCAGCAGGTCCATCGGCCCGTCGAACCCGTCAAGATGCACGATGGGCGAAGTCGGCTGCCCCTGCGTGGCGTCAGCCATGGGGGCGGGCGTGCCAGCCGCCCGCCCTGCCTCCTCTGGCCGGGTCATGGGGTGCGCTCAGGAATGGACCGGTTCACACGGCAGGCTTTTGGCCTTGACCTTCTCGCACACCGATGCGGCCTGCGCCTTGCTCAGCCCCTTGATGCGCAGGCGGTAGAACGTCTTGCCACTGCGCTCCGCCTTGATGACGGCAGGCTGGTAGGAACCGAACACGCCGGGGTAGCGGCTGAGCAGATGGCTCCAGTTTTTCAGCGCTGCCTCCTGCGAATCAAGGGCGGCCAACTGCACGCTGTAGGCGCCACTGCCCTCATTGAGGGCGCGCGGCACCGGCGGCGGCAGGGCAGCGGGTTCCTCCTCGGCCTGCTTTACCGGTTCCGCTGGCTTCTGGGCGGCCTCCTGCGGGGCAGGCTCGGGCTGGGTGGCAGGCTGCTCGGCGGGGGCTGCGGCGGTCGCAGGCGGCGGGGTGGCATTGCCGCCATCGGCGCTGTCGCTGCCCGGTGGCGGGGCATACTGCCGGGCCATGGCATCGGGCTGGGGCTGCTCGGGCGGGGGCGAGAGGCGCATCACGCCGCCATCAGCGGCCATGCCATCGCCTGCGCCCAGAATCTGCATGCCACCCGGATCAGCGGGCTTGACGCGCACCGGCCCCGGTGGCGGGCCAAGCACTGCAATGCCGCCTTCATGATGGCCAAACAGAGACCAGCCACCAATGGCAATGACCAGAATGCCGCCAAGCCCGGCCGCGCCATAGACCAGCTTGCGGGTCAGCGGGTCATCGCCGAGCAGGCTGCTGCCTGCAAGGCGCGCCAGCAGGGCCTTGAAATCAGTCCCGCCCCTGCTGCCACGCGGCGGCGTGCGCGGGCCGATGTCATCGGCTGGCTCCATGGGCGAGCGCGTGTTCAGGTCGGGGTTGGAATCAGCCCCCATGCGCTCGCGCGTGGCGGGGCGCTCGGCATAGGGATCGGGTGCCGCGGGGTTGTTCCGAAGATCATCGGAACCACCATTGCGCTGCGGGGTATCGTCAGGACTCATCGCATCTCCTCGACCGGCTGCACGCCGAGCACGTTCAGGCCCGACCGCAGCACGGTTGCCGTCGCCTCGACAAGGGCGAGCTTCGTGCGGGTTGTGGCCACGTCATCTTCCTGCACGAAGCGCAGGGTGGTGTCATCCTTGCCCCGGTTCCACAATGCATGGAAATCGGAGGCCAGTTCATTGAGATAGAACGCAATGCGGTGCGGCTCATGCGCGCTCGCCGCCGACTCGACCATGCGCGGCCACTGCGCCATGCGCTGCAAAAGGGCCAGTTCCGCATCCGCGCCCAGCCCTGACAGGTCGGTCGTGGCCAGTTCGGCCGGCGTGAGGCCGCCGGGCAGCCTGCCCGCATTGGCAAGGGCTGCCGCCGCGCGCAGCACCGAGCAGCAACGCGCATGGGCGTACTGCACGTAAAACACCGGGTTGTCGCGGCTCTGGGCCACGACCTGATCCAGGTCGAACTCCATCTGCGCATCGGCCTTGCGGGTGAGCATGGTAAAGCGCACAGCATCCCGCCCCACCTCGTCAATCAGGTCGCGCAGGGTGACGAACGTGCCCGCGCGCTTGGACATGCGCACCGGCTGCCCATCACGCACGATGCGCACGATCTGGCACAAAAGCACGTCAAGCACCGGGCGGCCATCAGTAGCCAGCGCCGCAACAGCAGCCTTCATGCGGGTGACGTAACCGCCATGGTCGGCACCCCATACATCGACCAGCACATCAGCCCCCCGACGGATCTTGTCGGCATGGTAGCCAATGTCATTGGCGAAGTAGGTGTTCGACCCATCGGACTTGCGCAGCGGGCGGTCGACATCATCGCCAAATTCGGTGGAGCGGAACAGGGTCTGGGGGCGGGCTTCCCAGTCATCGGGCAGCTTGCCCTTGGGGGGCTCGAGCACGCCTTCGTAGATCAGGCCCTTGTCTTCCAGCTTCCTGATGGCGCGGTCGGTCTCGCCATCAGCCAGGATACCGGCCTCGCTGGTGAACACGTCATGATGCACGCCGAGGGCGGCCAGATCCTCGCGGATCATGCCCATCATGGTATCGACCGCCTCTTTCTTCACGGTCTCGAGCCACAGGGCTGGATCGGCGGGCCTGAGGCCGGGGGCGGCAAGGCTTTCGCCATGTTTTTTGGCCAGCGCCTCGCCCACGGGCACAAGGTAGTCGCCGCCATACTGGATGGCGCCGCCGGGCACCACGGCTGCGAATTCCTCTTCCGTCACGGTGGTGTGGAGCGCCTGCAGGTAACGCCAGTACGTGGCCCAGGCCAGCGCGATCACCTGCGCCCCGGCATCGTTGATGTAATATTCCTTCGTGACCTCATAACCCGCCTTGGCCAGCAGGTTGGCCAGCACGTCACCCACCACGGCGCCGCGGCAGTGACCCACATGCATCGGCCCGGTGGGGTTGGCCGAGACATATTCCACATTCACCTTCACGCCACGGCCAGCGCTGCTCGTGCCGTAGGCCTCGCCTGCGTGCAGCACGTCACGCGCCACGGCCTGCCACACGGCGGGGGCGAGGCGCATGTTGACAAAGCCGGGGCCTGCCACCTCGGCCTGCGCAATGCCCGGCACGCTGGCCAGCGCCGTGACCAGTTCCGCCGCGATCTCGGCCGGGCGGCGACGGGCCGCCTTGGAGATGACCAGCGCCGCATTGGTGGCAAGGTCGCCATGTGCGGGGTCGCGGGTGGGCGTAACCTCGACACGCTCAAGGGCTGCTGGGGGCAGGTCGGGCATGGTGGCGCGCAGCGCATCGCGCACATGCGTGAGGTAACGGGCGAACAGACTGTCTGACATGCGGCTTGGTTTCCCAACAGATAACGGTAACAGGCCCTGTGGCCCGGCATGGTATGGCCCGCCGGCATCGCGCAAAAGCGGTGGCAGGCGGAAGATCGTGCTGCGCGTGTTTCACCCCGGCGAGGACAGGTCCGTCAACCGTCGATATGCCTCAATGGTGCAGCAACCGGTCATACCGGCACTATAATCGGCCACCACCCGGCATGCACCTGCCATATCATCCGCCGCGCAGGCGGCAGGGGCTGGCGCGCTGGTGCCATCGGGCAGCAGGGTCATATCGGTGCCGAGAATGGTAAAGATCGATTCGACCGTAAGCCGCGCATACAGGAAATGGCGGATAGCCAGATTGACCCCGGCCATGGCCGGGCTGCAGACCACCACAGGGCGGCCGGCGTGGTGGATGTGATCGGCGCAGGGCGGGCAAGGTTACGCTGCGTCTGGCCGATCAGGTCCATGGCCAGCGTGTTGATGGCGTGGCGGATGGTTTCATGACGCAGGCGCGGATCGGCCTTGCTGGCATGCCGCGCAAGCGCTGCGGCACGGGCGGCTGCGAGGGCCGCACCCACTCCCGGCAGGCTTTCGGGTTCCTCGATATGCAGAAGCCCTGCGCGCAGGCCGTCATCAAGGTCATGGACATGCAGGCGATATCATCGGACAGGGCGGCGAGCTGTGCCTTGGCCTCGGGGTAGAGCCTGCTACGGGCCTTAGCGGTCTGGACAGCGTAGGGTGCAGTGCTCATATAGGATCAGGACCAAGCCATGGATGAAACGGTAAAGACCATAACTGCCGTACATCCATAACCCGCCCGCAGCCCACCGCCAACATGAAGTGGCCCCGGCCTGCGTGCACAGATCATGGTGAAACCCGATGTCCACGCCCCCTTCCCCCCCGGCCGAGATGTTCCGCGTATCGGATTCGGCGGCCAATCGCCTGCGCGAGATCCTTGATGAGCAGCCCGCCGCCCCCACGGGCGAGCCAGCCCTGCGGGTGGCGGTCGAGGCGGGTGGCTGCAACGGCTTTCAGTATAAATTCGCGCTTGAACCCGAAACCCGGCCCGATGATATCGTCATTGCCGCAGGCACCGCCCGCGTGCTCGTTGACCCCGCCAGCATGGACCTGCTGAGCGGCGCCGTGCTTGATTTTGATGACAGCCTGATGGGCGCGCATTTCACGGTGCGCAACCCGCAGGCGGCCTCCTCGTGCGGGTGTGGCACCAGCTTCTCGGTGGAATGATGAAATTCGTTACCTGGAACGTCAATTCCATCCGCCAGCGCCTTGACCATGTGCTTGACTACCTTGCCCGCGAGCAGCCCGACGTGCTGGCGTTGCAGGAGATCAAGTGCGCCACCGAGATCTTCCCCGCCGAGGCCTTCAGGGAAGCGGGCTATAACAGCATCGTGGTGGGGCAGAAAAGCTATAACGGCGTGGCCATCCTTACGCGCCTGCCGCATGAGGTCATCCACACCGCCCTGCCCGGCTGGGAAACCGACCCGCCGCAGGCCCGCTACGTGGAAATTCGCGCAGGCGGGGTGATCTTTGGCAATCTGTACCTGCCCAACGGCAATTCCGGCGGCAGTGCGGGCTACGACTCCAAGCTTGCCTTCATGGACGCACTCGCCCTGCACGCCCACGCCATGCTCGCGGCCGGGCAGGACTTCGTGCTGCTTGGTGACTACAATGTCTGCCCCACCGATGAGGACTGTGCTCCCGGCGCGCTCTCGCCCGATGATGCGCTGCTGCGCCCGGCCACCCGTGCCGCCTTCCGCCGCCTGCTCTGGCTGGGCCTGACCGATGCGCTGCGCGCGCTGCACCCCACCGGGCGGTTCTATACGTTCTGGGATTATCAGGCTGCCGCCTGGCAGCGTGACAGCGGGCTGCGCATCGACCATGCCCTGCTCTCGCCCCGCCTGGCCGAACGGCTGCTGAGCGCCCTGCCTGCGCGCGATGAGCGCGGCAAGGCCCAGCCATCGGACCACGTGCCGCTGGCCGTTACAGTGGCCGACGCGGCGGGCTGAGGGGCGTGGCTGGCGGGCAGTGCTCGGGTGCTGGCAGCAGCCGGAACTCGCGCAACGTGCCCGCCAGCCTGAACTGCCCGAAATCAAGGTCGAGCCTGTCGGCCACGCCATTGGCGAAGTAGCGCATGCCCTGCTCGAATATCGGCCCCATGTCACGCGTGGTGGGGTTGTAGTAGGCAATATGCACCCGCTGCGCCCCAAGGGGGGCAAGGGCTGCAAAAGGCGTTGCGACCGGCGGCGCCTCGCGGGCCAGCAGCAGCACGTAGGTATTCAGCGCCCCGGTCTCGACCGTGCCATCGAACAGGGGTGGCGCGATCTCGGTCTGGCCCGCCTGCCCTGCCGCGATCACGCGGGTGGTGTGCGCTACGGGGAACAGCGTGCCCGCGGGCAGCGCCACGTCATGCACGCCGGGCGCGGTATAATGCACCCTGCCGCCGGTGGGGCGCATATGCGCCTCGCCCGCTATGCGCGGGCTGGGCTGGCCGTTTTCACTCTGGTCTGCGCGGAAGATGAGGGATGAGCCATCCTTGTCCTCCAGTACCGCGTAATCGGAATCGCTGTTGTGCTCGTCACCGCCCCGCCCCACGCTGCGCACATGCAACTGCTGCTGGGTGGACCAGGCCGTGCACATGTCGGACAGCACGAAGGTCAGCTTTCCCTCCGCCGTCACCACATCGCCATTGCCCACGGCGGACAGGACAAGGTCATACACCGCCCGGTGCGCCGCCATGCCCGCGGCCGGGGCGGCCAGCGCCTGGCCATGCCACAGCCCCGTAGCCACCATGGCCGCGATCACGCCACGCTGATACGCCCGCCGCACCACAATGCGGCGCGCCGTGAGGGAGGAGTCCTTCACGGCGGTCATGGCGCTCAGTCCTTTTTCTGGCCGGGCTTGGGGCGCGGCAGGTCGAGGGCGAGCGAGAGTTCCTTGAGCCGCTGCGGCTCGACGGGGGCGGGCGCGCCCATCATCAGGTCCTCGCCCTGCTGGTTGAGCGGGAACAGGATCACCTCGCGGATGTTCGGCTCATCGGCGAGCAGCATCACGATACGGTCCACACCCGGCGCCGAGCCACCATGCGGCGGCGCGCCATAGCGGAAGGCGTTGAGCATGCCGCCAAAGCGGGCCTCGACCTCGCTGGCGGGATAGCCCGCGATCTCGAAGGCGCGGATCATCACATCAGGCTGGTGGTTACGGATCGCGCCTGAGGAGAGTTCGATGCCGTTGCACACGATATCGTACTGATAGGCCTTGATGGTCAGCGGGTCCTGATTCTGGAGCGCGTCCATGCCACCCTGCGGCATGGAGAACGGGTTGTGCGAGAAGTCGATCTCGCCCGTTTCCTCATTGCGCTCGTACATCGGGAAATCCGTGATCCAGCAGAAGCGGAAGGCATTCTGCTCGATCAGGTCGAGTTCGGTTGCAACCCGGGTGCGCACGGCGCCCGAGAACTTGACCATCTCATCGCCCTTGCCCGCCACGAAGAATACGGCGTCACCCGCCTTGAGGCCGGTTTTGGCGCGGATGGCCTCGATGCGCTCGGCCTCGAGGTTCTTGGCGATCGGGCCCTTGCCACCTTCTTCGGCGAAGATGATGTAGCCCAGCCCACCGGCACCCGATTCACGCGCCCAGTTATTGAGCTTGTCAAAGAATGCACGCGGGCGGTCACCCGCACCGGGGGCGGGAATGGCGCGGATCTGGCCACCGTCGGCTGCGATGCGGGCAAATAGGCCAAAGCCGGAACCGGCAAACGCCTCGGTCACATCCGAGAGTTTGAGCGGGTTGCGCAGGTCGGGCTTGTCGCTGCCATAGACTTCCATGGCCGTGGCGTAGGGAATGCGCTCGAACGGCCCTTCGCTCACGATGCGGCCACCGCCGAATTCGCGGAACACGCCTTCCATCACCGGCTCGAGGGTCGCGAACACGTCTTCCTGTGTTGCGAACGCCATCTCGAAATCAAGCTGGTAGAACTCGCCGGGCGAGCGGTCGGCGCGCGCCGCTTCATCACGGAAGCACGGCGCGATCTGGAAATAGCGGTCAAACCCCGCCACCATGGCCAGCTGCTTGAACTGCTGCGGGGCCTGCGGCAGGGCATAGAACTTGCCCGGATGCATGCGCGCGGGCACGAGGAAGTCACGCGCCCCCTCGGGCGACGATGCGGTCAGGATCGGGGTCTGGAACTCGACAAAGCCCAGATCCGTCATCCGCTTGCGCAGGCTGGCGATCACCTGCGCGCGCAGCATGATGTTGCGGTGCACCTTCTCGCGCCGCAGGTCGATGTAGCGGTAGGTCAGGCGCAGGTCTTCGGGGTAGTGCTCACTGCCCGCCACCTGCAGCGGCAGCACATCGGCGCTGGACTGGACCTCGATCTCGCGCGCGCGCAGTTCGATCTCGCCGGTGGGCAGGTTGGGGTTTTTGGTTGCGCCATCGCGCAGCACCACTTCGCCTGTCACGGTCAGCACGCTTTCCACGCGCACGCGCTCGGCTGTTTCCAGCACGGGGGAGCCTGCGGGGATCACGATCTGCGTCATGCCGAAATGGTCGCGCAGGTCAATGAACAGCAGGCCGCCATGATCGCGCTTGGAGTGTACCCATCCGGAAAGGCGGGCCGTCTGCCCGGCATCGGCAGCCCGCAGGGCCGCGCAGCTATGGGTACGATAGGGATGCATGCTCTTGTCCTGATTCTACCAGATTTGGGGGGCGCGGCCACAAAGGGTCGCACCCGGTTGCAGGCGCGACAAAGCCAATCCCGCCCGCGCCTGTCAAGGTTATAGCTGCACGGCCCCTGTGCGCGGGGCCATGCTCACACGTATTCGGGGAAGAGATCGCACAGCCCGTCCGCCGTGGCGGGGCAGCGCCCGCGCTCGGTAATCAGGCCGGTCACGAGGCGCGCGGGGGTGACGTCAAAGGCCGGGTTGGCAGCCGGGCTGCCATCGGGCACAAGCTGCACGCCTGTCACGCGGCCCTCCGCATCACGCCCCTGGATGTGGGTGACCTCGCGGCCATTACGCTCCTCGATGGGAATTTCCTTCACACCGTCACTGATGGTCCAGTCAATGGTGGTCGAGGGCAGCGCAACCCAGAAGGGCACATTATTGTCACGCGCCGCCAGCGCCTTGAGGTAGGTGCCGATCTTGTTGGCAACATCACCTGTGCGGGTTACGCGGTCGGTGCCCACGATCACGAGGTCAACCTGGCCATGCTGCATCAGGTGACCGCCGGCGTTATCGGCAATGACCGTGTGTTTCACCCCATGGCTGCCCAGTTCCCACGCGGTGAGCGAGGCCCCCTGATTGCGCGGGCGGGTTTCATCCACCCACACATGCACCTCAATGCCACGGTCATGCGCCATGTAGATGGGCGCAAGGGCCGTGCCCCAGTCCACCGTGGCGATCCAGCCCGCGTTGCAATGCGTGAGGATATTGACCGGGCCGGGGCGGCGGGCGGCGATCTCCTCGATCAGTTCCAGACCCTGCCGGCCGATGGCCTCGTTCTGGATCACGTCCTCATCGCAGATGCGCCCGGCCTCGTCATAGGCGGCGGCCACGCGGTCGGCCTGGGGCGTGGTGCGCAGGCGGGTGAGCATGCGCCTGATGGCCCAGGCCAGGTTGACCGCCGTGGGGCGGGTGGCCGCAAGCAACGCCGCATCGCGCTCCATCGCTTCATCACTGCTGTCATGGCGCAGCGCCAGCGCCAGCCCGTAGGCGGCCACGGCGCCAATCAGCGGCGCGCCACGCACCTGCATGGTGCGGATGGCATGGGCCACCTGATCCCGCTCGGTCAGGCGCAGGATGTCAAGCGACCAGGGCAGACGGGTCTGGTCAAAGATGTGGACCGACCAGCCATCATCCGCATCCACCCAGACACTGCGATAAGAGACGTTATCAATTTTCATATAAGACTTGCCGCCATCCAAAAACCGGAACACAAAAAAGGGCGTGTAGGGAAGCATCCGGCCGAAGCGCGTTCAAGGCCCTGCCGCCTGAATACTTTGAATAAAGCCGCAGTTGCGGTTTTTCTGCCATAAGGCAGCGTAACCCGTTCCCGCATGGGCAGGATCATACAGGCAGTCAGCCCACAGGGCTACACCGGAACATGAAAAGCCCCCTGCCTTAAGGCAGCATGTGCCCTAAAAACGCAACATCCCGCCATGCAGGGCGCATGGCGGGATGCTTCGGGCGCATCATTCAGCGCAGGGTGGCTCAGCCCTGCGGGCCGTCCGTCAGCGGCAGGCGCGTCAGGATCGTGGTCAGACGCTGGGCGAAGCCGGTGGGGTCCTTCGGGCTTTCACCATCCTGAATCCGGGCCATGTCCATCAGCGTCAGCGCAATATCCTGCACCGGGTCGCCATTCTTCACGCGGGTGGCGAGATCGGCGATCAGCGGATGGGCGGGGTTGACCTGCAGCACCGGCGCGGTGTCGGGCACCTGCTGGCCGCTGCGCTTCATCAGCCGGATCATCTGCAGGTCCGGCCCGGATTCGGGGGCGGCCAGCACAACGGCGCTGTTAACGAGGCGGTTGGTGCCCTTCACGTCGGACACCGCATCACCCAGTGCTTCCTTCAGCGCGGGGATCACGACTTCCAGCGCGTCCTTTTCAGCCTGCGTTTCCTCCGGCGCGCCGAACTTTTCCAGATCGGTGTGGAACTGGCTGATATTGCGGATCGGCACGTCCTTGTACACGCCCAGCCGCTCGGGCCAGAACGAGTCCACCGGGTCAGACAGCAGCAGCACCTCGATGCCGCGTGCGCGGAAACCCTCAAGCTGCGGCGAGGAAGGCAGCATTTCCGTGCGGTCGCCGGTCAGGTAGTAAATGGCTTCCTGCTCGGGCTTCTTGCGCTCAAGGTAAGCATCAAGCGTGGTCCAGCCTTCCTGCGTGCTGGAGCGGAAGCGGGCGATGGCGGCGAGTTCCGTGCGGTGGGTCGCGTCGTCCCAGATGCCTTCCTTGAAGGTGGGGCCGAAATTGTCCCAGAACTTCTCGAAATCCGCCTCGTCCTTGCTGCGGGTCTTGAGTTCCGAGATCACGCGGTTGGTCACGGCCTTGCGGATGCGGGCGAGCACCGGGGTGGCCTGCAGCATCTCGCGCGAGACGTTGAGCGGCAGGTCCTCGGTATCGACCACGCCAGTTACAAAACGCAGCCACGGCGGCAGCAGGCCCGCATCATCGGTAATGAACATGCGGCGGACATGCAGGCGGATCTGGCTCTCGCGCACCGGCTCGGCGAACTCGAAGGGCTTGCTGCCGGGAATGAACAGCAGCGCGGAGAACTCCATCGTGCCTTCGGCATGCCAGTGCAGCGTGGCCCAGGGCGTGTCGAAGTTGTGGCTTACGTGGCGATAGAACTCGTTGAGCTGCTCTTCATCAATTTCGCCACGCGGCTTGCGCCACAGCGCGGTGCCCTTGTTGGCGGACGTTTCCTCGCCATCATCCTTGACGATGGTGATCGGCCACGAGATGTGGTCGGCCCATTTGCGCACGATGGTTTCAAGCTGCCACGAATCGAGGAAGTCGTTCGCATCTTCCTTGATGTGCAGGATGATGTCGGTGCCCGCCTTGTCACGCGTGGCGGGGCTGATGGTGTAGTTGCCCTTGCCGGTGGAGGACCAGCACCACGCCTCGTCACTGCCTGCGCGGCGCGAGATCACGTCTACCTTGTCCGCCACCATGAAGGCGGCATAGAAACCCACGCCGAACTGGCCGATCAGGCTCGGCTTGTCCTCGGGCTTGGCGTTGGCCAGTTCCTCACCAAAGGCACGGGTGCCGGAGCGGGCGATGGTGCCAAGGTTGCGGGCAAGGTCTTCCTTGCTCATGCCCGCGCCATCATCGCTGATGGTCAGCAGGCGGGCGTCCTTGTCGGGGTTGATGCGGATCTTGGCATCTTCGGGCAGGGCGCGCGCGCCATCGGTCAGGGCCTCGAAGCGGCGCTTGTCGGTGGCATCCGCCGCGTTGGCGACGAGTTCGCGCAGGAAGATTTCGCGCTCGGAATAGAGCGCATGCACCACAAGGTCGAGCAGGCGGCCGACCTCGGCGCTGAATTCATGCTGTTCGCCCGTGGCTTCGGGTGGGGTCGTGGTGGTCTGTTCGGTCATGGCTTATCCAGTCTGTCTGTTGCACTGCATCAGGTTACAATTTGTATTGGATATGGAAATCCCGGTCGGTTTTTCAATGGCCTGCATGCACAGCGCCCGCAAGCCATGCAGGGTGAGACTGCTTGCTGACCGGCCTGGCCAAATGCCACCCTTTTGAAAAAAGGCGACACCCAAAAACCTTTCCTGCTTTCACCAATACATTGTCTTTAAACGATTTTAATCAAAATCCGTGGGCAGGTCGGGGTTGGCGGCATGTTCGAACATGCGGGTCAGCTGATGGGGCAGCACGCGCCCAAGCGACAGGTCGGTAGGCAGGCTGTCGGCTGCAAACCAGCCAATCTCCGATGTCTCGATACTGGTCTCGGCGCTCCCACCGGTCAGTTCGCAGATGAAACAAAGCGTGCAGCATGAAAAGGGTGCGGGCGGATGGCCCTGCCGGTCGCGGTCCCACACGGCGGCGAGCTTGGTCACGCGCACGCTAAAGCCGCTTTCCTCGCGCACTTCCTTTACCGTATTTTCCACCGGGGTCAGGTTTACATCCGCCCAGCCGCCCGGCAGGGTCCAGCGGTCATGGTCCAGCACCTCGCGCACCAGCAGCATGCGGCCCTGCGCATCAAACACGGCGGCGCGCACCACCAGCTTGGGCGTGGCATAGCCGTCCTGACTGGTGAACAGGTCGAGCACGCGCTCCATGTCGGCATGACTGCCCGCGGCCATCATATCGGCTGCGATCTGCCTTATGCTTTCATAACGTTCGCGGTCGAACGGGCTTTCGGCATAGGTCAGGCCGCTCTGGGCCAGCGCCTGCAGGTCACGGGCCCAGATGAGCCATTGCGGGGTTGTCATGCATTGTCTCCTTGTGGCGTCCAGCCGGGCGGGGCCAGTTCAAACTGGCTGAAAACGAAGGCGGGGGCCACCTGGCAGCCCATAAGGCTCCACGCCCCCTCGCTCTGAGCCGCCTGCCATGCGCCCGGTGGCACCACCGCCTGCAACACCTGCCCCCGTGCTGGCAGCGGGCCAAGCACGATCCGCTCGATCGCGGCACCCTGCCTTGCGGCAATTTCCAGCACAAGCGGGCCGCCACCCTGCCAGCACCAGATCTCGGCTGCATCAACGCGGTGCCAGTGCGAGCGCTCGCCTGCCGCCAGCAGGAAACTGATGGTCGAGACCGCGCCACGCGGGCCATCGGGCGGGGTATCGCGCCATAGTTCGCGGTAGCTGCCGCCTTCGGGGTGGGGTTGCAGGCCCAGTAGCTGCCGCACGGTCTCGGCAGGGGTGTTGGGATCTCGCAAATCTGTCATGGGGGTTCTGGCTCCGGTCATGATCGCATGCTCCGGCGTAGCCCTCCTGCCGCCAGGCTGCAAACGGCAGGGGAACAGAGAATAAAAGTTTCCGGGTGCCGCCTTTTTTCAAAAAGGCAGCGTTCTTTAAAGCTTTTTGGAGGAAAGCTTTACCTCTGGCCCTGAGGCGTAAAAGCGAGGGTCTGGTCGGTATAGGTTTCCACCACCTCGCTGAACGGACGGCCCTGGCCGTCACGCAGTACCGCGCGCTGGCGCACGATTTCAGCCGGAGCCACGATCATCGTGCCGCCCTGCCCCACAACCGGTCCCGGCCATGGCGACCACAGCCGCGTAAACTCCAGCCGCTCGCGCGTAAAGTGCAGCGGCGCCACCACATGGCCGAAGGATGTGTCGGTTCCCTCCAGCGTGGCGTTCATCTGCGGGGTCAGCAGGGCGGGCACATACCAGTTATCCGCCACCGAAAGCACATATGGCCCGCAGACCAGCCGCACCTGCCGGTGCCGCACCGGTTGCGCAGCACTCACGCCCAGATCGGCCCGCACCCGCGCGGGCACGGGGTCGGGCTGCGGCAGGGCGACCTTCTGCGCCACGACAACGGGGCGTGCTGCCATATGGTGGGTAGCGCACCAGTCCTCCAGCGCCAGCGTGGCGCTGGGGTGGGTGAGCAGGGTTATTTCCAGTTCCTGCACGCTCATCATCAGGCGCGCGCGCTCGGCTGGCGTATCGGACCATGAAAGGCTGGCCGCCAGCATGGGGCTGGCAGGCAGCAGGCCCGCCCCCATCATCGCCGCTACACATACCCCCCTGCCCATGACATCCACCCTCAGGGCGCCATGGTCCGGCCATGCAGATGCATGGTGGTCTGCTGGCTGTCATCGGTGGCGCATGACGCAAGCCACACGCGGAAGGTGCCCGAGGGCACGCTCCACCGGTCATGTTTTCCATCGAAATGGGCCAGCAGGCGCGGCTCAAGCTGCACGGAAACCTGACGGCTCTCGCCCGGCGCCAGGCTGATGCGCTGCCAGCCCGCCAGGCGGCGCGCGCCACCATCGGGCAGGCCAACATAGACCTGCGGCACATCCACGCCCGCCCGCGTGCCGGTGTTGTGCACGTTGAACGTGGCCGTAACCTGCCCATGGCGTTCCGTCACCTTCAGCCCATCGGTGCTGAACGTGGTGTAGGTCAGGCCATAACCGAACGGATAGAGCGGCTTGAAGTGATTGCGGTCGAACCAGCGATAACCGACATCGCTGCCTTCGTCGTAAACCAGTTCCTGATCGGTATGGAACTGCATCTCGAACACGTTATCTGCCGTAACACCTGCAATATCGGGGTGGGCCAGCTGAGATTCCGCCTGCGGGAAGGTCATGGTCAGGTGGCCCGAGGGCGCAACCTTGCCAAACAGCAGCCGGGCAATGGCCGGACCACCGCCCGAACCGGGGAACCATGCCTCGAGCACGCCCGCCACGCTGCTGTTCCACGGCATCAGCACCGGGTCGCCGGTTTCCATCACCACCACCGTGCGCGGGTTGGCGGCGGCCACGGCCGTAATCAGCGCATCGGCATTGTCATCAAGGTGCATGCTGGGCGCGTCCATCCCCTCGAAGGTGAACTGCGTGGCATATACCACCACCACGTCAGCCGCCCGCGCGGCCCGCACGGCAGAGGCGATACTGGTGCCGGGATCATAGGTGATCCGGGCACCGGGCGCCTCGGCCTGCATGGCCTTGAGCGGCGAGGACGGGAAATAGACCGGATCACCCGGCCATTCCTTCTTGCCCGGCCCCTTCACCGCCTCGCCCCCGATGGGATCGACCTGGCTGGAGCCACCGCCCGAAATCACGCCCGCATCGGCATGGCCACCAATGACGGCAATGCGCGCGGTAGGCGAAAGCGGCAGGATGTTGCCCTGGTTGCGCAGCAGGACCGCGCCTTCTTCCTCATCCTTCTGGGCCACGAGGGTATCGGTCACGACATCAAGCGGCCCGCGCTGCGCCGGATGGTCCACAAGCCCCGCCGCGAACAGCGCGCGGACAACGCGCTCCGCCATGTCGTTGATGCGCGCTTCGGGCACGCGTCCGGCCTTGACGTCAGCAGCCAGCAGGGTGCGGAAATAGGGCCGGGCATCCGTATGGTCACCTGCGGATTCCTGATCCAGCCCCGCCAGCGCCGCCCGCGCGGAGGAATGCGTGGCCCCCCAGTCGGACATGACAAAGCCGGGATAATGCCAGTCCTGCTTCAGCGTCTTGTTCAGCAGGTACGGGTTTTCACACGCATACAGGTCGTTGACGCGGTTGTACGAGCACATGACCGCGCCCGGATGCCCGGTTTCAAGCGCGATCTCGAAGCCCAGCAGGTCGCTTTCACGCATGGCCACAGGGTCGATATCCGCGCTCATGGTCATGCGCGAGGTTTCGAGGTCATTCATCGCATAATGCTTGAGCGTGGAGATCACATGCTGCGACTGCACGCCTGCAATGGTGCTGCCCACCATGCGCCCGGTCTGCAGCGGATCTTCGCCCGCATATTCAAAGTTGCGGCCGCCACGCGGGTCGCGCGTCAGGTCCGCACCGCCGCCAAGCAGGATGTTGAAGCCGCTCTGCCATGCCTCGCGCCCGATCATGACACCGGCCTGCCGCGCCATGTCCATATCCCACGTACTGGCCGTGGACTGGCCCGACGGCAGCGAAACCGCTTCACCATTCCTGCGGATATGCGCGGGGTTGCGCACGCCAAGCCCCGCATCCGAAATCTGCAGGTCAGGCAGGCCCGAACCCTGGGGCGCGCGCAGGTATGCAGCCGACCCCAGGCCACCGGGAGGGGCCACGCTGCCGTTAAAGCCGCCGCCATCAACACTGAACAGCAGGGACATCTTGTCCTCAAGGCTCATGGAGGCGAGCACCTGCCGCGCCCGGGCATCGGCCTGGTCGCCCCCGCCATCATGCGCATGCCGGGCAAAGGCGGGCGCCTGGGCCAGCGCCATGCCACACGCCACGGCGGATAACAGGAATATCTTGCGGGACAGTCTCATGTGGCTGGCTCCTCCTTCAGGGGCTGGACAGTGACGACACGGGCAGCCGCCCGCCATCTCCTTGGCCCATTTGTGAAGCACCCTGCCCCCACGCCGCATGATCTAGCGCAAAAACAGGGCAAAGAGTGGAGGCCATATACGCAAAAACCCCGCCTACAGGGCATGAACACGCCTGTGGGCAGGGTTTTGACGCAAATGGCGCGACTGGTAAGGTCAGGTCGCGGCGCTGCGGGTGCGCATGTACAGGATGACCGTCTGGGCCGGGACCGAGTTCAGGTCTTCCGCGTCGATATCACGCGTCACGACATAATCACCGAAGGCGCCGGGCTGCGACGTGATCCAGCGGCCATAAAGCCCTTCCAGCACCGGGGCAAGCCATGTGCCGGCGGGTTCGCCCGCGCTGCCCACCTGCGGCAGGTCTTCATGCACGATGCGCATGGCCTGTTCTTCCGCCAGCAGGTCCAGCTTTACGTAGCCCCAGTTGATCATGGCCAGCAGGGCGTTCAGCTCGATCTGGAGCTGGTGGATGGTGTTGCACAGCGGCGGCTGGAAACGACCAGCCATACCCCGGCCGACCTCGCGCAACAGGTCATTCCTGACCTCGATCCCGGCCTGATCATCGATCTCCCAGGACAGTGCCTGCAGGAAAAGCGAAAAGTCCGGTTTTGCGTTCAAAGTTGTCATTACTGGTCCATAATAAGATAGTGTGCGGAAATCATGGCGCCGCTTTCAGTCCAGTTACCGGCCTTCTGATAGCGCCCCGAGAGATCAAGACGAACATTGCGTGTAAAGCGATAGCCCACCCTAGCATTAAAGCCGCCCGTAAGACCAGCAATACTATCCCCGGGATAGTAGGCGCTGTTCACCGTTTCCTGCGACAGATAATCCGTTGGCAGGGCATTCTGCACAAAGTTCGATGCAACGTAATTGGCACCGGACTGCAGCAGCGATGACGTGGGGAAGAAGGGCGCCGCGTGTTCATGGAACACCTGGTAGCCCACGCTACCCGTCACATCCCAGTCCAGCCGCTTGTGCTGGCCCGCATAACGCACCGGCACGGTTGCCGCATAATAGGACTGCGGCGAGAAGTAGCCGCCCTGCCCATAGGTATAGAAATCCTCGTTATGGGCATAACCGAAATAGGTCAGGCTCACGCCAATGCGCACCAGCATGTTGGCGTTATGCCACACCAGCGTATTGGCGCCGATGCCGGCTTCGCGCTCGCTGTTGCGCTGCACGTTCTTGCCGGTCTGGATCGCGTAGCCGCCACCACCATACAGGATGGTGTTGCCCAGCGTCGCCTCGACCTGACCGTGGAAGTGGTTGGTCACCACCCCACCCCATTCGCTACCCCACTGCTTGGTCAGGTCATGACCATAGACCTGACGCGCGTAACGACCGACCTCGCTGTTGTAGTTCGGATCACGCAGGCCACCATAGGACAGCACGCTGTTGGTGATCGACCGGCGCTCGGCGCTGACACGGAACGTGACCGGCCCCACGCGCGGCGAGAACTCGACCCCGCCCAGCACGTTGGTAATGGGGAAGCCGATGGGCGAGGCGCCGACATCAGCGCGCACCCAGCTATTGCCGAACTGCACATCCGGCGCAAACCCGGCCTCGCCTGCACCAGCCGCGATGCGCTGGGTATGGTTGGCGCTCAGGAAATCAAGCCCGCCACACGAACTGTGGCCCGCGCACTGGTTGGCAGCCTGCGTTGCCATGAACGTGCCATAACGCGGCACATCATAGACGGAGCCTGTGTTGAGCTGGCCCGACCAGATCATGGTTGGCGTGATCGAGAAGGTCAGGGCGGAAGCACCGGCCTGCAGCGGCAGGCGGCCCACGATGGGAATGTTCGCTTCCGTCAGGCGGCCCATGCCATGCTCGCCCGAACGCGACCGGAAGCCCAGCCCACCATCAATGGAGGGTGCAAGGTTTTCACGCAGCGTGTGGATCTGGCCAGCAATGGAGGAGAGCATCTGGTCCGACGTATCGGGCGATGCCGCCTCGGCACTGTAGGAGCCACCGGTCACCGGCGCGCCCAGTTCCACCTGATGCCCGTAGCCACGCGACTGGAACGGGTTGGTCGATGGCGGGGCAAGCGCTTCTTCCTGCGCCCCGACCGGACCAGACGCGGCCCGCGTGCCCTCGACCTGCTGCAGGCGCAGGTCATAGGCGCGGCGCAGGTCCTCGATGGTGCGCTGACCATGGCCATCGGCCTGGTCAGCTACGGCCATGGCCAGCCAGGCGCGGGCATCCATCGGGCTTTCCTGCACGCCATCCATCGCGAGACGGGTGGCAAGACTGTTGTGGTTGCTGTTGACCGCCGCCTGCACCGCCGCCTGCCGCGCATCAAGATCCTGCGGGTTGTGGCGCAGCACCGCAAGGTCGATCTCGAGCGCCTTGCCCGGCTTGCCGTGGCCGTTATACAGCCGCGCGAGCGCCAGCTTGGGCGATGTCGCCTCCGGGTCGGCCTGCAGGGCGGGCGCCAGATGATCGTAGGCCTGCGCCTGATCGCCACGCTGGTTGAGCAGATCGGACTGCGCCACCGAGATGCCCATGCGCAGTTGCTGCAATGTCTGCATCTGCTCGGGCAGCAGCGCATTGCCCGCGCCCGAACCCGTGCCATCCCCCAGCGGGGCCAGCAGGCGTGCGGCTGCCACCGGGTTGCTGATCTTCATGTATTCGGTGGCGTAGGACAGGCGCTGGTCGGGCGAAAGGTCGATGGTGCGCGTCGAGGCGATACGCAGCGCCATGCGCGCATGCACCATGTCGCCACGCTGGCGGAACAGGTCGGCCACCGCCACGCCACGCGCGCCGGTCGGATCAGGCTGGGAAAGGGCCTCGCGGATCAGCGGCACCGGGTTGGATACCATCGACAGGCGGCTGGCCAGGTCCTGCTTGATTTCCATTTCCTCGGCAATGGAACGGATCGCGGGGGAATAATCCGCGGGCGACAGACCGGCCAGAAGCTGGCGGGTCATCGCATCATTGCCACTGCCATAGGTATACAGGATACCGGCCTGGCGGTCCTGCGCGGTGACAGGATTGGCCAGGATGGGCTGCATCACGCGCCCGGCTTCAGCCACATCGCCCTGCTGCTGCAGCGCATTGGCAAGGTTGATGCGCACCCACGGGTCACGCGGGGCCTGGGCCATCGCTTCGCGCAGGATGGAAACCTTGCGCGCTGAATCCGATGTCTGCGACGCTGCCGCCATAAGGCCGGAAACCTCGATTTCCCCGACCTGGCTGGCATATTGCGGGCTCACACGCGACAGGAGCTGGCGTGCTTCCGCCGTGTTGCCCTGCGCCATGTCCACCCGCGCCAGCCCCATAAGGGCCAGCTGGTTATTGGGCTCACGCGACAGGATGCCACGATATTCCTGCTCGGCGGCGGCAACCTGCCCGGTCGAGCGCTGCAGGTCGGCCAGCATGAGGGTCGCGCCGGTGTACTGCCCGGGCTGGCGGGCCAGCGTGGCAAGCTTCTGCTTGGCCTCGGTATACTGATGGGCGGCAATCAACTGGCGAACGGCGGCATAGTCCCCGCTGACCGCCATGCCCGCAAGCGCCGGGCGCCAGCGATCGGCAGTCTTGGGGTCGGCGGCCATCGCCTCTTCAAAATAGCGGTGCGCCTCGGCGGTATCGCCCTGCCGCATGCTCACGAGGCCCATGCCACCCAGTGAATCAGCATCATGGGAGTTGATCTGCAACGCCGACTGGAAGGACTGTTCGGCAGCGGAAAGACGGCCCGCGTTGAGCTGCTGGTAACCGGCCTGCCGCGCAAGCCCCGCCTTGTCCGGCGGGCCGCCGGGGGGGTGAAGCATGTGTTCGCGCAGCGCGGCATCATTGGGGTGGGCGGAAAGCCACTGCTCCATGAGGGGCTGCGTATCGGGATTGACCGGCAGCCAGCTCAGGGTCTGGCGATAGGACTGCGTCGCGGCGGCAGCTTCGACCGGGGCCTGACTCTGGAAGGATTGCAGATCCTTGAGCCGGGTCAGGCCTTCCATGCGGGTCGAGGTATTATAGGTCAGGGCCTGGGCAAAGGCGAGCTGGGCGCGGTAATTCTGCGGGTTGGACGCAACGATCCCGGCCAGCCCCGCGCGCGCCTGGTCCCACTGGGTCGGCACGCCCGCCATGGTCTGGTAGTATTCCACCGCAAGCGAACGGGGCGGCTTGCCACCGTGGAACAGCTTCTGGTACCCCGCCACCGCCTGCGCGTTCTGGCCCGAACCCGCCAGCGAACGGATCTGTGACAGGTCGCTTTGGGAAATGGCCCGCTCGCTGAGCAGATCGCTCAGGTTGCTGACCGCCGTGCTGGCCGGGGCCACCTGCTGCAGGTGGCGCAGGGTATCGGCAGCGGCTTCGCGGTTGCCAACGGCCGCCTGGTATTCACCCTCCACTTCCAGCACGTCAGGGGCATCGGGGGCGATGCGCTGCGCATTCTGCAGGGCCTGGCGGGCATTGTCATATTGCTGCTGCTGAAGCCAGAAGCGTGCCTGCTGCAACAGGATCTGCCGTGGGGCCGCAGCCGGACTCGCGGCTGTGGAAGTCACGGCAGTGGAAGCCTGCTGCGCCCGCGCAACAGGAACCGCCACCAGCACCGTCATGCAACTGCTGGCCAGCAGGGCACCAGAAAGCGAAAGGGCGTATCGCCTGTTCATGATCACGTTCTCTGCCTTTCTTCCTGCAACTCCCGACGGCGGCGCAGAGCATGCTTGGTCAGGGCGCGCATCAGGACAGCCACCACCAGAAGGCAACCGAACAGGCCAACCACGACCACGCGGCTGGGATGGTTGTGCATATACCAGTCAGGCTTGAGCCACAGCGGCACGGTGCCAACCGTATACAGCGGCGAGCTGCGGTAGGAGGTCAGGTCATCCCCATGTGCCAGCACCAGATCACCCTGGATCTTGGCCTGGTTTTTCCGCTGCGCCAGGATCTGCACAAGGTTGTTGAGCCCCTGCCCGTCACCCGAAAGCAGCGCGAGAACGGTCCGACCCGATGCCAGCGGCGATTCCGCCTCGACCATCGCGGCCACGCCACCGGTCAGCGTGCTCTCGACATCGGTCGGGGCCGTGCTGTTGATGGCCGACATGGGATCCTGGAAAAGGTTCCACACGCCGCTCAGCGTCGAACGCAGGGCCATGTGCAGCCGCCCATCGGAAATCTGATAGGCCGAATTGCTCAGCAGCTGCGAAACATCACCGCTATTGGCCAGCGTGGACAGGACAATCAGGTTCCGGTCCGCCACGTCATTCACATGGTCGCTGGAGACCACATCAACGCCAGACACCGGATACCATGTCGTCGCCCCCATGAAGCCCATGAGGTCGAGATAGGCGCTGACAATCATGCCATTGGGGTGTTCGGGCAGCACCACGGCCGAGCGCGACAGGTCGGCATAGGTGGTGAACGGAAAGCCCGCACTGGCCATGAAGGCGAGGTTGGGCATCTGGGTGATGTGATAGGAGTTGGACAGATCGATCGTCGAATTGGGATCAATGCCCATATGGAACGTGCTCGGGCCGGGTTTGCAGCCCGGCTCGACCATCGCCGCCATCTCGAAATAGAACAGCAGCTGGTTCTGGCCAAAGACCCGGTAGGTCGGGATGGGCATGGTGTGCTGCTGCACGCTGTCATTATTACGATGGCCAAGGCCCACCCCATGCAGGAGCTGGTCCAGCGGTGAATCCGGCTCACGCAGCGGATAGGCCTCGAGATAGGTATCGTTGATGCCTACATTGAGCGACGAGCGCGACACATCCACGATCGGCCCCGGCGGCGCGCGGAAACGGACGTTCAGCTTGTACGGCCGATCGCGCCACGTATACAGGTCAGGCGAGACACGGAATGGCACCGCCAGCGCGCCAGGGGCGTAACCTTCAGCCTGCAGGGCGCTGTCTGGCACCAGTTCGCCCAGGCGGACCGGGCGGTTGGTCGGAATGAAGGAGGGCGCGTCATTCGCCACGCGGGCCCCGACCTCGATCGGCGCCACGTCCATGCGGTTGGCTGTCGGCAGGGTGCTCGAACCAAAACCGATGCCCTTGCTCGCGGTGATGACTTCATCACGGTCGCGCCCGGTTACGAGCAGGATCGTGCCGTTGGGGTCGGATGGATTGGCCACTTCCATAAGCGTGGGGCCACTGACCGCCTGGCGCCCGAGGGCGGAAGGCAGCTCGTCAGCCACGCCGACAACAACGGCGTTGCCCGTTTGCGGAATGGTGGAGAAGACCGGGAAGGTGACGCCACGGTAATCGGTCTGCTGGCCGAACCACGATGCCAGGATGCCCGTCGCCTTCAGCACTTCGGGATCAAATGTCTGTGCGAGAACGAACGGAATGACGATCTTCTGCTTTACGTTCTTGTCGAAGAACGGCTGGGGCAGACGCGACAGCTGGCGATGCGGGGGAAGCGGGATGGTGGTGATCTGCAGCTCGGAATGTTCGGACACGCTGGCCCAGAGCAACCCGTTGCTGGGGTCCGTGCAGCCCTTCGAGCTTGAAGCGAAGCTGAAATTCAGCCGGTTGCCACTGATGAAGAAGATGGGGTTGATATCAAACGAGAGCGGCCCAAATGTAGGGTGTGTGGGGTCAGGCCGCAGCGTGCCGATGAACTGTTCGTTCAGCGTGATCGTGACCGCGCTGGTGTCAGGCTGGAGGCTGGGCGACATCGCACCCGACACGACAAGCCGCGCCGAAGTCACGAGCTGGTCGGCCGGAATACCGAACTGCAGGCCCTGCAGCGTAGCAGCGCCCTGCATTTTGAGGGCACTCTGCGCACCAAGTTCCCTGAGGGAATATGTATGCACCGTCGCCACGTCAGACCCGGCGATGGCGTTCTCGGCATTGTCCACGACCGCATCAGCCGCGCTGGCTGCTGAGGCATCCGCCGCCGGGGTTGTGGCGGGCGGGGCGGCACTCGCGGCTGCGGGCGGAGCAGCCTGCGGCGGTGCGGCAGGGAGAGGTGGCAGGTCTGAACCTGCGGGCTGCGGAGCTGGCGCCTTGGAAGCAACAGGCGCAGCCTGTGCCCCCGTTGCAAAGACCAGCAGCGCGATCAGGGACACCATTTTCATATCACGAGGCCGCACGGCTGATCTTTCCTTCTTGTGTCTGTCCACTGTGGATGGTTGTGGGCTCCCTGCGCTCAACCGGTAGTGCAAGTGGTTTCTTTTTTGGACGACTATTGGCCATTATTTTGCCTTTTTTGCGGAACAGCGCCTTAATGCTGAGCAGCAGGCTCCACAGGCTGCGTAGCGGTCTGTCATCCTCATAATTGTTCCATTGCAGCCAGGCATCAGCCCGCCCGAACACGAAGCGGACAATATCGCGTTCCGTATCAAGGTCATTATTGTCCCATGTGAACACGGCCTTGCCATTCGTGCAGCGCAGCATGGTGGCGGGAATATCGATTTCCTCGCCATCAAGCACGGCATGGATACGTTTCTTGACAGGCCCCGTGGTGACATCGGGCAAGGGGATGTGCACGGCAACACCACCCATGGAAACATCCTGGGTCATGCCGTGCGTCGCATTATAATAGGTATGGGGCTGCCCTTCGGCAGGCGCATCGTAAACCGTTACCGGGATATGCGCTTCGACACGATGGTTGTAACGGACCTGCTTGGTCTCGCGCCCCACGGCAATGGCAGCGAAAAGGATGATGAGACTGATCAGCGCCCAGGCGCAGTTCAGGAGATAAGCGTTCCTGGCAATGACATCGAGCTGATTGAAACGCACGATCAACTCGAACAGACCGATCAGCAGGCCACCCATCATGATGGTGGCGAAAATGATGTTGGGGTAGGTCGCCCCAAGATCGAACTCTTCCTCCTCAAGCACGCCGCCCTTTTCCGTCACGTTGAATTTGCCCTTGGAGGGGAACAGCAGGGTGACGATGGTCACGCGCACCAGGAACAGCGCCATGGTGGTTTCGTACACCTCACTCCAGAACGAATAGCGCCAGCCCTTGTTCACCTTGGCGGCGGTTGCAATGGAGTGGAACATGTGCGGGAGGGCATAGGCCGCCACGGCCAGTGGCGCGGCGGCGATGATGTTCTGGCCCGCAAACAGGAACGCCAGCGGCGAGGCAAGGAAGATAACGCGCGGAATGGCGAAGAAGAACGACGTCATGGCCGAAAGATAGCAAAGCCGCTGGCCCAACTTCAGGCCGCGCCCGAGCATCGGGTTATCCACGCGGAAGATCTGGATCATGCCGCGCGCCCAGCGCATGCGCTGGCCGATATGGGTGGTCAGTCGCTCGGTGGCCAGACCACTGGCAACGGGAATGCGCAGGTAAGCGGTGGACCAGCCGCGGCGCTGCATGCGCAGGGCGGTATGGGCATCTTCCGTCACGGTTTCAACCGCAAAGCCGCCGATCGATTCAATGGCCTCACGCCGCAGGATGGCGCATGAGCCGCAGAAGAAGGTGGCATCCCAGAAGTCGTTGCCATCCTGGATGACGCCGTAGAACAGGTTGCCTTCCGGCGGGGTGCGGTAGCCCACGGCCAGGTTACGCTGGAACGGATCGGGAGAGTAGAAGTGATGCGGCGTCTGCATCAGGGCGATCTTGCGGTCAGCGACCATCCACCCCATGGCGATCTGCAGGAACGCGCGTGTCGGAATATGGTCACAATCCAGGATGAGAATGTAATCGCCGGAAGTCCGCTTAATGGCGTGGTTGAGGTTACCCGCCTTGGCGTGCGCGCTGTCGACACGCCCGATATACAGGGCGCCGCAATCCTTGGCGAACTGCTCGAATTCGGGCCGCACACCGTCATCAAGGATATAGACATTCACTTTATCGGGCGGCCAGTCGATGCCGAGCGCGCCCAGCACGGTCAGGCGCACGATGCTCAGCTGCTCATCATAGGTCGGGATGAAGATATCGACAGTCGGCCAGTCGTCAACATTGTCAGGCAGGGGCAGCGGCGCACGATGAAGCGGCTGGATTGTCTGGAAATAGCTGAGAAACAGCATGTACAGGGCATACAGCTCGGCCATGAGCAGGATTACGCCCAGTATGCCCTGAATCCATGTATTGAAGTCGAGCGTTTCGGTCAGGCGCCATGTCAGGTAACGCAGGGAAACCAGCGCGGAGAGCACCTCGAGAAAAATCTGGGTGCGCCGGCTCTTGCCACGCCCGACAACAAAAAAGATGACAACACATACAGCTGCCACAATTAGCTGCTCATTATTGTTCAGCGTAACCGTGGTCGCGGCAATAAGTGCACAAAGCCCCAGCGCTCCAACTATATAGCTGGCCCCACGCAGTGACAGTATCTTGTTGGAGATGCGGCCTAGCCTACTCTCCGTGGGTACTGGCGACTGAACCTCTGACATCAATAGCTCGTCCGATAATAAATACTGATAAAACAGGTAGATATATTCAAAAGAAAACCGTCAGACGCATTCGGTCCGTCATGTCGCCTTTCGGCCCGCCGCTTGTGCGGGATGGGGAAAACCTTCCCCCTTCTTTCCTTTGGCAGGCCGGGAGCAGACTGCTCCCGGCACGGTGTCAGGATTCGCCGTTCGTGCCTTCACGCTTGCGCAACAGGGCATCACGCAGGCTGGGCTTGGGCACCAGCCGATCCGTGGCCCGACCGCCAAGGGTCATGAACACTTCGGTCAGGGTCGGAGAATTGTCGGTCGGTGCAGGGCGGCCTGCCTGACTGTCATTCGGGGAACTCTTGTCAACTTTGGTCATTGTGGTCACCTTGGAAACAGGTTTTGAAACAGGCCGGGACACCGGTGCCGACTGGAACAGCCTTGCTGCGGGCGCCCGCTCACTTCCCGCACCAAAAAAGAAGCCTGGCCCTGTCAAACGCTGCCCACGCTGCTGCTGGGCCTTGGGCACGGGGGCCCAGTCCTCTGCTGCGATGGGGGGCGTGGCTGAAGCCGAGCCAAAAGCCGGGGCAGGACGGGGCGCCATGAAGGAAGACACCGCAGGTTTGGGGGGCGTCACTGGCGACAATGAGGGCCGCTCCTGCCTGACCGGCTGCGCCACGGCAGCAACAACCGGGGCCACGGGCGCGGGCTGCGGCGGCACGGGGGTCGCAACTGGCTGAGGGGCGGCCGCATATTCCGGAACCGTTACGGTTTCGGCGTGCGTGGCGGCATAGGTCTCGGGTTCGGCTGCGGGCGTATCGTCATGCGCAACATAAGGCTCGGGCGCGGCCTGTTCCGGCTCCGGCTGTGCGGCATAGGCATCATGCGCGGCAGGCGTGTAGGCTGTTTCCCCGTAGTGCTGCGGCTGTTCTGCTGCCTCAACAGGCGCAGCCTCAGGCGCTGCCGGGGTGGAATAGGTATCATCGTAGGAAGAAACGAAATGCTGCGATGCTTCTTCAGCGGCAGGAGCGTGCTCGGCTGCTGCGGCCTGCTCTGCGCCAGACTCGTCGTGCCTGACTTCTGGCCTGGGCGGGCGCTTCTGCTTGAAAGGGCGGTAGTGAAAACCTGCACTGCTGATACCGTAGCCATCCGTCAGCATACGGTCGACATCCTGCTGGTTGTCGATATTCACCTGCGTTCCTGCTTCCTTTTCAGGTGTGCTCACATCCCATCTCCCTGGTTCCGGGCGATATAGGCCAGCATCGTCAACGCGGCCGAATAGTAGTCGGGCGCATGATCGAGCGTGGGCAGTTCACCCGCCGAGGCCAGGCCCGTGCATGACGCCACCGCCAGATAGCCCGGCGGCGCATTATAGGGCGAACGCGCGCCGTTGGTCAGATCAACCCAGCCCGGCAGGGCGGATGCGCCATAATGGTTCCAGAACCGGCTGAAATCCGCCAGCAGTTCCGGGGTCAGCATATGCGCCCAAGACAAGTAGAGCGGCACGCGAATCGCATCATACGAGAAGCGCGGCGGCCAGCCCTTGGCAATGGAGAAGGCGTTGGTATGCAGGTTGATCGACAGCCAGTCCGGCGGGAGCTTCCATTCACCGAATCGTCCCTTGGCGATGATCTGCAGCCCGTCGCCCATCACCTTTGTCCACTTCGCATCACCCGTGAGCGCAAAGGCCTGCATGAGGGAGGGCATGACGTAATAGGACAGGTTCAGCGTGACCGTATCCTTGGTGAGAAACCCGACAGCGCCCGGCAGCAGCACCGTGTAGGGGCCGACGGACTTCGTCATGAGTTTCAGCACGTCGCCATAGATGTTCATGGCGTCCTGAATATAGTCGGCGCGCTTCCATCGCTTGCCGGCCCAAGCCAGGGCGAGGGCAATGAGCAGGTCCCCGTCGGTTGCGTTGTTCTTGTCGGCCACGGGCGGTTTGTGCCCGTCAAGGTAACGCCAGGAGAACAGGGCGTCATCCTTGTGCTGCAGGTTGGTGCGCGCCCAGACCCAGATTACCTCGAACGCCGCCTGGTCGCCCGCCGCAGCGGAAAAGAGCATGCCGTAGCCCTGCCCCTCGCTGTGGGATTCGCCGCTATTGCCCGTATCGATGATGCGCCCGTTGGGATGAAAATACTTGTCCCGGAAAATGGCCCACTGCTGGGCGATCTGCGGGTTGATGCCAATGGCATCATCAGCTTCAGCGCCGGAGGAAAGCATGGGAAAGCTGCCAGCCACAGCCATGACGGACAGAAAGGAGCGACGCCCCATCCCGGATACATGTTTTTGCAGCTTCATAAAATCCAACAGCATCTACCACCACACCCTCAAGAAGTCTGAACCCACGCCACTGCCTGGCCGAACGCCTGCTGCGCCCTCAATACCCTGCCACGCCATGACGCCTTAATCGGAAACTCCTCCATCCTGCAAGTCGAAGGCGACCATTCCGGGACAGACTTTATTACTGAAAAGGAGCATAACGTCTCTCCCCCCAGCGGCGAAACCGCCACCAGCGCCACAACTGGCTACAGGGAAGAAAAAGTTGCATTTTTGTCACGCAGGGGCAAATGGCCCTCTGTAAAAACCGTTGATAATTCCTAAGGAAATTAAAGAAGAGAAATATGGCAAACGATCGCCGTTCACTATGGTGTCATCTTTTGCAAAATTAAAAGACGGAAAATATTTTTAAATTTCAGACGCGATTGATCTGGATCAATGCTTTTTAGCAGACGGGCAGACCGCAGTATATAAGATGCTTTTATTATATATTAATATAAATAAAGTTGCCTTGCCATAGCGCAGACAGGCTTCTGGCAAAGATATTTATAAAAAAACGAAGTACATACGAAAAACCCGCCTTGCGGCGGGTTTTCATCAGTCAGTCTTTTATTCAGCCAGAACTGGCTGGCGTCCCGTAGGGGATTCGAACCCCTGTTGCCGCCGTGAGAGGGCAGTGTCCTAGGCCTCTAGACGAACGGGACAAAAGGCCGGTAGCCGCCTTCTAGGCGATGTTGCGGGGGCATGCAAGCAAAGAATCACGCACGCCCCGCATTTGTGTTCAGGGCTGCCCCAGCACCAGCCGCGCCGTGATGCGCCGCGCCAGTGGATCCCACACGATGATGCGGTCAGCCACGCCGCCGCCTGTCAGCGCCACGGCCAGCAGCCCGTCCGCCCGCGCGGTGAGCGACCGCACGCTCGTGCCGGGCGGCTCGTCCACCACAAGCGCTGCCTGTGCCGACATGTCCGGCCCGACCGCCGCCACGGGACCTGCCCCCGCCAGCGCGGCTGCTGGCGGGTGGGCAGGGTGCATCATGCGATGCACCAGAACCCCCACCAGCGCCAGCGACCCGAGGAACAGCAGAACCCCCATGCCGATCACTGCGGCGAGCAGCGCGCGCGATCCCTGTTTTTCCATTCCGTGCTTTCCGTTCCCGAATACCGTTTTTTCCGATAGACACATGCCATGAATGACACTGCCCCCCCTGCCCCGATCATCGCCACCGCCGATGATGCAGGCCAGCGCACCGACCGTTTTCTTGCCAATGCGGTCGAGAGCCTTTCGCGCTCGCGCATCAAGTCCCTTATGGAAAGCGGACACCTGCTGCGCAATGGCGATCCGCTGCGCGACCCGGCCGAACCGGTGCGGGCAGGCATGTGTTATGAAATTCACATCCCCCCCGCAATCCCCGCAACGCCGCAGGGCCAGGACATCGCGCTGACCATATTATATGAGGACCGCGACCTGATCGTGCTCGACAAGGCCGCCGGCATGGTGGTGCACCCGGCGCCAGGCAATGAAGATGGCACGCTGGTCAACGCCCTGCTTGCCCATTGCGGCGCGAGCCTGACCGGCATTGGCGGCGAAAAGCGCCCCGGAATCGTGCACCGGCTGGACAAGGACACATCGGGCATCATGGTCGCGGCCAAGACCGAAATGGCGCATCAGGCCCTGTCCCTCGCCTTTGCCGAGCGCCGGATCGACCGCGCCTACGAAGCCCTGTGCTGGGGCATCCCCACACCGGGCAGCGGGTCGTTCGATGGCGCGATCGGGCGCGACAAGCGCGACCGCAAGCGCATGGCGGTGGTGACCGGCGACAGCGGCAAGCACGCGCTCACCCACTACCGGGTGCTCAATACCTTCCACGGTGGCCTTGCGCATGTGGAATGCAAGCTGGCCACCGGGCGCACGCACCAGATCCGGGTGCATTTTGCCCATGCCGGGCATGCGCTGGTGGGCGACCCGGTCTATCTGCGCCGCATTCCTGCCGCCGCCCGCGCCCTGCCGCCCGGCGCGAAGGCGGCCGCGCTGGATTTTGGCCGCCAGGCGCTGCATGCACGCAGGCTGGGCTTCATCCACCCGCGCAGCGGCGAGGAGATGCTGTTTGAAAGCGCGCCGCCGGAAGACTTCCGCCAGCTTCTGGCCGATATTGCCTGATTAACAGGCATATTCATTGACAGGAGCAGGAACAATGCCTATGTTCGGTGATTGTTCGCCGGGGCCGACGCCCCCAGGCTAACTGGACGTCCTGTATGGAACTGCCCAGGATGGGGGTTGCATGCAGGGACGTGAGAAGTCCAGTCGTGCGTCTAGCAGAGTGATGATGCAACCCGCCCGGTCACAATGACGTTGAGCCGGATTACAGCTGCCCCCATCCCTCTGGTACAGGAGTCCGTTGCAATGGCCTCTTCTGCTCTTATTTCCGGTCCCGAAAACAACCTGTCCAAATATCTTCGGGATATCCGCAAATTCCCCATGCTCTCCCCCGAGGAGGAGCTTCGCCTTTCCCATCGCTGGAAGGACAAGGGCGACACTGAAGCCGCCCACAAGCTTGTCACCTCCCACCTGCGCCTCGTGGCCAAGATCGCCATGGGCTATCGTGGTTATGGCCTGCCGGTGGGCGAACTGATCAGCGAAGGCAATATCGGGATGATGCAGGCCGTGCGCCGCTTCGACCCCGATCGGGGCTTCCGCCTGGCCACATATGCCATGTGGTGGATCCGTGCCGCGATACAGGAATACATCCTGCATAGCTGGTCACTGGTGAAGATCGGCACAACCGCTGCCCAGAAAAAACTTTTCTTCAACCTGCGTCGCCTCAAGGGCCAGATGCAGGCCATTGACGATGGCGACCTCCAGCCCGAGCAGGTCAACAAGATCGCCCAGTCCCTCGGCGTGCCCGAGCAGGACGTGGTGAACATGAACCGCCGCCTCGCCGCCCCCGACCACAGCCTGAACGCGCCGCTGCGCATGGATGGCGAGGGCGAGTGGCAGGACTGGCTGGTGGATGACAACGACAACCAGGAACAGACCCTGGCCGAGAGCGAGGAATATTCCGGCCGTCAGGCGCTTCTGGCCAATGCCATGAAGTCGCTCAACGATCGCGAGCGCCACATCCTGACCGAGCGCAGGCTCAAGGATGAACCGGCCACGCTTGAAGAGCTGTCGCATGTCTACAACATCTCGCGCGAGCGGGTGCGCCAGATCGAGGTCCGCGCCTTTGAAAAGGTGCAGGCCGCGATGAAGACCGAAGTCGCATCACGCCGCGCCCGACATGCCGAGGGGGCTGAAGCCTGAAGTAAAGGCGACGGTCTTTAAAGCTTTCTGGAAAAAGCTTTACCAAACACTTTTAAAATCAAAGCCCCGCGTGCCATTGGCTGCGGGGCTTTTTCTTTAAGATGTCACGCCTGCTGAAAACAGTAAGACGTTTAAAGCTTCAAAGGAGTGCTGCCTTCTGGCAAAACGGCAGCACTCCAAAACGCCTGTTCCGCTCCGATCAGTCCTCGAACGGGTCGCGCATCAGGATGGTGTCGTCGCGTTCGGGGCTGGTGGAAAGCAGGGTCACCGGCGCCTCCACCAGTTCCTCGATGCGGCGCACATACTTGATGGCCTGCGCGGGCAGTTCAGCCCAGGAGCGCGCGCCCTTCGTGCTGTCTTTCCAGCCTTCCATCGTCTCGAACACCGGGCGGATGCGCTGCTGCGCGCCGGGAGCCGAGGGGAAGTGCTTCGTGGTCTTGCCGTCGAGTTCGTAGCCCACGCAGATGCTGATCTCGTCCAGCCCATCGAGTACGTCCAGCTTGGTCAGGGCCAGGCCATTCACCCCGCCCACGCGCACCGCGCGGCGCACCAGCACGGCATCAAACCAGCCACAGCGGCGGGGGCGGCCCGTCACGGTGCCGAATTCATGTCCGCGCTCGCCCAGCGTGCGGCCCATGTCATCATGCAGTTCGCTGGGGAACGGGCCTTCGCCCACGCGGGTGGTGTAGGCCTTGGCAATGCCCAGCACGAAGCCGATGCTCGTCGGCCCCACGCCCGCACCCGTGCCCGCATTGGCGGCCACGGTGTTTGATGAGGTGACGTAGGGATAGGTGCCGTGGTCCACATCCAGCATCACCGCCTGCGCGCCCTCGAACAGGATGCGCGAGCCGCTGCGGCGGCTGTCATCGAGCAGGTCCCACACAGGCGCCATGAAGGGCAGCACGCGGGGGGCGACACCATTGAGGAAGTCGAGCAGTTCCTGCTTGGTGAAGGTCTCGGCACCCAGCCCCTTGAGCAGGGTGTTGTGGTGGAGCAGCAGTTCGTCGAGCTTCCAGTCCAGCGTTTCCGGCTCGGCCAGATCACACAGGCGGATGGCACGACGGGCGACCTTGTCCTCATAGGCGGGGCCGATGCCGCGCCCGGTGGTGCCGATCTTGCGCTCGCCGCGGGCGGCTTCGCGCGCGCGGTCAAGCGCGCCATGCACGGGCAGAATCAGGGGGGCGTTTTCCGCAATCTTCAGCGTCTCGGGCGTCACCTTCAGGCCCTGGGCGGTCACGCGGTCGATTTCCTTGAGCAGCGCCTCGGGGTCAACCACCACGCCATTGCCGATCACGCCCATCTTGCCGCGCACGAGGCCCGAAGGCAGCAGGGAAAGCTTGTAGGTCTGCTCGCCCACAACCAGCGTATGGCCTGCATTGTGGCCGCCCTGAAAGCGCACGACCACATCGGCGCGGCTGGCCAGCCAGTCCACGATCTTTCCCTTGCCCTCGTCACCCCACTGGGTGCCGATCACGGTCACGTTGGACATTTCATGCTCCTTGATATGCTGCCCGGCAGCCACTGCGCGGCCAGCCGGAAAAACGGGGTCGGTTCAGAAAAAAGAAATCAGTCGAAACTTCAGGCGCCATCCACCGGCACGAGCTGGCCATTCACCACCACCTGCGTGCAGGCCAGCAGGGCCGCCTGCGCCAGCGGGTCTTCATCCGGCCCGAGGGCGCTGACCGTGGCATAGCCCGCAGCCCGGAGGGCAGCCGCCTTTTCCGCTGGCGTGCCCCATGGCAGGAAGATGCGCGTGCGGCTGGGCAGGGCCGGCGCCGCGCGCAGGATGATGTCGGGCCGCAGGGTAATGCCACAGGCCGGTTCATCATCATTGGACAGGTAGCGCCCGCCCCGGCCCAGCTCCTCGCGCTGGCCTGCGGCATAAACGCTTACGCACACGCCGGTATGATACTGCCAGCCGCGAAACTCCACCGGGTCCACCGTCAGGCGGATGCCGGGCACGCGGGCCTCGATGGCGGCAACGGTGCCCGCCAGCCGCTCGCTCAGCGCGCGGACGGCGGGCGGCAGGTCAACCGCCGCGAGTTCAGCCAGCGCGCCCTGCGCCGGGCCTGCCGCATGCAAAAGGCGGATCAGCACCTCGGCCAAATCGCCGCCATGCCGTGCCACGGCAGCCGCATCCTTGCGGTCAAGCGCGCGCATGAGCGTGCTGCGCACAGGCCCCTCGAACCCGCCCGCATCAAGCAGGGCGGTGGTGAGCGCTGGCATGGTCAGGTCAAAGGAGACGCCGCGCACCTGCAGGGTTGCCAGGCACTCGGCGGCAAGGGCCACGATTTCCGCATCCGCATGCGGGCCATCGGGGCCGATCAGTTCCACGCCCGCCTGCGAGATCTGCCGATCCCCCTCACCCCGGTTGCTGGCCATAAGCACGCACGGCCCGGCATAGGACAGGCGCAGCGGGCGCGGCATGTCAGGCAGGCGCGTTGCGGCAATGCGGGCGATCTGGGGCGTCATGTCGGGCCGCAGGGCCATCATCCGCCGCGTATCGGGGTCCATCAGGCGGAAGGTCTGCGCCGCCACCGCCGCGCCCGAGCCAGACAGCAGGGTGGTCTCGAATTCCAGCAGCGGCGGGGTCACGCGGTCATAACCATGGGCCGCGAACACGCGCATCAGGGTCTCGACGCCCGCAGCCTCGGCCTCGGCCTCGGGGGGGAGCCGGTCCACGAACCCGGCAGGCAGAAGGGCTGGGTTGAACGGCGGGACATCAGTCATGGCAGGCCTATCGTGCTGCATCATGCCCGCAGGCACGCGGCCGGGGCATGATGGTTCGGACATGGAAAGGAGAAATGGAGGGATCAGGCGTGTTCGCGCCGCACCTGCTCATAAGCCCAGTCAAGCCACGGCAGCACGGCCGCGAGGTCTGCTGTCTCGACCGTGGCGCCACCCCACAGCCGCAGGCCCGGCGGGGCATCACGGTAGCTGCCCACATCCATCGCAACGCCTTCCTTGCCCAGCAGGGAGACGATCTTCTTCGCCGCCGCCGTCTGGGCTGCGTGATCGAGTGCTGCAAACCACGGGGCGACAATGCGCAGGCAGATGGCCGTGCTCGAGCGGTGCTCCGGGTTGGGCGCGAGGAACTGCGCCCAACCGGACTGCGCCTCCCATGCGGCAATCGCGGCAAGATTGGCTTCGCTGCGCGCGATCAGGCCCTTCAGCCCGCCAATGCTTTCGGCCCATTTCAGGCCATCAAGCGCATCTTCCACGCACAGCATGGAGGGCGTGTTGATGGTATCGCCTTTGAAAATACCCGCGATCAGGCCCTTGGCGTTGGTCAGGCGGAAGATCTTGGGCAGCGCGCGCGGCGCGGGGGTGGACACCAGGCGTTCCACCGCGCGGGGGGAAAGGGCCAGCATGCCGTGGGCCGCCTCGCCGCCGAGCACCTTCTGCCACGACCATGTCACCACATCGAGCTTCTCCCACGGCAGGTCCATGGCGAAGGCGGCTGATGTGGCATCACAGATCACCAGCCCGTCGCGCTGCGTGGGAATAGCGGCATCATAGGGCAGGCGCGCGCCAGATGTGGTGCCATTCCAGGTCAGCACCACGTCCCGCGACCAGTCCACCTGCGCCAGATCCGGAATCTCGCCATACCCGGCCTTGAGCACGCGGGCCTCGGGCAGTTCGAGCTGTGCAATGATGTCATTGGCCCAGGTGGCGGAGAAGCTCTCGAACGCCAGCACATCCACCGGGCGCGTGCCCAGAATGGACCACAGCACCATCTCGACCGCACCCGTGTCGGATGCGGGCACGATGCCGAGCACCCAGTCCTCGGGCATGCCCAGCATGGCCTTGGAGCGGGTAATGACCTCGTTGAGCCGTGCGCGCCCCTCGGTCGAGCGGTGCGAGCGCCCTACCAGCGCATCGGCCAGGGCATGGAGCGACCACCCCGGGCGCTTGGCGCACGGACCGGAGGAAAAGCGCGGATTGGCAGGCCGCACGGACGGCTTTGCAGTAAGGGCTTCAGGCAAGGGAGATAACGTCCTGTTCGCGACACGGCATTGGCACGGCAACACCGCCAACCGGTGCGCCAGACTGGTGCGAGAGGGGGGATTCGAACCCCCATGCCTTTCGGCGGTCGATTTTGAGTCGACTACGTCTACCGTTCCGTCACTCTCGCATACAGGCACCCCGCCCGGAGCGGGACGGATGATACCACGGCAATCAGTCCTTGGACGTCTTGCGGACCCGCTATATCACACCGGCGGCGGCGGCTCCAGCCCCAGCATCAACGCCAGATTCTGGATCGCGGCACCCGATGCGCCCTTGCCCAGATTGTCCAGTCGCGCGGTCAGCACGGCCTGGCCGAGTTCTTCATTGCCATGCACGCGCAGCTCCATCCGGTCGGTGCCCGCCAGCGCATCAGCCACCAGCTTGCCGCAGGGCTCGACCACACTGACACGGTCGGAGCCTGCATAATGCGCGGCCAGCACCGCGTGCAGGTCGGCCAAGCCGACATTGCCGGGCAGCAGATCGAGATGCAGCGGCACGGACACGATCATCCCCTGCGCAAAATGCCCGACCGAGGGCACGAACAGCGGCAGTTGCGCAAGGCCTGCATACAGCTTCATTTCGGGGATGTGCTTGTGGCCAAGCCCCAGCCCGTACAGCTCGAAGGCGGGACCGCCCTCACGCTCATGCGCCTCGATCATGCTGCGGCCGCCGCCACTGTAGCCGCTTACGGCATTGACCGTGATGGGGTAGTCATCAGGCACCAGCCCGGCCTTGACGAGCGGGCGCAGCAGGCCCACCAGCCCCGTGGGGTAGCAGCCGGGGTTGGACACGCGCGCCGCCTTGCGGATGCGCTCCGGCTGGGCCGCATCCATTTCGGGAAAGCCGTAAACCCAGGCCGGGTCGGTGCGGAAGGCGGTGCTGGCATCAAGGATGCGGGGCGCCTCGGCCCCCATGGCATCGGCCATGGCCACCGCTTCCTTCGCGGCGGCATCGGGCAGGCACAGCACCACCACGTCGACTGCGGCCATCATCTCGCGCCGGGCGTCAGCATCCTTGCGGCGGGCGGGGTCAATGGAGCGCAGCGTGACCGGCAGGTGCCGCAGCCGCTCGCGGATGCCAAGCCCCGTGGTGCCTGCCTCGCCATCGATAAAGACCGTTGCCTGTCCGTCGCTGCTCATATGCCATCTATCCTGATAAGAACTTCCCGCCTGGCGGTGCGCGATCTATACAAAACCTGCGCCCGACCGCAACATAAACAGGCAGGAACCACCCCATGCAAGACGCTGCCCCTTCCCTCCAACGCCTGCTTGGCATCATGGCCCGCCTGCGCGACCCCGAGAGCGGCTGCCCGTGGGACAAGGCGCAGGATTTTGCCTCGATCGCGCCCTACAGCATTGAAGAAGCCTATGAAGTGGCCGACACCATTGCCCGTGAGGACTGGGACGGCCTGCCCGATGAGTTGGGCGACCTGCTGCTCCAGGTCGTCTATCACGCGCAGATGGCCGATGAGAAAGGCCTGTTCGACTTCGCCACCGTAGCCACCCTGATCGGCGACAAGATGGTGCGCCGCCACCCCCATGTGTTTGGCGAGGCCGAAGCCCGGGCGGGCCAGTGGGAAAACGGCAAGGCGCTCGAACGTCTGGCCCGCAACCGGCGCGGCACGCTGGACGACGTGCCCGTGGGCCTGCCAGCGTTGATCCGCGCGCGCAAGCTTTCGGCGCGTGCCGCCCGCGTGGGGTTTGACTGGGATACGGTAGGCGAGGTCGCCGCGAAGGTGGATGAGGAACTTGATGAACTGAAGGTCGAGCTTGAAAGCGGCGACCGCGAGAAGATCTTTGATGAACTCGGCGATGTGCTGTTCACGCTCGCCACACTGGCCCGCAAGCTGGACATGGACCCCGAGGCCTGCCTGCGCCAGGCCAACGCCAAGTTCACCCGCCGCTTTACCGCCGTCGAGCACGATCTGGCCGACCGGGGGCTCGCACTGGCCGATGTGGACGTGAAAACCATGGAGGAAGGCTGGCAGGCGGTGAAACACCGCGAGCGTGCAGCAACAAAAAAGACTTAAAAATCAAAAGTTTTTGGTGAAGCTTTTTTTCAAAAAGCTTCGAAAGAGCGCCGCCTTTTTGAAAAAAGGCGGCACCCAAGAACTTTTATCTTTCAGGGAGCCGTCAGCAACAGGTCGTGCAGCGCCTGCCAGCTTGCGCGATCAGGCGCATAGAGCAGCCCGCCGCTACGGTCGGTCACGCGATAGGGCGCGCCATCAAAATGGGCGCTGTAGCCACCGGCTTCCTGATGGATCAGCCAGCCCGCCAGATGGTCCCACGGCAGGGTGCGGTTAAACAGCAGGAAATGGCAGCGCCCATCGACCAGCATGAGGTATTCATGCGCCGCACAACGGAAATCCCACGATCCCGCCACCTTGGGCAGGTTATGGGTCACCACATCACGCACGGGGGCTGGCAGGTAGCGCCATGAGGCATTGCCCGCCATCTCATGCGCGGGCACGGCGGGGGCAACCTGCAGGCGGCGCTCGCCCCCCTTGCCATCATCAAGCCACGCCCCCTGCCCGCGCGCGGCTATGGCCGCGATATTGCAGATGGGGTCCACAATCGCCCCGCCCACAACTTCGCCACCCGATACGGCAGACACCATCACGCCAAACAGCGGCACGCCCGCCGCGTAATTGGCGGTGCCATCAATCGGGTCGATGACAAAGGCCAGTTCAGCCGTGGCCAGGCCATCAAGCAGGTCAGGACTGGCGGCCACCGCCTCCTCCCCCACCACGAGGGCTTTGGGCCAGGCGGCCTGCAAGGCTGCGGTGAGGTCACGCTCGGTGGCTTCATCCGCCACGGTCACGATATCCATCGGCCCGCTCTTGCTGCGAATATCGGCACGGTCAAGGCAACGGAAGGACGGCATGACATGGCGCTGTGCTGCTTCACGCATCATCGCCACCACCTTGTGCATATCCGCCAGTGTGATCCGTTGCGTCATTGCCGCCTCCGCCCCTGTCCGTTGTTCAACCCGTCATTCCTGCGCCGGCGGGCGTCATTTTTCCACCCCGCGCGCCATCATGACCTGACCATCCAGAAAGCCTGCCTGTGCGGCCAGTTTTAAAAGACTCCCGCAACCATAAGGAAGTTTCTGATGAAGCTTTTTTTGGCAAGCTTCAGGAAATGCCGCCTTTTTGAAAAGAAGGCGGCATCCAGAAACTTCTCTTGATCCCGCAGTCCCTAATCGACCAGGCAGGTCACGACGCGACCGAACTGCATCTCGAAACGCGCACGGTTGGCAGGTGAAAGGCGCACGGTCATCTCGGCCCCTTCCTCCCCATCGGCACGCTCGGTCACCTCGCCATGCTCGTGCAGCCAGGCCATGGCCGCGCCCTCGGTTATGGGCACGCGGTAGCGCACGACTTCCATCGCGCGGGTCATGCGCTCGTCAATCGCGGCCAGCAGGTCGGGCAGGCCATCGCCGGTAATGGCGGAAATGACCACGTTGCCCGGTCGCGCGCCCACGGCGTCGCGCCCGCCAACGAGATCGGCCTTGTTCAGCACCTCGATCACACGCCCCTGCCAGTCGGCCTCGATCGTGCCGTTGCGCGCCATGCCCTCGAGCACCTCGATCACGTCATTGCGCTGCGAGGCGCTATCGGGGTGCGAGACATCGCGCACATGCAGGATGATGTCGGCCTCGGCCACCTCTTCAAGCGTGGCGCGGAAGGCGGCGATGAGTTCGGTCGGCAGGTCACTGATGAAGCCCACCGTATCGGACAGGATCACCCGCCGCCCCGATGGCAGCTGGATGCCGCGCATGGTGGGGTCCAGCGTGGCAAAAAGCTGGTCCTGCGCATACACGCTCGCCCCGGTCAGGGCATTGAACAGGGTGGACTTGCCCGCATTGGTGTAACCCACCAGCGCCACAATGGGGAACGGCACGCGCCTGCGGGCCTGCCGGTGCAGCCCGCGCGTGCGGCGCACCTGCTCAAGCTCGCGCTTGAGGCGCACGATCCGGTCGCCGATCATGCGGCGGTCGGCCTCGATCTGCGTCTCGCCGGGGCCGCCAAGAAAGCCGAAGCCACCGCGCTGGCGCTCAAGATGGGTCCAGGTGCGCACAAGGCGGCTGCGCTGGTATTCCAGATGGGCGAGTTCGACCTGCAGCGTGCCTTCACGCGTGGCCGCGCGCTCGCCAAAAATATCAAGGATCAGCGCGGTCCGGTCGATCACCTTGCAGCCCAGCGCGCGCTCGAGGTTGCGCTGCTGCACCGGGGTGAGCCGGGAATCGATAATGACAACGGTGATGTTGTCGGCCTTGACCGTCTCTTTAAGCGAATCGACCTGACCGCCGCCAAGCAGGGTAGCAGGCCTGCGGGCGCGTAGCAGCAGCACCGCCTGACACACCACCACCAGCCCGATGGAGGCGGCAAGTCCCACCGCTTCCTCCAGCCGGGCTTCGGCCGCGCGGGCATCATCGTGCCTGTCAGGGCGCTCCCATGGCAGGATGACAGCGGCGCGCGTGGCGGATGAAGGCGCCGCCACCGTCACGACGGGCTGCCATCCGTGGCAGCAGGTTCTTCCGTATCCTCAGCCGGGGGATCAAACAGGCTGACGGGGGTGGCGGGCATGACGGTGCTGATCGCGTGCTTGTAGACAAGCTGCGTATGCCCGTCGCGCCGCAGCAGAACGAAAAAATTGTCAAACCAGGTGATGATGCCCTGAAGCTTGACGCCATTGACGAGGAAAATGGTGACCGGCGTTTTCGACCGGCGGACGTGGTTGAGAAACACGTCCTGTACATTCTGTGAAGGTTCTTTTGCCACGGCAGGGCCTTACTTGTTGTTTGTTGGGCGAAAATCAACACGGCACAGTCACGTGTCATGCTACGGCGTTGCCACCATCCGTATCACGGTTCGTTGTCTAGCAGGCATGCGTCAGGTGGGCAAAAGCTCATCCTGCGTTGCGATCCTCCGATGTCACGCCGAGCTGCTTGAGCTTGCGGTGCAGCGCGCTGCGCTCCATGCCCACAAAGCCCGCGGTACGGCTTATGTTCCCGCCAAAACGCAAAAGCTGCGCCTGAAGGTACTGGGTCTCGAACAGGTCGCGCGCCTCGCGCAGCGGCAGGCTCATCACATCCTCGTCAGAATCGAACTTGAGCAGCGCGGGCGCCCCATCCCCCACCGAGGACGGCAGCATGTCGGCCCGGATGGGGTCGGTGCTGTTGCCCGGCATCATGATGAGCAGGCGCTCCATCAGGTTGCGCAGTTCGCGCACGTTGCCCGGCCACTCGTAGCTCTGGAGCGCGGCAATGGCATCGCCTGAAAGCTCGCGCAGCGGCAGGCCCGCGTTTTCTGCGGCGCGGTCAAGGAACATGCGGGCAAGCTCGGGTATGTCCTCGCGCCGCTCGCGCAGGCTGGGAATACGCAGCGGCACGACGGCGAGGCGATAGTACAGATCCTCACGGAAGCGCCCGAGCCCGATCTCGGCCTGCAGGTCGCGGTTGGTGGTGGCGAGCACGCGCACATCCACCTTGACCCGCCGCGAACCGCCAAGCCGCTCAAAGGTCTGGTCCTGCAGCGCGCGCACGATCTTGCCCTGCGTCTCGAGCGGCATGTCGGACACTTCATCAAGCAAAAGCGTGCCGCCATGCGCGCGCTCGAGCACGCCGGTGCGCCGACCCGTGCCATCATCGCTGCCTTCGATGCCGAACAGTTCTTCTTCAAACCGGCCCGGGGCGAGGGTGGCGCAGTTCAGCGCAATGAACGGCCCCTCCGCGCGGCGGGAGCTGGCATGGATCATCCTTGCTGCCACTTCCTTGCCCGTGCCCGCCGCCCCCGAGATCAGCACGCGCGAGCCGGTGGGCGCCACGCGGTCGATCTGGTTGCGCACGGCGGCAATGGCGGCGCTACGCCCCTCAAGCACGGTGCCCGAGCCCGCGCGCAGGCGCAGCTCGGCATTCTCGCGCGCAAGGCGCGAGGCCTCGAGCGCGCGGCGCACCACCACGAGCAGCCGGTCAGCCTGGAAGGGTTTTTCAATAAAGTCGTACGCGCCGTGCTGCAGGGCGGCAACGGCGGTCTCGATGGTGCCGTGGCCCGAGATCATGATGACCGGGACGGACGGCTCCTCCTTGTGCAGCACATTGAGGATGCCCAGCCCATCAAGCCGTGAACCCTGCAGCCAGACATCGAGCACCACCAGCGCGGGCCGACGCTCCCTGAAGGCGGCGATGGCTGAATCGGAATCACCCGCCAGCCGCGTTTCGTATCCTTCATCGGCCAGAATGCCTTCGATAAGGAGCCGTATATCCGGCTCATCATCGACGATCAGGATTTCATGCCCCATGGTCGTCCTTTATCGGCAAAATCAACGTCGACACAGCTCCCCTGCCCCCGGCATTGTCCTCAAGCCCGATGCTGCCGCCGTGATCTTCAAGAATCTTCTTGACGATCGCAAGGCCCAGGCCGGTTCCCTTGGGCTTGTGCGTCACATATGGCTCGGTCAGCCGGGCGCGATCCTCGACCGGCAGCCCGATCCCGTCATCCTCGACGCGCAGGCGAACATGCGCGCCGTCATTTTCCAATGTAATACGGATGTGGCCAATGACGCCATCCCCGCCCGGCGCCGCGTCGGGGGCGCGCATGGCAATGGCGTCGGCTGCGTTCTGCAACAGGTTGGTCAGCGCCTGGCCCACCAGCCTGCGGTCGCAGCGCACGATCGGCCCCCGGTCGGGCAGATCGACCTCATAGACCAGTTCGGGGTGGGCGTTGCGTTGCAGGATCAGCGCCTCGCGCACGATGCGCGAGAGATCCTCGTTGCGCATGACTGGCTGCGGCATGCGGGCGAAGGCGGAAAATTCATCCACCATGCGCCCGATATCGCCCACGTGGCGGATGATGGTGTCCACGCATTGCACGAACGTATCGGGGTCGGATGAAATCTCGCGCAGAAAGCGGCGCTTGAGCCGCTCGGCCGCAAGCTGGATGGGGGTGAGCGGATTCTTGATCTCATGGGCGATGCGGCGCGCCACGTCCGCCCAGGCCGCCTTGCGCTGCGCCACCTGCAGGGCTGTTATGTCATCAAAAGTAACCACGTAGCCCTCGGCCGAGACACCAGCCACGCTGCCCTGCATTTCCGCGCCGATTCGCACCAGCAGCGTACTGGCGCGCCCGCCCGCGAGCACCTGCACCTCGCCCGTCAGCTCGCGCGCACCATCATGGGCAATGCGGTCGAGCATGTCGGCAAGTTCGGGCACCACCTCGATCAACGGGCGGCCCACGCACTCGACCATGTCGCGGTGCAGCAGCACGCTCGCCGCCCGGTTGGGCAGTTCGATCATGCGCTGCGAATCCAGCCCGATCACCCCGGCCGAAACGCCTGACAGCACGGCCTCGGTAAAGCGGCGGCGTTCATTGATCTGGTTATTGGCCTGGATCAGCTCGGCGCGCTGGGTGGCAAGCTGCGTGGTCATGCGGTTGAAGGCGCGTGACAGGCTGGCCACCTCATCATCGCGGTCGCCCTCGGGCACGTTGCTGTCGAGATCGCCCTTGCTCACCCGCTCCGATGCCAGGATGAGCAGCCCGAGCGGGCGCACGATCTGGTTGGCCAGCATCAGCCCGATCAGGATGGCGGCACCGAGCACCAGCACCGCCACGAGCGCGAAGATCAGCACGAAGGTGAACTGGATCTTGCCGCGATTGCCATTGAGCCGCTGGTAGTCGGCCACCACCTGCTCGGTGCGGTGCATGTGCTCGAGAATGTCGGGGTCAACGGGGCGGGCGATCATGAGCATGAGCGGTGGCGTATCGCCCAGCGTCACAACCGCGCGGACAGTCTTTTCATCCGCCGAATCCAGGATCGCGATCTCGTTGGTGCGGGCCATGAGGGTTGCGGCGGGCGGCGGCAGGTCCTTCATGTTGGCCGTGCGCCCCATCAGCCCGCCCGAGGCCACGACCGTGTTGGTGAACGGGTCGTACACCACCGCCACGTCCAGCCCGCGCAGCGTAGCCTGCGAATCCAGCACCTGCGAGAGCGCATCGGCGTTGTGCAGCAGGTCGTTACCCGACCCGGCCAGCGCGGTCTGGGCGCTGACCAGGTAGTTGGCCAGCGAGAAGGCCTCGGTGCGGATGTTGGCGTTATGCTCCTGCAGGTACCCGCGCGAGGTTTCGAGCGCCTCGTTCAGCGCGGTGTTCACCCGGTCGCTGAACCAGATCTGGATGCCGTAATGAAAGAACACGGCGGCAAACGTGCCCACCACGATGGTGGGCGCCACCGCCACGATGCCGAACAGCGTGACCAGCCGCACATGCAGCCGGGCACCTGCCAGCCCGCTGCGCCGCTCGGCCAGCACGCGGCCCACCTTTTCGGTCAGCGATGTGGCCAGCAGCAGCAGCACCAGAAAGTTGAGAATGAACACCAGCGCCTGGATCTGCGGGTGATGGGCCAGCGAATTGCCACCCGACAGCACCACGAAGGTCGCAACCCCCAGCACAAGCGCGAGCAGCACCAGCACCAGGGCCACGTTGCGGCGCACGAGCATGTCGAGCATGCGCCGCGCCAGCCGATAGGCAACGCTCGTGCGCGGCGGGGCGGGCGTGGTCATGCCCCCCCGCGCACCACGGGAATGTCGAGATCGCGGATCTTCTTGCGCAGGGTATTGCGGTTCAGCCCCAGCATGGCGGCGGCGCGGATCTGGTTGCCGCGCGTGGCCGAGAGCATCATGGAAATGAGCGGGCGCTCCACCTCGGCAATCACCTTGTCATAGATATCGCTCATGGGCATGTCGTCCTGCCCTGCCCCCGCCGCGAGGAAGCGGCGCAGGTGGCGCTCGACCGCCTCGGCCAGGGTTTCGGTGCTGCTGCCCCCCTCGCCCGGGGCGCCACTGCTGCTGACTTCGGCGAGTTCGGCATCAATGATGTCGGCCCCGATGTTTTCCTGCGGGTGGAGTGCGGTGATGCGGCGCATCAGGTTTTCAAGCTCGCGCACGTTGCCCGGCCAGCGATAGGCCTGCAGGCGGGCCATCGCCTCCTCATCGAGCACGCGCACGTTGCCCGCGCCATCGGCGTTCTCGTTAAGGAAGTGCCGCGCGAGCAGCGGAATGTCCTCCACCCGCTCGCGCAGGGGCGGCAGGCGCATGGGCACCACGTTCAGGCGGTAGTACAGATCCTCGCGGAAGCTGCCTTCCCGGATGGCCTGACGCAGGTCGCGATGGGTGGCGGCGATGATGCGCACATTGGCCCTGATGGGCACGGTGCCGCCCACGGTGGTGAAGGCGCCATCCTGCAGCACGCGCAAAAGCCGGGTCTGGGCCTCGGGCGGCATGTCGCCAATCTCGTCAAGGAACAGCGTGCCGCCCGCCGCCTGCTCGAAGCGCCCCGCCACCCGGCTGGTCGCCCCCGTAAAGGCCCCGCGCTCATGGCCGAACAGTTCGCTCTCGATCAGGTTGCGCGGAATGGCAGCCATGTTGATGGCCACGAACGGCCCGGTACGGCGCGGCCCGTAATCATGCAGGGCGCGGGCGACGAGTTCCTTGCCGGTGCCGCTCTCGCCCGTAATCATCACGGTCAGGTCCGATGTCGTGAGGCGGGCGATGATGCGGTAGATGTCCTGCATCACCACCGAGCGCCCGATAAGCGACATCTGCTCCTCGGGCCGGGGGGCCACCACCGCGGGCTGCACCGGCATGGCGGGGGTGGCCAGCGCGCGGGCGACAACGGCCAGCACTTCCTTGAGGTCAAACGGCTTGGGCAGGTATTCGAACGCGCCGCGCTGGGTGGCCTTGACCGCCGTCATGAGCGTGGACTGGGCGCTCATCACCACCACCCGCAGGTCGGGACGGATACGGCGGATGCGCGGAATGAGGTCCAGCCCGTTCTCATCGGGCATCACCACATCGGTAATCACGAGGTCGCCCTCGCCTTCCTCCACCCACTGCCACAGGGTGGAGGCCTGGGCCGTGGCGCGGACCTGATAGCCCGCGCGCCCAAGCGCCTGGCTCAGCACCGTGCGGATGGAGCGGTCATCATCGGCAACAAGAATGGTCGGCAGCGACATACGCTATAAATCTCTCAACTCTGGCAGGGCTTCAGGGCGTGCCCCGGTCTTCGGTCACGACAGGCAGATGCAGCAGGACCTCGGTGCGGCCGGGGCGGCTTTCCACCTCGATCACGCCGCCATGGTCGCCCACGATCTTGCCCGCAAGCGCCAGCCCCAGCCCGCTGCCCGTGGTCTTGGTGGTGAGGAACGGCTCGAACAGGTGCGGGCGGATGTTCTCGGGAATGCCCGGCCCGTTATCACGCACCGACACCAGCAGCGGCAACTGCACGCGCTGGCTGCCCGCCCCGGTGGAAACCCATATGCCGGGGCGGTAGCTGGTGGTGAGCGTAATCTGCGGCGGCGCGTCGCCCTCGGGGTGGTCGTGCAGGGCCTCGGCGGCGTTCTTGACCAGATTGAGCAGCACCTGCACCAGCTGGTCGCGGTTGCCCCACACTGGCGGCAGCGAGGGGTCATACACTTCCTCAAAGCGGATATCAGCGGCAAAGCCCTGCTGGGCCAGCCTGCGCACATGCTCGAGCACGCGGTGGATGTTGACCGGCCTGCGCTCGATCGGGCGGTCGCTGAACATGTCCATCCGGTCCACGAGGTCGCGGATGCGGTTGACCTCGTCCTGGATCAGCACGGCAAGCTCGCGGTCCGATTCGCCCACCGAGGTTTCAAGCAGTTGCGCCGCCCCCCTTATGCCGGAGAGCGGGTTCTTGACCTCATGCGCCAAAATGGCCGCCATGCCCGCAACACTGCGCGCCGCCGAGCGGAAGGTAAGCTGGCGGTCGAGCACGCGCACGGCGGAGAAGTCATGAAACGTCAGCGCGACCGAGCCCGGCTCCTCCATCACGGGGGCGCCCTGCACGGTCACGCCCTCATGGCGCAGGCGGGGGCTTTCCAGCGTGACCTCGTGCTCGACCACGGTGTGATCCTGCGCGCGCACCTGCTCCATGAGCAGGAAGAGCGGGCTGTCACCGGGCAGGATATCGGTCAGGCGCATCTGCACCAGATGCGCGCGCGACATGCCGAAAAACGGCTCGGCGGCGCTGTTAACGTAGCCGATGGCGTTATCGGCGCGCACCACCACCACCGGCAGCGCCAGCGAATCGAGTATGACCTGCCCGTTTCCCGTTACGTTGTCGGGCGCGCAGGGCACATGGCCGGAGGGTGCGGGCGGGGTATGGTTCATGCCGCGCGCGCTGCGGCCTTTTCCGCCTCAACGGTGGAGGGGCGCGGCCCGCGCACATGGCCCGCCGCGATCTGCCCGTCATAGAATTCATGGATCATGCCGATCACGCCATCGACCGTGTCCATCTTGTTCACGGCAGCGCGGAAGCCTGCCGAACCCGGCAGCCCCGCCGAGTACCATGACACATGCTTGCGCGCGAGCCGCAGGCCGGGATGGGCGCCAAAATGGTCGATCATCATGCCGTAATGCTTCAGCACGATGGCTTTTTCCGCCACCAGATCAGGCTCGGGAATATCCTCGCCATGCATGAGCGCGCGCGCCACCTGGGCCAGGAACCACGGGCGGCCATAGCAGCCGCGCCCGATCATGACACCCTGTGCGCCCGAGCGCTCAAGGGCTGTGCGGGCATCCTCCACGCTCAGGATATCGCCATTGACGATCACCGGCAGATCCACCGCATCGACCACATTGCGCACGAAGTGCCAGTCCGCCGTGCCGTTATAGAACTGCTGGCGGGTGCGGCCATGCACGGTTACCATGCGAATGCCCGATTCCTGTGCAATTCGGGCCAGTGTGGGGGCATTGAGGCTGTTATGGTCCCAGCCCATGCGCATTTTCAGCGTAACGGGCACATTGACCGCGCGCACCACGCCCTCAAGCAGGCGGCCGGCATGGGCCTCATCACGCATCAGGGCGGAGCCGGCAAGCTGGCCCACGGCCACTTTCTTGACCGGGCAGCCGAAATTGATGTCGATGATGTCTGCCCCGCGATCAACCGCGATCCGCGCCGCCTGGCCCATCGCCTCGGGGTCGCACCCGGCAAGCTGCACGGAGTTGGGGCCGTCATCAGCCACTTCGGCCATGCGCAGGGTGGTCTCGTTCTCGCGGATCATGGCCCATGACGCGATCATCTCGGACACGACAAGCCCTGCGCCGAGGCTGCGCGCCAGCCTGCGAAACGGCAGATCGGTCACCCCCGCCATGGGGGCGAGAATGACCGGCGCCTTGAGAATGACCCCGCCACCCAGATCAATGGGCGAGAGCAGTTGAGACGACATGAACCCTACTTCCCCGCCGGCTTTCCAGCCGCGTGCGGCAACGTGGAAACAGGCCAGCTACATTATCCATCAAAAATGCTTATGATTTAGGCAGAATACCTGCTCCCGCCGCCCCGTGCAATCAGCTTCAGGGCACGCAACGCACATTTTTGCCCGATCGTGACAACCCGAAAAGCACAGCCGGAACAGACCCGACATTGCCCCTGCCCGCGCACAATGCTTGACGCGCGGCCCACATGGCCGCATTGCTCCGCATCATGCGTGTTGCAGCCATTCTTCTCGCCGCGGGCCAGGGCAGCCGGTACAGCGCCCAGACCGCGACCCCCGTCGCCAAGCAGTATGTCACGCTCGGCGGCTGGCCCGTCATCCGCCACGCGGCGGATGCCCTTGCCCCTCATGTCGGCCTCATCCAGCCGGTGGGCGATCCCGCCCTGCTGGCCCGTGCGCTTGAAGGCTTTGCGCCCGAAGGCTGCACGGTCCTGCCCGTGGTGCCCGGTGGCGAGACGCGCCAGGCCAGCGTGCGCGCGGGGCTTGAGGCCCTTGACCGCCTGCCCGGGGCCGAGCGCCCCGAACTGGTGCTGATCCATGATGGCGCGCGGCCCTACGTGCCCGCCAGCGTGACGCAGGGCGTGATCGCGGCATTGGCCGAACATGCGGGCGTGATCCCCGCAGTGCCCGTGGCCGATACCATCAAGCGCGCAAAGGATGGTATCATTACCGATACCGTGCCGCGCACCGATCTATTCCGTGCCCAGACGCCGCAGGGCTTCCGCTTTGGCCTGCTGCGCGACCTGCACCGCGCGGCCGAAGCCGCCGATGCCACCGATGACGCCGCCCTGCTTGAAGGCGCGGGTCACCCCGTGGCCATCGTGCCGGGTGCAGAAGACAACATCAAACTGACCTACAAGGAGGATCTGGTGCGACTGGAACGCCTGATCGGCCCGACCCTGCTGCCGCGCACAGGCATGGGCTACGACGTGCATGCCTTTGCCGAGAACCGTCCGCTCATCATGTGCGGCATCAACGTGCCGCACACGCGCGGCCTTGCGGGCCACTCCGATGCGGATGTGGGCATCCATGCACTGTGCGATGCCATTTATGGCGCCCTGGCCGAAGGTGATATTGGCCGCCACTTTCCGCCCAGCCAGAATGAGTGGAAAGATGCCGACAGCGCGCGCTTTCTGGTGCACGCGGGCGAGCGTATCCGCCAGCGTGGCGGCATGCTGGTCAATGCCGATGTGACGCTGATCTGCGAGCGCCCCAAGATCGGCCCGCACTCCGAAGCCATGCGCGCCCGCCTTGCCGAGCTGCTCAAGGTTGATGTCGACCGCATCTCGGTCAAGGCCACCACCTCCGAGCGCCTCGGCTTTACCGGCCGCGAGGAAGGCATTGCCTGCCTGGCCAGCGCCACGGTGCTGGTGCCCTGAGGCAGGGATAAAACGGACAGTAACTGTTTTGGGGGCCGCTTTTTTTCAGGGAGGGAAAGGCGGCACCCGAAAACTTTTATCTACAAGGTTGAGGTCAGACCGCCCGGCAAAGCTGGAGGAAGCGCGTCGCATCCTCCACTTCCACTGCCTGCAGGCGCAGGGCCTCGAGCAGTTTTGCGTCCTTGCCCCATATTTCCATCTGGCTGCGCTCGTCCACGCTGGCAATCTCGGCAGCTTTTGCCGCAGGCAGCGCGCCGGTCACGACTGCCAGTCCCAGCACGATGCTTTTCATCGCGGGCACCATCACCCCCAATGCGGCCAGGGTGGCATCATCCATTTGCGTCAGCAGCGCCCGCCACGCGTCATGCACGGCAGGTGACTGCACGAGCGGCATGATGCCCGTCGTCACTGCCATGTCGATGTCATGACGCGCACGCAGCCACGCAAGCTGCGGGTCCCATAGCGCCTGCTGCTCACGGCACAGGGGGGCTGGATAATCGGCGCGGTAACACAGCAGTTCGCCATCCACATAGTGCAGCAGGGCCGCGACCTGTGCTGTGGGATCAGGGGCCACGCGCTCGATCATGGTGCCCGCGATGCGCGTCATGGGCAGGTCATCGGGCGTGAAATGGCCGCCCTTTTCCCCGCCCGCCTTCATCCATTCATCAGCAATGGCCTGTGCGAGCGCGCGCGAGGGCACGCACAGCGCCGTGCCGCCGGGCAGGCGGATGCCCCGCCCGTCAAGTTCCACCGTAAAGCCGCCACCGGCAACCGGGCTGATCGCGGCCTTGGCCCAGAACCGCCGGCGCCTGCCTGCGGTCTGGGGCGTGGGGGGGCGTACGCCGTCCTTCATCATTTCAGGATGCCCAGCCCCTTGAGCAGGCCGCCAACCTTCTTCACATCAGGCGAGGCCTTGGAGTTGTTCAGCAGGCCAGCCGCGCCATTGGCGCCCCCTTCAGCCTTGGGGGCTGCCGTGGTGGGCTCGGGGCCGGTCGCGCCTTCACGCGCGGCCTTGAGGGTGGCCGGGCACGGATCGGTCACGGCATTGCTGTTCGAGCCGCCAAGCAGCAGGCCGATGGCGTAGCGCCCGTCAGACCCCGCATCCATCTTGGGGCGCGGCGCGCTGAGCGTGCCCCCTACGCGCAGCGGCACGGAAGCCCCGGTGCCACTGATCATGAGCTGCGGCACCAGATGCAGGTCAAGCGCCTGCGAGACCATGCCCACCGTGCCCTTGCCGGTTACGGTCAGCGCATTGGTCTGCACGCCGATGGTATCGACATTGGCCGTGCCATTGGCCATGGCCATGTGCAGGCCAAAGCAGCGCAGCGCGATCGGGCCGGACCCCAGCGCGCCACGCGCGGCATCACCAAGCAGTTCGCCCAGCGCACTGCCGCTGACCGTGCCATTGACCATCGACACGCCCAGATGCCCGTTCATGCCGTTACGCAGTTCGGTGCGGGTGTTGCCCTGCGTCCTGACCGAACCCACGACCTGTAGTGCGCCCTGCACCATGTTCGAAAGCCCGGCCTTGCTCTCCAGCCAGGCGGCGGGCAGCACCAGCGTGCCGATCGTGCCCGAAACGGTGGGGGTTTTGCCTGCCGTTGCATCCACCTCAAACTGCCCGGACAGGCGGCGGCCCGTGCCTTCGGCCTGCAGGGGGTCAACCTTCAGCACGCCGTTGCGCAGGTTGATGTGGGTCAGGGCATTACGATAGGTATCGCCCTCGAATTCCATCTGCGCCACCGTCAGGCGCAGGTCCATGTCCAGCTTGCGCAGTTCATCAAACGGCAGGGCCTCGTCATTCGCCTTGGCCTGCGCGGGGGCGGCGGTCACCTTTTTCGCATCCGCCTGCGCGGGCGGGCCCATCAGGGCATCGGCATTGAGCCAGCTTGCATCAATCGTGCCACTGACCAGCGGCACCCCGCCCACGCCACCATGCACGGACAGGTCAAGGCCGCCCTTGAGCGCAAGCTGCGTGCTCTTGACCACCAGATCGGACAGCTGGAAATGCGCGCCGTTATCCTCGCTCACCAGATGGGTCGAAGCATCGAGATGATCGAGCACCGCGCCATTGGGCAGCGGCAGTTGCCCCGCCGAGGCCGTGACATTGACCACCGCGCGCGAACCGCCCAGCGTGCCCGCTACCCGCAGCGAGCCCGGATCACCCGACAGGTCGAGCGAAAGCGGCAGCGCCTCGGCCAGGTGCGACATCACCGCGGCATCAAGCTGCTGGAGCGAGCCGAGCGTGCCGGTCAGCTTCAGCCCCTTGCCCTGCCACTGGCCCTGGCTGTTGATGGTGACCGTATCCTTCGGCCCCGGCGCGTCAATCGACAGGCCCTGCAATGTCAGGCCCGACAGGTACTGCCCCGCATCAACCGCCCCCGTATCGAGGTGCAGCGAATTGAGCAGCGGCGTGCTGCCTTCCTTGTCGGCGGCACTGCCATCAACCACATTGGCCTTGAGCGTGAGGCGGCGCACGTCGGGCAGGTTCAGCCCCGGCACGAAGGCGTCGATCGCCCTGAGGCTGGCGATGTTGCCATCAACCGTGACGTTATAGCCCTTCATGTGGTCGGGGTCGGCCACGGTGCCATCAAGCGCAAGCTGCCCCACCTGCTCGCCGCCTGCCTTGAAAGCCGCCTTGAGCGCGACGGGCCAGCCGGCGCGCGCGGTGGAGGTGAGGTTGATCGAACCCGTATGCCCCGCCAGCGTAAAGCTGCCGGTATCGTTATGGCCCGCCACGTCGATCTCGGGCTTGCTGCCATCCACATCGGTCAGGTTGATGTGGTCGAGCGCCACCTTGCCCTTGCTGCCCGACAGGCGATCATCCCAGTCCACATCGGCATTGCTGATGCGGATGCTGCCGATCTGCACCTTCCAGTCCGATGCCGCCTGCTGGGTCTTGGCATCCGGCTTTGCGGTGGCCTGCGCGCCGGTGGGGGTCAGGCGCCAGTTGGCCATGCCCTGTTTGGTGCGTTCGAGGTGGATGACCGGATGGTCGAGCTTTAGGCCATCAAGCTGGATCTCGTGGTGCAGCAGCGCCATCAGGCCCACGCTGGCCTGCAGCCTGTCTGCCGTGACCATGTCGGTATAGGCCCCGCCTGCCATGTCTGACAGGCCCACATCCTTCACCGAAAGCGAAAGGGTGGGGAAAACGCTGAACTCCAGCGCCCCCATGCGTACCTGCCGGCCGGTCTGTTTTTCAAGCGCGGCAATGGCCTTGGCGCGCACGGCATCGGGGTCGAGCATGGATTTGAGCACCAGCCCCCCGCCGCCTGCTATCACCACCAGGGCGACCGCCCCCCCGATCAGGATCCGTTTTGCATTTCCGTTCTGTGCCATCTTACTTCCTGTCCTGTGGTGCCGGGCGGCATTATGTGCGCCGTGCCGGGGCGGCGGCCGGGGCGACAAACCCGATCTGCCTGAATGTCTCGCGCATGTGAGGCGAAAGTTCGGCCTCGACCACCAGCGTGCCCCCGGCGGGGTGCGGCAGTTCCAGCCTGCGGGCGTGCAGGTGCAGCCTGTCGGCAAAACCGGTGACATGCGCCTTGTCACCCCCGTATTTCGGGTCGCCCAGTATGGGGTTGCCCAGCGCCTCGCAATGCACGCGTAGCTGGTGGG